>NZ_JBHTCG010000022.1:0-143893 GCF_042665155.1 Sphaerisporangium rhizosphaerae | reverse complement strand
CAGTTGCGCGGTCCGCTGGCGAACGGGATGTAGGCGGTGGCGGCGGCGGGTTCCGCGGTCGTGGCAGCGGGCTCGGTGACAGCGGACTCCGCGGTGGCGGGCTCCGTGGCGGGCTCGGCGGCGGCCGGTTCCGCGGCGGCCGGGGCAGGGGTCCCGGCGGCGGGCTTCGCGACGGGAGCCGGGGGCGCGGCCTCGGCGGGAGCCGCGGACGCGGCCGTGGTCGGGGCGGTGGTCGAGGCCGTGGTGGCGGCGCCGTCCGAGGGCTTGGCGGCCGCGCCGTTCTGGTGGTCGGCGGACACCCTGGGCCGGGGGGCGAAGATGACCGGCTCGCGCCTGGCGGGCTTCTCCTCCCGCTCCTCGCGCTCGTCCATGACGACCTGCGGGGAGGTCACGCCGGAGCCCCGCTCGTCGGCGGCGGCCTTGTCGTCGTCGCTGATGAGCCGCTTGATGCCCGTGCGGACGCGGTCGCTCAGCATCAGGGCCTGCCCGACCCCGCTGAGCGCGGTCTGCAGCACGTTGAGCGGCAGGTCCTTGGCCTTCTCCTTGAGTTCCCGGGGGTCTGTGACGGTTTGCCGGACGTTTTTGGCTATGGTGCGGACGATGTCGGTCAGTGACATGCCGGCTCCCTCAGAGGGTCTGATATTGGACGACCAGTCTCATCGGACTGGACCGCATGAGGTCAAGGGGCGGACGGACAGGGCCGTCGCACACGCACCCAAGCATAGGAAAGCAGATATACCGTGCGTGCCGCCGGAACCCGGGCCCACGGCCACCCAGGACGGCGAGAGCACATACCATGAGCACATGATTTCGGAGACCTCTGCGAGCCGACGTGTCCTGGTGGCCAAGCCACGCGGTTACTGCGCGGGGGTCGACCGCGCCGTGCAGGCCGTCGAGAAGGCTCTGGACCGCTACGGCGCCCCCATCTACGTCCGTAAGCAGATCGTGCACAACACCCACGTCGTCAAGACGCTCGAAGAGCGCGGCGCGGTCTTCGTGGAGGAGACCGAGGAGGTCCCCGAGGGCGCCATCGTCGTCTTCTCCGCCCACGGCGTGGCCCCGGCCGTCCACGAGGAGGCCGCCCGGCGGTCGCTGAAGACGATCGACGCCACCTGCCCGCTGGTCACCAAGGTCCACAACGAGGCCAAGCGCTTCGCCGCCAAGGACTACGACATCCTGCTCATCGGCCACGAGGGCCACGAGGAGGTCGAGGGCACCGCGGGTGAGGCCCCCGAGCACATCCAGCTCGTCGACGGCCTCGACGGGGTCGGCCGGGTCCAGGTGCGCGACCCCGAGCGGCTCGTCTGGCTGTCCCAGACCACGCTGTCGGTCGACGAGACCAACGAGACGGTGACCCGTCTGCGCGAGCGCTTCCCGAACCTCATCGACCCGCCGAGCGACGACATCTGCTACGCCACGCAGAACCGCCAGGTCGCGGTCAAGGAGATCGCGCGCGAGGCGCAGCTCGTCATCGTCGTCGGCTCCACCAACTCCTCCAACTCCAAGCGCCTGGTCGAGGTCGCCAAGGACGCCGGAGCCGACGCCTCCTATCTGGTGGACAACGCCTCCTTCATCCAGGACGCCTGGCTGGAGGGCGTCACCACGGTCGGCGTCACCAGCGGCGCCTCGGTGCCCGAAGAGCTGGTCGAGGGCGTGCTGGCCCGGCTGGCCGAGCGCGGCTTCGGCGACGTCGAGGAGGTCGAGTCGGTCCCCGAGAACGTCCGCTTCGCCCTGCCCCACGAGCTGCGCCGCGACCTGCGTCCCGCCGCCTCCCGCTGACGGCCCTTTCCACCTCCCGCAGGCGGGCTCAGCGGGTGCCGAGGACGGCGCCGAGCGCGTCGGGCACCAGCGAGGTGTCGATGACCAGGTCGGCGCGGTCGCGCACGCGTTCGGCGGCGAAGTAGGCCCGTTCCTGGCGGGCCCAGCGCTCCCAGTGCGGGCGGTAGGCCTCGCCGTCGCGGCTCAGCGCCCGCGTGCGGCGCACCTCGGACGGGGCCTCCACCCAGATCAGGCGCGAGAGGTACGGCGCCGCCGCCACGGACCCCGCGCCGGCGCCCTCGACCACCAGCGGCGACGGCGAGGGCACCTCGTGCCACTCGGCGTACGCGCCCCGCGTCCAGTCGTAGCGCCGCCAGCGGGCGGGACGGCCCTCGGCGCGCGGGCGCAGGATCCACCGGACGAGCCGATCGGCGCCGCCGAGCAGCCCGTCCCAGCCCGGGTACAGGTCGTCCATGTGGACGAGGGTGGCGCCCAGCTCGCCGGCGAGCGCGCCGCCCAGCGTCGTCTTGCCCGACCCCGACGGCCCGTCCACGGCGATGACCCCGGCCGGGCGCCCGCGCACGGTCAGGCCTCGGGCTCTCGTGGCGTGCCGTACACGCGGGGCTCGAAGTAGCCCTCGGGCTCGGGGACGTAGCCCTGCTCGGCGCCCGGCCTGGCCCGGCGGGGAGCTCCGGCCGCGGTGGCCGCGGAGGTGGAGCGGCCGGCCCGCAGCTCGGCGCGCAGCTCGCTGACGTTGTCGGGCAGCCCACGGAACCAGGCGACGGCCAGCACGAGCGCGGAGCCGCCGAACAGCCACGGCGCGGCGGCCGACAGCCCGGTGAACAGGCCGAGACCGAGCGCCTGGAGCAGCGACGGCGCGCCGAACCCGCCGAACAGGGCGCTCACCAGGGTGGCGGCGAAGAACACCAGCGGCGGGGCGACCACCAGCGCGAGCAGGTCACGCGGCTGGACGAGCAGGACGGCGGCCAGGCACGCGGCGCAGAAGACCAGCCCGATGACCAGCATCGACCCGGTCGGCCGGGAGGCGAGCGTCGCGACGAAAATGAGCGCCACGGCACCGCGGGCGGTCAGCCTGACCCCTGGTCGCGCTCGCTCCTGTGCCACCACCGCCGCCCCCTCCGGGCCCGGGCCCCACGGCCGCTCCGGCCGGCCTCATGACAAGTCTCGCGTCAACTTACCGTTCAGGCGAGGGGCCGGGAACGTGCTTGCCGTCTCTTCACCAGCGGCTGGCGGCGTCTCTGCCTCCCGTCCCTGCCCGCCGTCCCCCCGCGTCCCCCCCTCGCCTGCCGGCTCGCCGTCGCCCGGCATTCCGGTCTCGTCTTCCGGTTCCCCGTCGGGGGACGCGTCCGCTTCGCCGGGGAAGGGGTCCTCGCCGATGAGCTCGGGCATGGAGGGGGTGCGGGGGAGGTCCTCCACCAGGTCGGGCTGGGGGAGGGGGGCGTCGACCACGCCCAGGTCGTTCAGCCTGCGCGCCGTGACGAGCACGCGGCCCTCCAGCGAGCCGACGGTCTTGTTGTAGGCCACGACGGCCCGGCCGAGCGCCTTGCCCACCGCGTCGACGTTGCGGCCGAGCGCCCCGAGCCGCTCGTACAGCTCCTTGCCCAGGTCGAACACCGCGCGGGCGTTCTCGCTCAGCGCCTGCTGCTGCCAGGCGTACTGGGCGGTGCGCAGCATGGTGATCAGTGTCGTCGGGGTGGCGATGTGCACGCGCCTGCGCATGGCGTACTCCAGCAGCCCCGGGTCGCGCTCGAGCGCCGGTGCCAGGAACGCCTCACCGGGGATGAAGAGCACCACGAACTCGGGGGCCGGGCTGAACGCCTGCCAGTACGTCTTGGCGGCCAGCCGGTCGACGTGGTCGCGCAGGTGGCGGGCGTGCGCGTCCAGCCTGACCTCCTGCGCCCCCGCCTCGGCGGCCTCCGCGGCCTCCAGGTAGGCGGCCAGGGACACCTTGGAGTCCACGACGATGTTCTTGCCGCCCGCCAGGCGGACCACCATGTCCGGCCGCACGACGCCGTCGGCGGTCACGGCGGACGCCTGCTCGTCGAAGTCGCAGAACCGCGCCATGCCCGCGATCTCGGCGACCCGCCGCAGTTGCAGTTCGCCCCAGCGCCCGCGCGCCTCGGGGCGGCGCAGGGCGCGCACCAGGGCGCCGGTCTGCGCCTTGAGCTGCTCGGAGCTGTGCCGTACGAACTCCATCTGCTTGCCCAGCTCGGCCTGCGCCACCCGCTGCCCCGTCTCGCTCTCGCGGAGCTGCTCCTGCACCTTGGCCAGGGTCTCGCGCAGCGGGGCGACCAGGTTCTCGACGGCCTGCCTGCGCTGCTCCAGGTCGCCCGCGGCGTCGGCCCTGGAGGCGGCGAACCGGCTCTCGGCCAGCTCCAGGAAGCGCAGGTTGTTGACGTCCAGCGCCCGGTTGGACAGCGACTGGAAGCGCTGGGTCATCTGCTCCTCGACGTAGGCGACCTTCTCGTCGGCGGCCTGCGCGCGGGCCTCGGCCAGCGCGAGCCGGCTCTCGGCGCCGGCCAGCCGGGCGGCCGCCCGCGACCGGGCGAGGGCGAAGCCGATGACCAGCCCGGCGGCCAGCCCCACCGCCAGCTGGAAGGCGAGTGCCATCACGTCCATCTCTCGCATGATTCCAGGCTCATCGCCCCCACGGGTGTCAGGAACGGCGCCGGGGCACCGTAAACTCGGCGAACGTGAGCTTGAGCATCGGCATCGTCGGCCTGCCCAACGTCGGCAAGTCCACGCTTTTCAACGCGCTGACCAAGAGCGGCAACGCCCTCGCGGCGAACTACCCGTTCGCCACGATCGAGCCCAACGTGGGCATCGTCGGCGTGCCGGACTCCCGGCTGGCCGCACTGGCCGAGATCTACTCCTCCGCCAAGATCATCCCGGCGAAGGTCGAGTTCGTCGACATCGCGGGCCTGGTCAAGGGCGCGTCGGTCGGGCAGGGGCGGGGCAACCAGTTCCTGGCCAACATCCGCGAGACCGACGCGATCTGCCAGGTGATCCGGGTCTTCACCGACCCCGACGTCACGCACGTCGACGGCGACATCTCCCCGAGCCGCGACATCGAGACGATCAACACCGAGCTCATCCTGGCCGACCTGCAGACCATCGAGAAGGCCCTGCCGCGGCTCACCAAGGAGTCGCGGACCAACAAAGACCGCAAGGCCGTCCTGGAGGCCGCCGAGGCCGCCTCCAAGGTCCTGGACGGCGGCACGACGCTGTACGCCTCCGGCATGGACCTCACCGACCTGCGCGAGCTGCACCTGCTGACGGCCAAGCCGTTCCTGTACGTGTTCAACCTCGACTCCGACGAACTCGCCGACGAGGGGCTGCGCGCCCGCCTGTCGCAGGTGGTGGCCCCGGCCGAGGCGGTGTTCCTGGACGCCAAGATCGAGTCCGAGCTGGTCGAGCTGCCCGACGACGAGGCACTCGAACTGCTGCAGTCGGTGGGCCAGGAGGAGTCGGGCCTCACCCAGCTCGCCCGCGTGGGCTTCGAGACGCTCGGCCTGCAGACTTACCTGACGGCAGGGCCGAAGGAGACCCGGGCCTGGACGATCCGCAAGGGCGCCACGGCCCCGGAGGCCGCCGGGGTCATCCACACCGACTTCCAGCGCGGGTTCATCAAGGCCGAGGTCATCTCCTTCGACGACCTGGTCGAGGCCGGCTCGATGCCCGCCGCCCGCTCGGCGGGCAAGGCCCGCATCGAGGGCAAGGACTACGTCATGCGCGACGGCGACGTGGTGGAGTTCCGCTTCAACGTGTAGTCATCGATATGACTCCAGGTTGTCCGCCACCCACGTCGCGGCCAGGTCGGGACGGCGGTACCCGGGCGTGCGCAGCGTGAGGTACACGACGGCCGTCATGTTGTCCTTACGGAAGAGGACCTGCGTCCGGTAGATGTGGGTGCTGACGATGACCTCGCCTCGGGTGTAGCTGAAGGCCTCGTCGCCCACGGGCGGTCCCTGGCGGACCCGCGTCCCAGGGTTCCTTCTCGGCTCCTCCGCCATGCTGGTGCGCGTGGCGGCGAAGAACGAGTGGGCGAAGTCCGATGTCGCCGAGCGGATCAGCGTCAGATTGACGAAGACCCCGATGTCCTCCCTTATCCACATGCAGGAACCGTGGGTCTGGAACTGGCGTTTCACCGGAGTGCCGAGGAGCCGCCCGGCCTGCTGGGCGGTCAGCAGCGAGCAGGCCTCCGGGTCTCCTTTGTACAGGCCCTTCTCGGCCTGGACCGGGGACGAGCGCGCCGCGGAGCTCTTTGGCGCGGCGGTGTTTCCTCTCGGCGTCGTCGTCGGCGTCTTCAGCCACACGCCGCGGGTCGCGACCCCGGCCGCGGTGACCATGACCACCGCGAGTATCGATCCGAGAAGTACCGACCTGCCGCGCGGCGTCGGCCGTCGGGGTGGCACGGAGCTCGAAGAGGGTTGGGTGGTCGGGAAGCCGCTGCCCTGCCCGTAAGGCATCGCCGGGCCTGCCGGGATTCCGTGAGGCGGACCGCCGGGCCTGGGGAGGCGCATGGGCGGTGGCGCGGCGCCGGCCGCGACGGGCCGTAGCTGCCGGACCGCCTGGTCGCCGGTGGCCCGCCGAGCGGGATCCTTTTCGAGCAGGCCGGCCAGAACGGGCATGAGGGGCCCGGCTCGCCTCATCGGATGGGGTTCCTGCATGAGCACGGCGGCGAGCACGGCCGTCGGATTCTCCCGCGAGTAGGGAGCATGGCCCTCGACCGCGGTGAACAGAGTGGCGCCGAGCGCCCAGAGATCGGACGCCGGCCCGTCGACCTCGCCCCTGAGCCGCTCGGGGGCGATGAACCCCGGTGAGCCGGTCAGCATGCCGCTCTGGGTGAGAGACGGGTCTCCGGACAGGGTGGCGATGCCGAAGTCGGTGAGTACGACCCGGCCCTCGTCGGTGATCAGGATGTTGGCCGGCTTGAGGTCCCGATGGAGGACGCCGGAGCTGTGGGCGGCGCCGAGGGCGTCGAGCAGGCGCAGCCCGATTTCGGCGACCCGCTGCGGGGGCAGCGGGCCGTGATCGCGGATCAACTGGTGAAGCGAGCGGCCCTGGACCAGTTCCATGACGATCCAGGGCCGCTCGTCGTCGATGACGATGTCGTGCACGGTGACGATCGAAGGGTGAGCGCGCAGCCGGGCCGCCGCCCGGGCCTCGCGCAAGGTGCGCTCGCGCAGTTCGGCGCGCGTGCCCTCGTCCAGGTCGGGCGGCAGCCGCACCTCTTTGATGGCGACGTGCTGGCGCAGCAGGTCGTCGGAGGCCAGCCAGACGGTTCCCATGCCTCCCTTGCCGAGGAGGGAGATGAGCCGATAGCGCCCGACGAGGAAGCGAGGGGATGGCGTATCCACAGAGGGCAACATAGTGCGACGCAGCGGGATCGGCCGTGCGGCCGTCACCCATCACGAAACGCGCCTGACGGTGCGTGAGCCTGTGACCTGCGGATAGTAAGGCGTGGCCGTCAGGTGATCGGCAGGGCGGCGCGCCCCGCGTACTCTCCAGTGTTTGGGTCGGTCATGCGCTCCGCCGGGGCCGCCGGCCGTGTACGTGCCGCCGCGCGCCCGACCGCGCGGGCGGCCTGGCGGAAGGGAGGCAGTGCGTGCGGGCACTTCGCGACCTCCCCATGGATCGGCGAACGCGATCCCATCATCTGCCTGAGCAGCGGTTATGCCTCCACAGCATGTCCGGTTCACGGTGGTTTCTTGTCAGGTGCGAGCTTTGTCCTTAATGCGAATCTCGTCGGGGAGGTGAGTCCAGGCTCGCGGACGAACAAGGGCACTCTGTCCTGCGTGAACTCGGTAGTGGCGTTCCTGATACCGGAGGAAGACCGACTTGGTCTGCTACGGCGATGCCTGCACCATGGGCGTGGCTTTCCTGGAACAATTGGTGGGGCCGCTAAAGTGAATACTTCACCATGGATAACAGGATCGATAGTAAGACGACACCGCGCCAGCCGGGGGGATCGGCGCGAGCGGAGGCGTGATGGCTCGCAGGTCAAACGTCCAGCACGGTCCGCGGACCGCTGGCGAACCCGAGCATTCGACGTACCCTCCCTCGCCCTACGACCCGGACCTTGACCCCGTGCCGGGTCGCGGACGCAGCGCGCCACGCCGTGGCGGGTGGTCCGGTGGGGGCGGGCGCTGGCTCGTGTGGACGGGCAGAGCGGTGCTGTGGGCGTTGATCATCGTGATCGTCGTCAACGGCGTCCGCGCGCCCATCGAGCGCATCACTCAGGGTGACCAGCCCACCGGCGCGCCGGCCGCGCCCACGGGCACGGGCTTCCCGGAGGCCGACGCCGCCGCGTTCGCCAGCCAGTTCGCGCTCGCGTATTTGAATTACGACGCCGCCAAGCCCGACGACCGGGCCGAGCGATTGAAGCCTTTTCTTCCGGTAGGGGCGGACACTCAATTCGGCTGGGACGGTGTGGGGCGAATGTCCGCCGGTAATTTCCAGCTTTCTGGCATTGAAGTGAGTGACGCGCAAAATGCGGTTGTGACGCTTTTCGCCCAGTCCGGCGCGCAGCGCTGGAAGCTCTCGGTCCCGGTCTACTACTCCGAGGGCAAGTTCGTCGTCTCCGGTCAACCGGGGCTGATGCCCGCGGGCGGCCCGGCGAACCTGCCCCAGCTTCCGCAGGCCGACCACGACGACACCGCGGAAAACGAGCTGCGACCGCAACTCGAGAACTTCTTCAAGGCCTATGCGGCCGGCGATCCGACCCAGTTGCAGCGTTATGTCGTCCAAGGCGAGACGCTCGACGGTTTCGACGGAAAGGTCACGCTGGCCGAGCTGAAGAGCGTCAGCGCTCCTCCGGGCGGCGCCACCCGCGAGATCACCGCCGTGGTCAAGTGGACGTTCGCCCAGGGCGCGGCGCCGTCTCCGGCCGCCACCTCGGGCGACCAGGCCGGAGGCACCGGCGCGCTTGACCAGGCCTACCGGCTCACGGTGGTCAAGCAAGGCGGCAACTGGTACGTCAAGGACATTCGCGGCGGGACGCGGACCGTTGAATGAGACCGCGGCGGCTATGAGAGGCGGCGAGGGAGCGGCCAAGGGAGCGCGACGATCCCCAGCGGGTCGGCCGACCGGCGAGCGCGACCATGAGCAGGAGGACCAGAGTTGATAGTGAAAATGATCGTGGAGAACGCGCTGGAGGTCATGACGCCGTCGGCGCCACCGACCGGCGGCGTGAACACCGCGGGGCTCGCGGACTTCCTCCGGAGGTTCTTCGCCCCGCTGTTCCTCGTCGTGGTCTCCGTCGTCGCCATTTTCTTCCTCTTCACGCGGGAGATCACCAGATTCGTCCAGTTCATCATTCTGGCGGTCGCGATCGGTGTGATCTTCTACGTGCCCAACGTCATCGAGGTGACGGCCAGGGCGATCGCGGGAGCGCTCGGCATCAGATGAGCGCGACCAGGTTGCCGTGACAGGGAGAGGAGGATCGGGTGGACCTGCCTACCTATACCAATATCTGGCGCATTGAGAAGCGGCTCTACAAGCTGTACGACCTTCGGCTGCCGATGCCGCTTCCGATCGTCTGGATCGGTGTGTTCTTGGGCGTGCTTGTCCCCTGGTCGGTGCTCCTGCGCCTTCTCCAGGTCCCCATGGAGATGCCCTGGCACGTGCTGTACCTGGTGCCTCCGGGCATCGTGACGTGGCTGTCCACCCGGCCGGTGATCGAGAGCAAGCGGCTCAACGAACTGCTCCAGTCCCAGCTCCGCTACTTCGGCGAGCCGAAGACCTGGTGCCGCCTGGCGCCGGCCGACGAGCCCGACGAGATCACCTTCACCGCCAAGGTCTGGCGGTCGGCTCCGCAGGCCGCGCTCCTGGCCTCGGCCGAGACCGCGAAGTCCGCCTCCAGGTCCCGGCGCGGCGCCCGCGCCAAGCCCAAGCACACCGCCCCCCGCAAGCGGGCCGTCCCCTCCTGGGCCCCGGCACGGCAGGTCCCCTCCATCAAGGCACGCCCGGGCGAGGTGCGCCCGGCCGTGGCCGCCGCCGCGGCGGCCGTGACCTCGCTGCCGGCCGCCGAGCCCCCTGCCCGCCAGGCCGAACGCCCTCGCGTCACCCAGGGAACAGCCGCCGCCCAACCCGCTGCGGCCCTCCCCGCCATCGCACCCCCCGTCCAGGACCCCGCGACCCGGGCGACCGGCCCCGCGACACCCACCCCGGCCACGCCCGCCATCGGTCCCGCGACGTCCGTTCCGGGGTCCGGCATCAGCCGCGCGACACCGGCCATCGGCCCCGCGACCTCCGCTCCGGGGTCCGGCATCGGCCGCGCGACACCGGCCATCGGCCCCGCGACGTCCGCTCCCGGGTCCGCCATCGGCCCTGCCACACCGGTCATCGGCTCGGCGACGCCGGTCTCCGGCCTCACCCCGGCCGGCTCCGAGGCTCCGGCCGGTCCTTCACGGCCTCGCGTCTCCACCCCTGATCGCGTCGTCGTCCGCCGCGATCCGGCCCCTGACCGGCTCGTCGTCCCGCGCCTGCCCTCGCCGGGCCGCCCCGCTCCCGAACAGGGCCTCTCACGCGACCGGGTCACCGAGGCGCAGGGCCTCTCACGCGACCGCGCCCTCGAAGCGCAGGGCCCGTCCGGTGACCGCGTCGCCGAGGAACGAGGCCTGTCACGTGAGCGTGCCTCCGAGCGGCAAGGGGTCTCGCGTGACCCTGCTCCCGAGCACCAGGGCCTGTCGCGTGACCCTGCCTCCGAGCGGCAAGAGGTCTCGCGGGACCGTGCCGCCGGGACGCCGGAGCGGTCCGGCGCGAAGGCGGAGGCGACTCCCGCCCTGGGCCAGGGCATCTCGGCCACCCCGCCGCCCATAGGCACCGAGGCGCTGCGCCGCCTGCGCCGGCTCGCGGCCTCCGCGGAAAGCCGCGGCACGACCAGCGTCCCCGGCAGCACCCCTGCCTCGGGTATCGGTCGCCTCGGCATCCCTGCCGGGGGCATTCCCGTCCCAGGCGCCCCTGCCCCGGATCCGGCCGTCACGGCAAGCCCGGCAGACACGACAAGCACGACAAATACGTCACCCACGGCTGGTGCGGCGCCCACGGCGAGTACGCCGTCCTCGGCTGGCACGGCGCCCACGACGGGCACGCCGTCCTCGGCTGGTGCGGCGCCCACGGCCGGTTCGCTCCCTGCGGCAGGCACGGCGGATACGGCGCCCGCAGCGGGTACGGCGGATACGGCGCCCGCGGCAGGTAGGGAGGCCACTGCCGCCGCGGCGGGTACGGCGGGTGCTCCGGACGTTTCGCGCGTCGCAGGGCCCGCCGGCGTCGCCGGGACCGCCGGGACCGGGCGTCCTGGGGCGGAGCCGAGCCAGGGCGAGCCGGTGGCCGGTACGCGGGCCGGTGCCGGGGAGACCGACGTCCGCGAGCAGCACCGCAAGGGGCAGCCGCCTCGTGCCGCCGCCCCGCAGTACCGGCTGCCCGAGTCCCGAACGGTCTGGCCGGTCTCCCGCACCCGCCCCTCCGAGACTCCCCCCTTCGAGACCCCCGCCTCCGAGCCGCGCCCCTCCCGGGCCCTCGCTTCGGAGCGTCCGTCCCAGAGCCCCGCTTCCGAGCCGCGCCCGTCCGAGGGGGCGGGCGGTCGTGGGGCCGAGGGCGTCGGGGCCGAGGGCGTCGGGGCCGAGGCTCCGAGGACCGCCGTGCCGCGGGTTCCGGCGCGGCCGGCCGCGCGCGAGCAGGCGGCGCCGCCGCTGTCCATCCGCGCCGTGCCCACGGGTCCGGGCGCGCCCGCCGACCCGGCGGCGCCGTCGGTCCCCGTGCCCGTGCCCCGTCCGGGAGACGAGCCGCGCGTCCGTCGCGTCGAGTCCGTCGTCGGGCGCGACCAGTCGGGCGGCTGGCGACGGCTGGCCCAGGTGGTGGTCGGCGGCGGCGGCCCGAACCGCAACGACGGCATCGAGATGGACGAGGCCAGGGCCCGCACGACGCTCGCGGGCAGCCGCCGCGTCGTCGTCCTCGGCTGCACGGGCGGTGCGGGGCAGACCACGACCACGCTGATGCTCGGCCACACCCTGGCCCGCTACCGCGAGGACCGCGTGGTCGCGGTGGACGCCAACACCGGCGACCACACGCTGACCGGCCGCATCGCCACCGACTCGCCCGAGACGCTGACCTCGCTTCTGGCCGGGCTCGACGGTGTGAGCGGTTACCTGAGCATGCGGGCGTACACGACGCGCAGCGAGTCGGGCCTGGAGGTCGTCGGCTCCGACTCCGACGCGGCCGCGGCCCGGCGGCTCGCCGACCGCGGGTTGTTCTCCGACGAGCGTCTCGCGCACGCCATGCGCGTGCTGGACCGCCACTACAGGCTGATCATCGTCGACCCGGCCGCCTCGATGGCGGCGCGCATGCTCGCCCACGCCGACCAGCTCGTGCTGGTGGCCCCCGCCAGCGAGGACGCGCCGGACGCGGTCGCGATGACCTTCGACTGGCTCGACGGGCACGGCTCCACCGAGTTGCGCCGGCGCGCGGTCATGGTGATCAACGGCGTGAGCCGGCGGAGCATGGCCGGGGTGGAGCAGGCGGAGGCGGTGGCCCGCGGCCGCTGCCGCGCCATCGTCCGCGTCCCGTGGGAGGACGAACTGGCCCCCGGGCACGCCGGCCCGGTCCAGCTCGCGCATCTGCGGGCCTCGGGACGCAGGGCGTACGTCGCCCTCGCGGGAGTTGTGGCAAGCGGCCTGGCGGTGGCGAACCGCCCGAGCGAGGAGGAAGTGGCCCAGTGAGCAGCATGCCGGCGCGGTGCGGGGAGGTAGTGGCTCAGTGACCAGCAAGCCAGCGCGGTGCGGGGAGCGGTCCGCCTGATGGGAAGATCGTCGCGGTCGAGGAGCAGGCTGGCCGTACGCTACTTCGACGATCGGATCCTCCTCACCGACACGTCGGCATGGGCGTATTTCCGGCTTCCGACGGTCAGCTACGAGTTCGTGACCGCCGAGGAGCGGGAGGCGCTGGCCACCAACATCACCATCGCCCTGGCGGCGATCCGCATGACCGACGCCGAGGTGCATCTGCGGGTGGCCCACCGGGCCTATCCCGCAGCCGAATGGGCGATGGCGCTGAACGCGACCTCCGACGAGGGCGAGGGCTGGCGCGACTACCTGGAGGAGATGTACCGCCACGTCTGGGCCAAGGACTTCTGGACCAAGGAGGTCTACCTCGGCGTGCGGCTCGGCCCGCGGGGCGCGCAGCTCGGCACGGGCGTGCTGGCGCAGCTGCTCGGCTACTACCAGCGCGGCGAGAAGAGTCTGGGCCTGGACGACGACCACGTCCCGGACGCCGAGATCGACAAGTGGACCGTCCAGGCCGAGCGCCTCGGCCGCGCCCTCGGCTCCAGCGCCCTGTACGCGCGCCACGCCAGCTCCGGCGAGATCGCCTGGCTGTTCCGGCACGCCGCCTCCGGGTCGCTGGGCGACCCGCCGTCCTCGGCCACCCCGTCCAGGCGGTGGGGGAAGGGCGAGATCGAGTCGCTGGTCGAGGGGCAGATCCACAACGGCCGGTCGTTCCTGCGCGTCGAGCAGCCCGAGGGCGACTCCTACGTCGCCCATCTGTCGTTCGCCAGGTTCCCCGACCTGATGCCGTTCCCGGACGGCGAGCCGTGGCTGCACTTCATCGACCAGTTACCGTTCCCGGTCGAGGTCAGCTCGCGGATGCGCCTCATCCCGCCCACCAAGGCCAGCAAGGACGTCGCCCGCAAGCTGGCGCACGCCCGCGACATGGACATCCACATCCGTGAAGCGGGGGCCGAGGCGCCGATCGCCCTGGCCGAGCAGATCGACGCGGCCCGCATGCTGGAACACGGCATCACCAAGGAGCGACTGCCGTTCGTCTACGGGTGGCACCGGCTGATCGTGGCCGCGCCGAGCCAGGAGATCTGCCTGCAGCGGGTCGAGGCGGTCGTGGAGCACTACCGCGACATGGGCATCGACATCGTCAACTCGACGGGCGACCAGTTCTCGCTGTTCTGCGAGGCGCTGCCGGGCGAGCGGGTGCGGGTCAACGCCTACGCCCAGCGGCAGCCGCTGCGCACGATCGCGGGCGGCATGGCGACGGCCACCGTCGACCTCGGCGACCGCATCGACGAGACCGGCGCAGGGTGGGCCGGCCCGTACATCGGCGAGACGCTCGGCCGGGCGCGGTCGATCGTCCACTTCGACCCGCTCGTGGCCGCGACGCGCAACCGGCCGACGGCCATCGCCATCACCGGCGAGCCGGGCGGCGGCAAGACGACCCTGGCGCTGCTGCTCATCTACCAGATGGCGGTGCGCGGGGTCACCGTCGCGGTCATCGACCCCAAGGGCGACGCCGAGTCGCTGGTCCAGCTCCTGCAGAAGCGCGGGCGCAAGGCCCGCATCATCCCGCTGGGCTCGGCGGCGCCGGGCCTGCTGGACCCCTTCTCGTTCGGGGACGACATCGCGGCCAAGAAGACCATGGCCACCGAGACGCTGCGGCTGCTGCTGCCGCGCATGTCGGAGGAACGCGAGTCGGCGATGATCCAGGCCGTCGCGACGGTGTCCAACGGCGCAGACCCGTCGCTGGGCAAGGTCGTCGACCACCTGGAGCAGGCCGAGGACGCCGCCTCGCGCAACCTCGGCGCGGTGCTGCGGTCCATGGCCGAGATGCACCTGGCCCGGCTCTGCTTCGACCCCTCCGGTGGCGACCAGATCGACTCCGAGGGGTGGACCACGGTGTTCACCCTCGGCGGGCTGACCCTTCCCGACGTCGCCACGGCCCGGGACGACTACTCCTACGAGCAGCGCCTGTCGGTCGCCCTGCTCTACCTGGTGTCGCAGTTCGCCCGGCGCCTGATGAACGGCCTGGACCGCCGCGCGCCCAAGGCGATCTTCCTGGACGAGGCGTGGGCGATCACCTCTACACCGGAGGGCGCCAAGCTGGTGCCCGAGGTGTCGCGCATGGGCCGTTCCAGGAACACCGCGCTGGTGCTGGTCTCGCAGAACGCGGGTGACCTGCTGAACGAGCAGGTCACCAACTGTCTGTCCTCGGTGTTCGCCTTCCGCTCGACCGAGCGCGTCGAGGTGGACCACGTGATGGCGCTGCTGGGTGTGGAGCCCTCCGAGGAGCACAAGGCCGCGTTGCGGGCGCTGGGCAACGGCGAGTGCGTCTTCCGCGATCTGGACGGCCGCGCGGGCCGCATCGGGGTGGATCTCATCTCCGAGGACCTGCTGCGCTGGCTGGACACCAATCCGACCCACGACAGGCCCGGCGAGGGCGCGCATGATCCTCGCGGGCGGACCAACAGGCCGGGAGCTGCGCAGGAGGTGCGGTCATGAGTCACCTTGGAAGCGGCGGCAGGACGTCCGTGTGGCGTGCGGGCATGGCGAGGGCGTCGGTGTCGCGTGCGGGCATGGCGAGGATGGCCGTGTGGCGTGCGGGCATGGCGGGAGCGGCGGTGTGGCGTGCGGGCGCGGCGAGGGCGTCCGGGCGTCGCGGAGGCGCGGCGGGCGAGGGTGGACGCGGCAGGCGGCTGCGCCGCAGGGTCGTGCTGATCCTGGCCGTTCTCGTCGGCATCGTCGTGCTGCCCATCGCGTTCTCGCCGACCGTGGCGGGCGCGGCAGGCCCGTGTGACCTCTCGCCCGACCTGTCACCCGAGATCGTGGGCGGCGGCATGGACGGCCTGGTCAAGCCGCCCCCGCCCGACTCCGCCTCCGGCGGCGCCGGCGCGACCGGGACGTCCCCGGCCGCGCAGAACGCGGTCCCCGGCGTCTCCCCGGCGCCGCAGGGCGGCACGTCCGCGACGGTCGGCAAGGCGGCGGTCCCAGAGCCGCTCACCAACTACGACCGGTACGGCATGGCCGGCCAGTTCTGGCACACCTACGGTCTGGGGTGCAACGACGTCGCGGCGGTGCTCGGCAACGCTTGGGCCAACTCGGTGTTCTCCTGGGCCAAGGACATCGACCGCATGACGATCACCACCTACCAGGCGGCGGCCACCGAGGGACCGCTCCAGTCCATCAAGGACGTGGTGGACGACATCGTCACCAACCTGGCCGATGCCATGTACTGGCCGTACCTGCGGGTGATCGTCCTGCTCGGGGCGGTCTGGCTCGCCTGGTACGGGCTGATCCGCAAACGCGCCAGCACCACGGCCGAGGGCGTCATCTGGATGATCCTCGCCGTCACGGTCGCCGTGTGGTTCTTCAGCCGCCCCGGCGACTTCACCGGCCTGGGCAAGACCGTGACCGACAAGACGGCCGAGGTCGTCAACTCGGCGTTCAGCGGGCTGCCGGGCGCGGGCGGGGCGTCCTGCCTGCCGACCAAGGGCCAGGCCAACCCCAAGGCCGGGCCCGGCGGCTACGGCCAGAACGGCACGCCGGGCGTGGACCAGAACGCCGACGCGCTGTGGTCGACACTGGTCTGCAAGCCGTGGCTGATGGGCGAGTTCGGCACGGCCGACGCCAAGGCGCCGGTGGTGGCGGTGATGGGGCCGAAGCTGCTCGACATCCAGGCCACCGACCTGCAGGAACAGGTCTCGGGGCAGAAGCAGGCCTCCGGCGCGCACCAGACGAGGTACGAGGAAGAGGTCGCCAAGCCGCTCGAGAGCACCTCCATGTTCTTCCTCTTCCAAGGCAAGGACTGGACCACCCGGCTCAGCATCGCCATCGGGGCGCTCATGGCCGCCATGGTCGCGGGCGTGCTGATCTTCCTGGTCGCGGTGTCGCTCATCGCACTGAAGATCGGGTTCCTGCTGCTGCTCATCCTGGGCCCGGTGTTCCTGCTGCTCGGCGTGCACCCGGGCTCCGGGCGGATCATCGCGATGCGCTGGGTCGAGATGCTCGTCGGCACGCTGCTGAGACAGGCGGTGCTGGCCTTGGTGCTCGGCGTGCTCGTGTACGGGTACGCGCTGATCATCTCCACGAACCTGCCGTGGGGCATGCAGATCATGTTCATCGCGCTGCTCACGATCGCGGTGTTCTTCTACCGGCGTCCCTTCCAGCACCTGTTCGCGTCCATGGACGGGCACACGCTCGCCACCCGGATGCTCGGCGAGGCGGCCTCCGCGCCGACCCTGTCGCGCGCCGCGAACGCCCTGCCGCCGGTCGCGGCGGCCCGCATGGGCCGCTGGGGCCTGCGCAAGGCCGAGCCGGTCATCAACGCGGCGGCCATGGCGGGCGGGGGAGCCGCCGCGGCGGCGGCCGCGTCCGGGGTCGCCCAGGGCCGGGTCAGGGGCGAGGAGGCCGCCGCGGGCGGGCCTCAGCAGCAGGGCACCCGCGTCCCGGTGGGCGCGCAGCCCGCCCCGCTTGACGCCGACGGGCAGGCGGGCGCGCGGCGCAAGGCCGCCGGGCGCGGCACCGCCATTCCGCGTCCCGGAGCGGCGCCGCCGCTCAACCTGTCGGGACGCGCGGGCAGGGCGGGCGGCGGCCAGGCGAGCCCCCGGCCGCCGACGCGCACCGGCGCGGGCGGCGGATCGCCCGCTTCGGCGGGCTCGGGCGGTGGCGGTGGCGGCGGCGGTTCGGTGGGCGGCTGGTTCGGCGGCCGGTCGGGCGGCTGGGCGTCCCGGTCCTCGGCGGCGGGCGGCTCCTCGGGCGGGTCGTCGGGCGGGTCCTCGGGTGGCGGGTCGTCCCGCCGGTCCGAGGCGCCGCGCGCGGCGCGTTCCACGGCCGGCGGCCCCCGCGGCCTGTCCGGCGGCGGCTCCGGTGGTTCGGGTGGTTCCGGTGGTTCGGGTGGCCTGTTCGGCGGAGGCGGCTCATCGGGCCGTTCCTCCGGCGGCCTGTTCGGCGGCGGCTCGTCCGGCCGCTCGTCGGGCGGCTCCTCCGGCAGGTCGTCCGGCGGCTCCTCGCGTTCGTCCGGAGGGTCGTCGCGCTCGTCCGGCGGGTCGTCCGGCGGGCTGTTCGGCGGCGGCTCGGGCGGCCGGTCCTCCAACGGGTCCTCGCGGGGCGGGCGCTCGGACGGCGGCCGCTCGGAGGCTCCGCCCCTGTGGTTGCCACCGCGCTCGGGCGGCGGGCGCGGTGAGGACGAGTCCGCGCCGTTCTGGCTGCGTCCGGGCGACGGAGACAAGGACTGACGATGGTGCAGGTGAACGACCGGCGGGGTCTCGTCTTCGCCGGGGTGGTCGTCGCCCTGGCGGCCGTGGGCATCTATCTGTCGATGCGCCCGGCCTCCGGCGGCGACGGCGAGCTGCCGCCCGGCGTGGTCACCACCACGACCGCGGCGCCGCCGCCGTCCTCAGCGGCCTCGCCGGCGCCGGCGATCACCCCCGGCACGTTCGACATCTACGGCTACCTGCCGCTCTCGCGCGAGCAGATCGCCCAGGCGGCCGACACCGCCCAGCGGTTCGCGGCCTCGTACGCCACCTACCGCTACGACGAGGACCCCGCCTCCTACGCCGAGCGGCTGAAGGCGTTCACCACCGGCGAGTTCGGCGCCGTCCTGGCCCGTGACGTGACCACGCCGGCCACCGTGGAGCAGAACCGCGCCGACGAGGTCGTCTCGCAGGGCACGGGCCGGCTGAAGTCCATCCGCGACATCTCGGCGGGGTCGATCGTCCTGGTGGTGACCGCGGCCCAGCGCATCACGGCCAAGAGCGGGCCGCAGAACCGCAGCGCCGACTACGCGGTCACCCTCACCCAGGTCGGCACCGACTGGCGGGTCTTCGACCTGCAGCCCGCCGACGCCGGCCAGGACGGAGACCCCGGAGGGGCCGACACGGGGGAGAACGGGGACACCGGCGAGGGGACCACGCAGTGACCTCACGGGTGCGCGTCGCGCTCCTCCTGGGGCTGGCCGGAGTCGTGCTGATCACGCTCGTCATGGCGCCCATGCTCATGAGCACCTTCCCCTCCTTCCTCGGCGGCGGAAGCGGCGTGACCACCGACTGCGCGAACGGCGACAGCGGGGTCGTCAACGTGACCAACGTGTCCGACACCGCCCGCTCCGACATCCCCGCCGACTACCTCCAGCTCTACAAGAAGCACGGCAAGAAGATCGGCGTCCAGTGGACGGTGCTCGCGGCCGTGGGCAAGCGCGAGACCGACCACGGCCGGTCCACCCTCGCGGGCGTGAAGAGCGGGACGAACTACGCGGGCGCCGCGGGTCCCATGCAGTTCCTGATCAGCACGTGGGGCGGCAAGGCGAAGATCAAGATCCCGTCGAAGTTCAGCGGGTACGCCTCCGACGGCGACGGCGACGGCTGGGGCGACGTCTACAACCCGGCCGACGCCATCCTCGGCGCCGCCAAGATGCTCAAGCGCAACGGCGCCCCCGGTGACCTCAAACGCGCGCTGTTCGTCTACAACCACGCCATGTGGTACGTCGAGCAGGTGCTGGAGATCGCGCGCCGCTACGCGACCAGCGGCACGCTCGACCTGCCGCCCGAGGCCGACCCCGACTGCGACCCCCCGATCGTGGAGGCCGCTCCGGACCAGGTCGTCCGCGACATCCTCGCCTACGCGCTGGCCCAGCGCGGCAAGCCCTACATCTGGGGCGGCACGGGACCGGCGGGGTTCGACTGCTCGGGGATCATCTACATGGCCTACCGGTCGGCCGGGCTGTCCATCCCGCGCACCACCTTCGGCCAGTGGCCGTTCGGCGTGAAGATCAAGAAGGGCGAGGAGCAGGCCGGCGACCTGGTCTTCTTCAACGCCGGCCCGGGGACGTCGTCCGACAACCCCGGGCACGTCGGCATGGTCGTCTCTCCGGGCAAGATGATCGAGGCCCGGTGCACCCTCTGCGGCCCGATCAAGGTCACCACCTACCGCGAGCGCCCCAACATCGTCGGCTACACCCGCCCCCTGCGCAACGAGGACGTCCTGGCCCAGCTCAAACGCCTCCGCACCTGACCCGCGTGCTCGGCGCCTCCCTCCTGGCCGAACCACATCGACGAGGCGTACGACGCCTCCAGGAGCGCTCCGGCGACCGGGACGGCCATGAGCGGCGCCAGGACGGCGAGGACGGCCCGCGCGGCGACCCGCCGGGACCGATGTGGTTCCCCGCCGCGGTCGTGATCCGCGGGATATGCGGGATATGCGGGAGATCGCCGGGCGGGGCCGGGACACTGCTAGCGTGGCCGACCGGCACTTGAAGGGACGACCGGGGAGGCCGCGTGGCGCAGTGGTCGGGGGATCCGAACGAGCCGGGCGACCGGCGTCCACACGGCGGACCGCCGCAAGGACATCCGCTTCCGGGACCCCCGCCTCAGGGGCATCCGCTCCCGGGACACCCACCGCAAGGTCCGCCGCCCCAGGGGCCGCCGTCCCAAGGCCCGCCGCCGCAGGGTCCGCCGCAGCCGACCTGGTACCCGCCGCCCCAGCCGCCGTACGCGCCGCGGCAGGGCTACCCGCCGCCGCCCCCGTCCCGGCCGAAGAAGAAGGGACGGGCGGTCCTGGCCGTGGTGGTGTCCTTGGTCGTGGTGTGCGGGGTGGCGACGGGCGGCTGGCTGGTCTGGCGAAACTTGGGCGGTGGCGGCGGCGCCGGGCCGGACGCCGGCCGGTCCGGGCTCGAGGCGCTCAAAAAGGGCACGCTCACCGCGCAGGACGTCGCGAAGATCGACCCGGCCGCGCTCTTCTTCGCGAGCTTCAGGGCGACCGCCATGCAACCGGTCATGCGCATCACCGAGGAGTCGTACACCGATCACGGCAGGTTCCAGGCCGCCAAGCCCGACTACGTCTGGGAGAGCGGCTTCGACTACCGCACCAAGCAGTGGCGCCTGGCCTGGGGAGCGGCCGACCAGGGGGCTCCGATGTCGGTCTGCGTCGACGGCCACGCCTACCTGTACAGCTACCGCTTCGAGAACTGGACCGACCGCGGCACCGGCGACCCCATGTGCCAGACGAAGTCGGCCTACCGCTACATCACCGACAACCTCTCCTCCGGCGGCATGACCGCCGCCCAGGCGGACGCCTGGATCGCGCACCTGCGGGAGGAGTACAAGGGCCTGGTCAACCCGGCCGCGCCCCGGCTCGCCGAGGTCAAGGGCAGGCGGTACCTCCGGCAGGTCGTGGACCTGACGCCGGTCAAGCGGGCCGACGGACTGTACTACGGCGGGCAGGCGCTGATGTGGTCGTTCAAGGCGTCGGGCCTCGACCCGCAGGCGCACCCCTACAGCTACCGCGGCGCGATGAACAGCGGCTACCACGCGGTCTACTACATCGACCCCCGTTCGCTGCTGCCCGCCTACTCCGAGATCGAGCAGACCCCCGGTCGCGGTCCGGACGGCGGCCCCGTGGCCGGGGGCGGCTGGTACAAGTGGCGGGTCCGGTACCACCTGCCCGGCGGCCTGCCCGAGATCACCCCCGGCGGCCCGCCGCCGCGGCCGAAGGTCGACTGGGGGATCGATGGGGGTCACCCTTGATCTGAGCGCCGGTTGGCGGCCTCCGGCGGCGCGATCCGGGCAGACTCCCTAGTCTTTACCCGCATGGAGAAGATTGTTGTGGCGGCGGCCATCGTCGAAGGGGGCAGACTGCTGGCCGCCCAGCGCGCGGGACCGCCGGCGATGGCCGGCGGGTGGGAGTTCCCCGGCGGCAAGGTCGATCCGGGAGAGAGCGACCAGGAGGCGCTGATCCGCGAGTGCCACGAGGAACTCGGCGTCGGCATCGCGGTGGGCGACCGTGTCGGCGGCGACTGGCCGCTCAGTCCCGGGTACGTCATGCGCGTCTGGCTGGCCCGGCTCACCTCCGGCGTGCCGCACCCCCTTGAGCACTTGGCGCTCCGGTGGCTCGCTCCTGACGAGCTCTACGACATCGCCTGGTTGCCCGCCGACCTACCGGTCGTCCGGGTCGTGGAAGATCTGATCCCCCAGGGTTGAACGCCGCCGAGGTGTGAGATAACAGTCACGGACAGTGATGTGTTTGTCGCGCATCGTATCGGGGGAACGGGGTTCTGCGGTGGCCGGTTGGTGGCAACGTGCTCGGGTGATGTCCGTCGTCGGAGTCGGCGCCGGCGCGCTGGTGCTGGGAAGCGGCACCTCGCCGCTCCTCGCGCGCGCGGCGGAACGCGGGTCGATGGACCCGCCAGAGTCCGTCGATGCCGCCAAGCTCACCGTCCGCCTGATGCTCGCCGGGCGGCCTGCGGAGAAGGCGGGGCCGGTCCGGGCGGGGGACGTCCTGCACTTCCGCGTCCGCCTCGACGCGCAGACCGGGCGGGCCAGGGTGGCGGTGTCCGCCAGCCCCGAGGGGGCGCTGTCCTCCGTCGGCTGCGAGGACCTCGCCCGCACGCCGGTGCGGCCCGACGCGCGCCTGCGCGTGTGCGATTTCAAGGAGATCGCCGGCACCAAGGACGTCGACGTCGCGGTGCGAGTGCCGCGCGAGGCGGAGCAGGTCGGCGTCACCGCCATCGCCCACCTGCGCGACCCCGCCGGCGTCCAGTGGATCCGGCGCACGGCCGAGGCCAAGCTGCTCATCGACGACAAGGGGTTCGGGGACCTCAAGGCCACCGACGGCCTGCTCCCCGGTCCGGCCGCCAGCCAGTCCCCGGGCGAGGTACCGCCGGACGGCGTCGCGGCGGGCGAAAGCGGACCGGCGGGCGGCGAGGCACGCGGTGACGGCGCCGCCCTTCTGGCCGATCACGCGGCGTGGGGCGTGAAGCCCGGCGGCAGGCGCTCCACGGCCGGTGGCGACGATGACGACCCGGAGAGCATCGGCGCGACGACCGGCACGGGCGACACCACGGGCGACACCACGGGCGACGTCACGGGCCGCGACACCCGCGACCTCGGCGACACGGATGACGCCGATATCTCGGCCGACAAGCCGGGCACGTCCGGCAAGCGAACTCCCGCAGGTCCGGCGTCACCGCCTCAGCGCCCCGACGCCCGCCCCCGCACTCCGTCAGTAGGCCCCACCGGCCCCGAACCGGCACAGGGCTCCGGGTCCGAGCAGGCCGGAGCCGACCACAAGGCCAAGCCCGAAAGCCCGGCCGCCAAGCCTGGCTCCGTGCCCGAACTCGCCGGAGGCCGTCCCGCCGAAAGCGTCGCACCTCCCTTGCTCGCGAGCCCTGGGGCCGTGGTCCCCTCGGTCGATGATCGTGCCGTCGTGGGCGCGCAGCCGGGTGGCCGTGAGGCCGAGGGGGCGGTCGGTGGCCGTGAGGTCGAGGGATCGGCGGCCGGTGACGGTGAGGTCGCGGGGTCGGCCGCCGGCGGTCGTGAGGCCGGGGATTCGGCGGCCGGTGAGGGAAAGTCCCACGGCAAGACGGGCAAGACGGGCAAGACGGGTAAGCGGCATCGGGCGATCAGGCCCGAGGCGTCGCGGGCCATGGCCGGGACGGACTCCGGCGACGCGCGTCCGGACGCGGTCGTCGCCGGACCGATGCCGTCTCTCCCGCACCCGGCCCCGGGTGTCCCGGCGCGTCCCGATCAGTGGCTTCGTCCCCGTTCCGCGTATTTCGCCGGCCCGGCGCACCTTCCCGGCCCCATGCCCCTTGGGGCGCCGGCGTGGGCGCCCCGGGCGATGCCGCCGATGGGCGCCGGCGTACGGCTGCCCCTGGCGATGCCGCCCGCGCCGCCCGCGCCGGTGCCGAGTCCCGCGCAGGTCAGGGGCCCGGTCATCGCTCCGGGCGCGGGCAAGGCCCCGAGCGCGAAGGCGGCGCCGCGCGTCCAGCCCTACGGCGGGGTCCCCGGGCAGGCCGGGGCGCGGGGCCCGATCGCCGGGCAGGCCGGGACGGTCATCGCGGGCCGCGTCCCCGGCCGAGGGCCGGGCGCCGTGCCTGGGCAGGGCCGTGCTGAGGCGGGCCTCCCCGGCAAGGGCCATTCAGGGACGGGCGCGCCGGGGCGGACCAAGGTGCAGGGACGGGGGGCCGTCGCCGGCCAGAGCGGTGCGGGACGGATGCTTCCGGGACAGGTGGGGACGGTTCCGCTGGCGGCGGGAGCACGGCCGGGCGCCGTCCGGCCCCGGCCGGGGCAGGCCATGGGCGCCCCGGGTGGCGTAGCTCCGGGCGGTGTGCCGGTCCGCGTCGTTCCGGGCGGCGGTGTTCCGGGCGGTGTGCCGGGCCTCGTCGGTCCGGGGGGCGTGCCGGGAGCGGCTGTTCCCGGGGCGGCCGTTCCAGGGGGCGTTCCAGGAGGCGTTCCGGGGATCGTTCCCGGGGGCGTTCCGGGCGGTGCTTCCGGGGCCGGCGCTCCCGGTGCTCCGGGGGCCGGTCCGCGGGGCGCGGCCGGGTCCGCCGTTCCGGGGGGCGGTACCGGGGCCGGCGCGGGGGTCGCTCCTGGGGCGGTCCTGCCGGGCGCCGTGCCCGGAGGAGGGCCACAGGGGTCCTCGGCGGGGGCTCCGCTGCCGCAGGATCCTCGCCCCGCCAGGCAGGGGCTGATGGCCGATGCGGGGGACGACGAACTCGAAATGGTCCGCGGCCTGCCCGCCGCCGGGGCGGCGGTGGTGATCCTGGTCGGCGCGTTGTGGTTGCAACTGAGGCTTCGGCGCAGGTTCGCGGCGCGGAAAACCGGGCAGTCGAAGGAGCTCTGAGGCTCAAACACCCTTTACTGTTACTTTGGCCGGTCTAGACTTTCGTAGTGATCGGCAGGGTGGCACCTCGGAAGGCGGCATCGGTGAGCGGACGCGTGCATGTGACGGCCGTGTCCGCGGTGTTGGGGGCGCTCGGCCTGACCGGCGTCGTCCTGCTCGCCACGGCGCCGATGACCGCGCCCCGGGCGAACGCGGCCCAGGTCGTGATGGCCGACCCCACTGACCAGGTGGAGCCGACCGACCCGACCATCACCGACGACCCCGGGGCCGGCCCGCTGGACACTCCGGAGCCCGATCCCACCGTGACGGTGACGATCACGACGAGCCCTGACCCGACGGTCACCCGCACCAGGACCGTCACCCCGCGGCCGACCAAGACGGCGACGAAGCCCCCCAAGCCCAAGCCGACGGCGACGGCCACCAAGACGGCTCCGCTCGCGCCGCCGCCCACCCTTGAGAGCACGCCGCTCACCACCGCGCCGGCGATCCCGACCAGCGCGCCGCTCATCACCCCCACCACCCAGCCCGTGGAGACGCCGGCGCCCGACCCGATGGTGTCGCTGGCACTGGCGAGCCCGACGCCGACGCCGAGCCCCACGGAGTCCCTGGACGCGGCCGCGTCGTTCGACGACCCGACGCCCGACTCGGTGCCGATCGAGATCCGCAACGCCTCTCCCGAGTACGACCAGCTCACGCTGAGCAGGAAGCTCGCCATCCCCGGCGTGCTGCTGGCCGTCCTGGTGATGCTCGGCGTGCTGATCTTCGAGGGCCGGGTGCGGCGGCTGGCGCACGCGGCGGCGGTACGCAAGGCGGGCCCGCGCTCGCCGGGCAGGCACCGCGGCGACGAGCTCCCCGCCGGCCTGCCGCTGCCGGGTTACCCGATCTACCACGGCGGCACTGCCTACGCGCCGATCATCAGCTTCGTCCCGGTTCAGGGCTATCCGAACGTGCCCGGCGCGCCCCAGGGGTACGGCGCCCAGGACCCGCAGGGGTACGGTCTGCCGTACGACCCGCAGGGGTACGGCGTGGTGTACGAGCAGGGGCACCCCGGGTACGGGCACCCGGGCGACGGCGGCCCGATCGCGCTGCCGGCCGGGATGACCGGCGCCGCCGAGCCGTGGCCCCGTGCGGACGCACAGGGGCCCGCCGGCCCCGGCGCGGGTTCCGGCCTCGCCATGCCCGGCACAGGGCCGCAGAACGGCGATCAGCTCGCTCCAGGGCCATGGACGCCGGACGCCGGCGCGCGCGACACGACCCTGCAGGCGCCGCTCCCCGGCGCCGTCCCGGCCGACAAGCCGAGCGCCGGACTCCTCGGCCTCTTCGGCCGCCTCCGCCGCAAGGGCTGACCCACGCGGCCCGTCTCCGCGGCCGGAGCCGATCCGGCGCGGCGGCCTCTGCCGCAGCCGTCCGCCTCCGCCGTGAGGGCTGATCCGCCGCGAGAGCCGGCCACCGCCAGGTCCGCCTGCCATGCGCCGGTCGCGCCGGAGGCGGCGCGGCGAAGATCCCTCCACTGCCGCCGGAAACGACCGGCTTGATACAAGGAAGGCCGCCGGAAACGGACCAGCCCGAGACCGGCGGTCTCGGGCTGGGGGGTGGGCTGCGGTCAGCCGGTCTTGCCGGTGGTGGAACCGGACGCGCCGGAGCGCTTGAAGATCTTGTTGCCGAGCCAGACCAGCGGGTCGTACTTGCGGTCGACGACGCGCTCCTTCATCGGGATCAGCGCGTTGTCAGTGATCTTGATGTGCTCGGGGCAGACCTCGGTGCAGCACTTGGTGATGTTGCAGTAGCCGAGGCCGTGCTCCTCCTGCGCCGACTGCTTGCGGTCGGCCACGTCGTAGGGGTGCATGTCCAGCTCGGCGATGCGCATGAGGAACCGCGGGCCCGCGAACGCCGCCTTGTTCTCCTCGTGGTCACGGATCACGTGGCAGACGTTGTTGCACATGAAGCACTCGATGCACTTGCGGAACTCCTGGGACCGCTCGACGTCGATCTGCTGCATGCGGTACTCGCCGGGCTCGACGCCCTGCGGCGGGGTGAACGACGGGATCTCCCGCGCCTTCTGGTAGTTGAACGACACGTCCGTGACCAGGTCCTTGATGACGGGGAAGGTCCGCATCGGGGTCACGGTGATCGTCTCGTCCTCCTCGAAGGTGGACATCCGCGTCATGCATCCCAGCCGGGGCCTGCCGTTGATCTCCATCGAGCAGGAGCCGCACTTGCCGGCCTTGCAGTTCCAGCGCACCGCCAGGTCGGGGGTCTGCGTGGCCTGGAGCCTGTGGATGACGTCGAGGACCACCTCGCCCTCGTTGACCTCGACGACGAAGTCCTCGAGCTTGCCCTCGCCGCCTTCGCCGCGCCAGATGCGGAACTTGGCCTTGTAACCCATCAGGACTCCTTAACGAGCGCGTCGTAGTCCGCCAGCTCCTCGGCGGTGACGTACTTACTGAGCTCCGCCCGGTCGAACAGTTGGATCAGGTCGTCGCGCATGGAGGGCTGATCGACCTCCTCGACGGTGACCTCGCCGTCGGGGGTGACCGCGCACCGCAGCAGCCGGCGGCGCCACTCGGCCGACATGGCGGGGAAGTCGTCGCGGGTGTGCCCGCCGCGGCTCTCCTCGCGGATCAGCGCCGCGCGCGCCACGCACTCCGACACCAGCAGCATGTTGCGCAGGTCGATGGCCAGGTGCCAGCCGGGGTTGTAGATGCGCCCGCCCGGCGCGCCGGTGTTGGCCGCGCGCTCCTTGAGCTTCTCGACGACCTCCAGGGCCTCCTTGACCTCCTCGGCCTTGCGGATGATGCCGACGAGCTCGTTCATGGTGCGTTGCAGCTCGTGGTGCACCTCGTAGGGGTTCTCCCCGCCGGTCCGCGAGAGGGGGGCCACGGCCTCGATCTCGGCGCTCTTCATCGTCTCGGCCGGGGTGACCGGACGGGCGGCGAGGCCGTCGATGTACTCGGCGGCGCCCGCGCCGGCGCGGCGTCCGAACACCAGCAGGTCCGACAGCGAGTTGCCGCCGAGCCGGTTGGAGCCGTGCATGCCGCCGGAGACCTCGCCGGCCGCGAACAGGCCGGGCACCGAGGAAGCGCCGGTGTCGGCGTCGACCTCCACGCCGCCCATGATGTAGTGGCAGGTCGGGCCCACTTCCATCGGCTCGGCGGTGATGTCGACGTCGGCGAGCTCCTTGAACTGGTGGTGCATCGAGGGCAGCCGCTTGATGATCTCGGCGGCGGGCAGCCGGCTCGACACGTCCAGGAACACCCCGCCGTGCGGGGAGTTGCGTCCCGCCTTGACCTCGGAGTTGATCGCGCGGGCGACCTCGTCACGGGGCAGCAGCTCCGGAGGGCGGCGGTTGTTCGCCTGGTCGTCGTACCAGCGGTCGGCCTCCTCCTCGGTGGTGGCGTACTTGTCCTTGAACACCTCGGGGATGTAGTCGAACATGAACCGCTTGCCCTCGGAGTTGCGCAGCACCCCGCCGTCGCCGCGCACGGACTCGGTGACGAGGATGCCGCGCACCGACGGCGGCCACACCATGCCGGTCGGGTGGAACTGGATGAACTCCATGTTGATCAGCTTGGCCCCGGCGAGCAGCGCGAGCGCGTGCCCGTCGCCGGTGTACTCCCAGGAGTTGGAGGTCACCACGTAGGACTTGCCGATGCCGCCGGTGGCCAGGACCACCGCGGGGGCGTCGAAGCAGATCAGCCGGCCGGTCTCGCGCCAGTAGCCGAAAGCGCCGCTGATGGCGGCCTCGGGGCCGGGGCCGTCCTTCAGCAGCTCGGTGATCGTGCACTCGGCGAAGACCTTGATGTAGGCCTCGGGGTCGCCGTGCAGCTTCTCGTCCTCCTGCTGGAGGGCGACGACGCGCTGCTGGAGGGTGCGGATCAGCTCCAGGCCGGTGCGGTCGCCGACGTGGGCCAGGCGCGGGTACTCGTGGCCGCCGAAGTTGCGCTGGCTGATCTTGCCGTCCTTGGTGCGGTCGAACAGCGCGCCCCAGGCCTCCAGCTCCCAGACCCGGTCGGGGGCCTCCTTGGCGTGCAGTTCGGCCATGCGCCAGTTGTTGAGGAACTTCCCGCCGCGCATGGTGTCACGGAAGTGCACCATCCAGTTGTCGGCCGGGTTGACGTTGCCCATGGCCGCCGCGGCCCCGCCCTCGGCCATGACCGTGTGGGCCTTGCCGAACAGGGACTTGCAGACGATGGCCGTTCGCTTGCCCTGCTGCCGGGCCTCGATCGCCGCCCGCAGGCCCGCGCCGCCCGCTCCGATGACGACGACGTCGTATTCGTGACGCTCGATATCCACTGGTGTTCCTTACGCGAACGGGAAGTTGACGATGCCCTTGGCGACGAGCCGCACGTAGAGGTCGGCGATCATGACCGAGTACATGGAGAGCCAGGCCAGAAGCATGTGCCGCCGGTTCAGCTTGGAGACGAAGGTCCACATCTTGTAGCGCACCGGGTGCTTGGAGAAGTGGTTGAGCCGCCCGGCCGTGATGTGCCGGCAGGAGTGGCAGCTCAAGGTGTACGCCCAGATCAGCACCACGTTGATCCACAGGATGACCGTGCCGAGGCCCACGTGGCCCCAGTTGCCGTTCGCGTCCCGCAGGGCCAGCACCGCGTCCCAGGTGAGCACCAGGGCGATGAGGATCGCCCCGTAGAAGAAGTACCGGTGGATGTTCTGCAGGATCAGCGGAAGGCGGGTCTCACCGGTGTACTTCTTGTGCGGCTCGGCCACCGAGCAGGCGGGCGGCGAGAGCCAGAACGCGCGGTAGTAACCCTTGCGGTAGTAGTAACAGGTGAGACGGAAACCTGCCGGCAGGCCGAGGATGAGAATGCCGGGCGGCAGCGTCCACCAGTCGCCGAACGGCGCGAGCCCGAGGAACCGCGCGCCCTCAGGGCAGGAGGTCGCGAGGCAGGGCGACGAGAAGGGGGCGATGTAGGGCTCGACGAAGTAACTCTTGTCGAAGATCGCCCAAAAACCGTAGACGAGGAATGACGCGAGCGCCGCGAAGGTGATGGCCGGTGCGAGCCACCATCGGTCCGTGCGCAGGGTGCGGGCCGTGATCTGGGCCCGCTGCTTCCTCTGCCCCGGTTCGTTGATCGGCCGGCCGGCCGTTGTCTGGGTCATCGGAGAACTCTCCACCTCCCGCGGACCCCTCTGGTGTCAAAGGTGAGGGTCCGAGGCTTTCACGTAGGGCTGGATGCCGCGCGCGTCGTGGTTCGCGCCGGTCGCACAGCCGCGCGCGGGCCGGTGGGGCTCTACGTTACGACCCTGGGTACCCCGCGTGTGAGAAGGGTCACTCACTTTTTCGGCCGACCTCGTGTGATTCCTGTCACGTCCCTGTCACCCCCGTGTCAGGGCCTACAGACGTTGACCGTTCTTTGGCAGTTTCACGACCGTCACGAAGAAATCGTCGATCTGACGGACCACTTTGATGAACTGGTCGAAGTCGACCGGCTTGGCCACGTAGGCGTTGGCGTGCAGGTGGTAACTGCGCAGGATGTCCTCCTCGGCCTCGGAGGTCGTGAGCACCACCACGGGGATGCTCCGCAGGGCGGCGTCGGCCTTGATGTCCTCCAGCACCTCTCTGCCGTCCTTACGGGGCAGGTTGAGGTCGAGGAGGATCAGGTCGGGCCGCGGCGCGTCGAAGTAGGGGTCCTCCTGGCGCAGGAAGGCCATGGCCTGCTCGCCGTCGCTGACGACGTGCAGCTTGTTCTGCACCTTGTTGTGCTCGAACGCCTCCTTGGTCAGCAGGACGTCTCCAGGGTCGTCCTCGACGAGCAGGACGTCGATGAAGCGGTAGTCATCCATGCTGATCTCCAGTGATCGCGGGCAGGGTCCAGCGGAACGTGGTGCCCGGGTTGCCGGGGTCTGGCTCGTCCAGCCAGATCTTGCCGCCGTGGTACTCGACGATCTTCCTGCACAGAGCCAGGCCGATGCCGGTTCCGGGATATACGTCCCGTGGGTGCAAGCGCTGAAATATCAGGAAGATCCGATCAGCGTACTTGCTGTCGATGCCTATGCCGTTGTCCGCGCAGGCGAACTCCCACATGTCGCCCTCCTGCCGGGCGGAGATGTGGATGTGCGGCGTCCGTTCCGAACGGAACTTCAAGGCATTGCCGATGAGGTTCTGCAGGAGCTGGGCGAGCAGCACGCGGTCCCCGAACACCGTGGGCATCGGGTCGTGCGAGACGACGGCGTCGGTGTCCTCGATCTTCGCCGAGACGTTGCCCACGGCGGTGTCCAGCACCTTCTCCATGTCCGTCGGGGCCTTCACGCCGCCCACCCGGCCCACACGGGAAAGGTTCAGCAGATCATTGATGAGGAGTTGCATACGCTTGGCGCCGTCGACGGCGAAGGTGACGTACTGCTTGGCCCGCTCGTCGAGCTGGTCACCGTACCGCTGCTCCAGCATCTGGGTGAAGCTCGCCACCTTGCGCAGCGGTTCCTGCAGGTCGTGGCTGGCCACGTAGGCGAACTGCTCCAGCTCGGCGTTGGAGCGGCGCAACTCGGCCGCCTGGTCCGACAGCAGCCGCTGGGCCTCGGCGGCGCGGCGCCACTCGCGCAGCATGCGCCCGCGCATGGCGTCCACGCGGCCCGACAACTCGGCCAGCTCGGCCGGCCGGCGCACCTGGAGCTGGTGCTCGAAGTCGCCCTGCGCCACCGCCCGCACCTGGTGGGTGAGCTGGGAGATCGGCCGCAGCACGATGTACCTGACGATGAGCGTAAAGGCCACCGCCGCGCCGACGAACACGAGGCCCATCACGAGCAGCACGAGGTAGAAGGTCTTCCAGCCCGCCTCGATGCGCGCGCTGCCGACGTCGTGCAGGTCGCCGAGACGGTCCTGCTGCGCCGACAGGGCCGCGCGCACGGCGCCGAAGCGCAGGGTGTTGACCGCGGCGTAGGTGGTCGCGGTGCCGGTCTTCAGCGTGGGCACCTTGGCGATGACGACGTCGGCGTAGTCGCGCCGCCACGCGGCCGAGGCGACGGTGAGCCGGTCGAAGCCGGCGCGGACGGCCGGGTCGGCCATGCGGGTCACCAGGGCGGAGAGCCGGGCGGTGGCGGCCGCCTCGGCCTGCAGACCCTGCCGGTAGTCGCGCAGGTACTGCTCTTCGTTCGTGCGCCCGAAGGCGCGGATGGAGCTCTCCTGCGTCGACAGGGCGGTGGAGATCTCCAGGGTGTGCAGGACGGCCGGGTCGATCACGTCGACGACCGACACGCGGGCGACCCGCAGGCGCTCGACGGTCATGACCGTGACGGCGGACCCGAGGGCGAAGGCCAGCGCCACGAGCATCCCGGTGATGGCGAACCACCGCCCGAGGGGCAGGCGCCCGACCCCGCTCGGCGGCGCGGGGGCGGGGAGGGGCGCCAGGTCGGTCATGGCGGGGGCCTGCGGCCGACCAGCACGGCGGCCAGATCGTCGCTGAGCGCGTCCCTGTGCATCTCCTGGACCGAGGTGATGATGCGGTCGAGGTCGATCTCGCCCTGCTCGCGGATGAGGCGGATGAGCCCCTCGGTGCCGAGCAGGTCGGGCCCGCCGCCCACCGTCGCCTCGATCAGGCCGTCGGTGTAGAGCAGCATCGACCAGTCGTCGCCGAGGTCGAGGTCGATCGTGGCCCAGTCGACGTCGGTGAAGATGCCGAGCGGAGGACCGGAGGGCGTGTCGGGCACGACGTCGAGGACGCCGCCGTCGACCCCGCCGCGCACCCACACGGGGGGCGGGTGCCCGACGACGTGGAGCTTGGCGGTGCGCAGGCCGGGGTCGATGGTGACCGTGCACATGGTGGTGAAGATCTCAGGGGACTTGCGTTCGTTGCGCAGGACGGCTTCCAGGGTCGTCAGCAACTCGGTGCCCGTGTGGCCGGCCAGCACGAGCGTGCGCCAGGCGATGCGCAGCGCGACGCCGAGCGCCGCCTCGTCCGGGCCGTGGCCGCAGACGTCTCCGATGACCACGTGCACCGCCCCGTCGGGGGTCTGGACGGTGTCCCAGAAGTCGCCCGCCAGCAGGGCCTGGCGGCGTCCGGGCAGGTAGCGGGCCTGGTGTTGCAGCCCGTCACGCGCCAGCTCGGGCTTGAGCATGGGGACGGGCAGCAGGCCGTGCTCCAGGCGGGCGTTCTCGCGGCTGAGGTGCTGGGCGTCGGCGAGCTTGCGCTGGGCGAGGTCGGCGCGCTTGCGCTCGATGGCGTAGCTGATGGCGCGGGCCAGCAGGCGCTCGTCGACGTCCTGCTTGACCAGGTAGTCCTGCGCGCCCACGGCGACGGCCTCGACGCCGACGTGGGCGTCGTTGAGCCCGGTGAGCACCAGCACGGCGGTGTCCGGCGCCATCGTGATCACCTGGCGCAGGGCCTCGAGGCCGGTGGCGTCGGGCAGCGACAGGTCGACCACCACGCACTGGACCTCGTCGGTGAGCCGGTCGCGGCTCTCGGCGAGGCTGCGCGCCCAAATGATCTTAGGAGGCGTCGCCGCACCGGCGAGCAGCTCCTCGACGAGGAACGCGTCTCCCGCGTCGTCCTCGATGAGGAGGATCGTCTGCATCTCGTGGGGCGCCGCCGGTGTGCCGGGCGAGAGCGCGGTCACTGCTTCCTCTTGTGACGTGATGACTGACCTTGCCTGTTGCCCTGCACCATATAGCGAAAGTCGTTCTGACGCATGGAAGTGAAAAACCCTGACTTGGGGGTCCGAATAGGAAATGAAACGCCGTGCACGTACCGATCTGTAACCCCCACGCGTTACACGGCCGGCAGCTCGGCGAGCACCACACCCTGCGGCAGCGACCCCTCCTCCGCGGCTTGCGACAGATAAGAGAGCAGCGTAGCGCGGAAGGCCTGAGCCGCCCGGGTCGGTTCGACGTCTTTGCGGTGAGCGAGCGCTATCGTGCGGCCGAGCCCCGGCGGCGCGAGCGGGGTGCCGGCCAGGCCCGGACGCCCGTCCAGCACCATCGAAGGCACCACGGCGACGCCCAGCCCGGCCTCCACGAAGCGCAGCACGGCGTCCATCTCGCCGCCCTCGACGGCGAACCGCGGCTCGAACCCCGCCTGGCGGCAGGCGTTCAGGGTCGCCTCGCGAAGGTCGTAGCCGCGCCGGAACATCACCAGCGGACGGCCGCGCAGCTCCTCGATGCGGACGTAGGCCCTGCGGCCCGTGGAGCCGGACGGAGAGGCGACGACGAGGTTCTCCTTGAGGATCTCCTGCGTCACCAGGGACGGGTCGCTGCTCTGCAGCGGCAGGATGATCAGCGCGAGGTCGAGCTGGCCCCGGGCGAGGTCGCGGACCAGGTCGCGCGAGCCGCCCTCCTCCACCAGCAGGTCGATGCCGGGATAGTCGCCGTGGAAACGGGCCAGCGCGTCGGCCAGCAGCCCGGCGCACAGGGACGGGGTCGCCCCCAGGCGCACCCGGCCGCGGCGCAGCCCGGCCAGTTCGGCGACCTCGCGGCGGGCGGTGTCGGCGTCGGCCAGCATGCGGCGGGCCAGGGGCAGCAGCGCCTCGCCGGCCGGGGTCAGCGTCACGTTGCCCCGGGCGCGGCTGAACAGGGCGGCCCCGAGTTCGGCCTCCAGAGACTTGATCTGCTTGCTGAGGGAGGGCTGGGCGAGGCGCATGCGCTCCGCCGCGTGCGTGAAGTGCGAGGTCTCGGCCACAGCCACGAATGACGCGAGTTGCTGTAGCTGCACGTCTCACAGCGTACGGGGACGGCTCCGGCATCTCCCAGGTCGGCCCGTCAGCTGTGAGATTGCTCGCATCGGCGCCGGACGCCCGGACGCGCTGTGCCCGGCGAGCCATGGGGGATAGCGCCTGGCTATGGAGACCAGGCGTTTCATGACTTGGACGCCTGGACGCCCGATCTCTACCGTCGGAAGACGTGACATCGACGATAGACCGAGGCGCCGCCACCGCTGTGGTGACGCCGCGCACCTCGCCCCCCAGGTCCTCCAAGCGCCCCGGCGCGCGCCACGGGCGGCGGCACGGCTTCCTGCGCTCGTCCAACGGCAAGAAGGCCGTCATGGCCGTCAGCGGCGCCGTGCTGGTGCTCTTCCTCATCGGTCACATGATCGGCAACGCCAAGCTGTTCCTCGGCAGGGACACCTTCAACTCCTACGCCGAGTGGCTGCGCACCGTCGGCGAGCCGGCCCTGCCGGCCCGCACCGTGCTGACCCTCACCGAGATCGTGCTCGCCGCCGCCGTCGTGCTGCACATGTGGGCGGCGGTCTCGCTGGCCCGCCGCGCGGCCAAGGCGCGGCCGGTCAAGTACGCGGCGAAGCGGAAGTCGCAGGCCGGCGGCTACGTCGTGCGCACCATGCGCTACGGCGGCGTCATCATCGTGCTGTTCGTCGTCTGGCACCTGCTCGACCTGACCTTCGGCGTGGTCAACCCCAAGGGCTTCGCCGCCACCCCGTACGACCGCGTGATCGCGGGCTTCGACCCCTCGCGCTGGTGGGTGACCGCCTTCTACGTCGTCGCCCTGATCATGATCGGGCTGCACCTGCGCCACGGCCTGTGGAGCGCCTTCCAGACCCTGGGCCTGGCCGGCGGACGCAGCCGGCACCTGCTGAACGCCGGCGCGGCCGTGCTCGCCGCCGTGCTGGTCCTCGGCTTCCTCGCCGTCCCCATCGCCGTGACGATCGGAGCAGTCAAGTGAACTACACGATCGGCGACCCGATCCGCGACACCAAGGCCCCCGAAGGCCCCATCGAGGACCGCTGGGACAAGCGGCGCTTCTCCGCCAAACTGGTCAACCCGGCCAACAAGCGCAAGCTCACGGTCATCGTCGTCGGCACCGGCCTGGCGGGCGGCTCCGCCGCCGCGACGCTCGGCGAGCTGGGGTACAAGGTCAAGTCGTTCTGCTACCAGGACTCGCCCCGCCGCGCCCACTCGATCGCCGCCCAGGGCGGGATCAACGCGGCCAAGAACTACCGCGGCGACGGCGACTCGATCCACCGGCTGTTCTACGACACCGTCAAGGGCGGCGACTTCCGCGCCCGCGAGTCCAACGTCTACCGGCTCGCCCAGGTCAGCGTGAACATCATCGACCAGGCGGTCGCCCAGGGCGTGCCGTTCGCCCGCGAGTACGGCGGCCTGCTCGACACCCGCTCCTTCGGCGGCGCGCAGGTGTCGCGCACCTTCTACGCGCGGGGCCAGACGGGACAGCAGCTCCTGCTCGGCGCCTACCAGGCGCTGGAGCGGCAGATCGCCGCCGGGACCGTCGAGATGCACACCCGCCACGAGATGCTCGACCTGGTCGTCAGCGACGGCCGGGCCCGCGGCGTGATCGTCCGCGACCTGGTCACCGGCGAGATCGAGACCCACCTCGCCGACGCCGTCGTGCTGGCCACCGGCGGGTACGGCAACGTGTTCTTCCTGTCCACCAACGCCAAGGGCTGCAACACCACGGCGATCTGGCGGGCCCACCGGCGCGGCGCCTACTTCGGCAACCCGTGCTACACCCAGATCCACCCCACCTGCATCCCGGTCAGCGGCGACTACCAGTCCAAGCTGACGCTCATGTCGGAGTCGCTGCGCAACGACGGCCGGGTGTGGGTGCCGGTGCGCAAGGGCGACGACCGGGCGCCGGGGGACATCCCGGAAGACGAGCGCGACTACTACCTGGAGCGGATCTATCCCGCCTTCGGCAACCTGGTGCCGCGCGACATCGCCTCCCGCGCCGCCAAGAACGTCTGTGACGAGGGCCGCGGCGTCGGACCCGGCGGGCTCGGCGTGTACCTCGACTTCGCCGACGCGATCGGCCGGCTGGGCCGCGAGGCCGTCGAGAAGAAGTACGGCAACCTCTTCGAGATGTACGAGCGCATCACCGGCGAGGACCCCTACACCCGGCCCATGCGCATCTACCCGGCCGTCCACTACACCATGGGCGGCCTGTGGGTGGACTACGACCTGCAGTCCACCGTCCCCGGCCTGTTCGTGATCGGCGAGGCCAACTTCTCCGACCACGGCGCCAACCGGCTCGGCGCCTCCGCGCTGATGCAGGGACTCGCCGACGGCTACTTCGTCCTGCCGACCACGCTCGGCGACTACCTGGCCGGCGGCCCGTTCGGCGAGGTCGGCCAGGCGGACGTGGACGAGGCGATCGGCCAGGTCACCGGCAAGATCGGCCGTCTGCTGTCGGTCGACGGCACCCGCACCGCCGACTCCTACCACCGCGAGCTGGGCAAGCTCATGTGGGACTACTGCGGCATGGAGCGCACCGAGGAGAGCCTGCGCAAGGCCCTCGAGCGCATCCCCGAGCTGCGCGAGGAGTTCTGGAACAACGTCAAGGTGCCCGGCGAGGGGGAGGGCCTGAACCAGGCGCTGGAACGGGCCGGGCGGGTCGCCGACTTCTTCGACCTGGCCGAGCTGATGTGCCTGGACGCCCTGCACCGCACCGAGTCCTGCGGCGGCCACTTCCGCGCCGAGTCGCAGACCGAGGACGGCGAGGCGCTGCGCGACGACGAGGGCTTCGCGTACGTGGCGGCGTGGGAGTACGGCGCCGGCGGCACACCGGTGCTGCACAAGGAAGAGCTCGACTACGAGTACGTCAAGATGACCCAGCGGAGCTACAAGTGAGCGCGGTCACGCGTCCTGAGCCCCGCCCTGCGACCGAGGAACGGTAAGCGGAACCATGAACCTCACCCTGAAGGTCTGGCGGCAGAATGGCCCCGCCGACAGCGGACGGATGGTGACTTATCAGGTCACAGACGTGTCGCCGGACATGTCCTTCCTGGAGATGCTGGACGTCCTCAACGAGCGGCTCATCCTCGAAGGCGAGGACCCCGTCGCGTTCGACCACGACTGCCGCGAAGGCATCTGCGGCATGTGCGGCATGGTCATCAACGGCGTCGCCCACGGCGAGCAGCGCGCCACGACCACCTGCCAGCTCCACATGCGCCACTTCGAGGACGGCGCCACCGTCACCATCGAGCCGTGGCGCGCCGCGCCGTTCCCCGTGGTCAAGGACCTGGTCGTCGACCGGAGCTCCTTCGACCGCATCATCCAGGCCGGCGGCTTCATCTCCGTGCCCGCGGGCTCGGCGCCGGACGCGCACAGCGTCCCGGTGAAGAAGGACGACGCCGACTCGGCCTTCGACGCCGCCACCTGCATCGGCTGCGGCGCCTGCGTGGCCGCCTGCCCCAACGGCTCGGCCTCGCTGTTCACCGCGGCCAAGATCACCCACCTCGGCCTGCTCCCGCAGGGGCAGCCGGAACGCGACTCCCGCGTCGTGGCGATGGTCGACCAGATGGACCTCGAAGGCTTCGGCGGCTGCACCAACACCGGCGAATGCACCGCGGTCTGCCCCAAGGGCATCTCCCTCGACGCCATCGCCCAAATGAACCGCGACTACCTCAAAGCCGCCAAGTAACCACCCTCCACCCCCCGGGCAAAGGCCCTCACCTCCGCGCCCGGGGGGCGCTCCGGCTCGGGCTGTGTTTTCCAGGCGGCTCCGCCGCCATCGAGAGGCTCCGCCCCTCGAGTTCCCTACCGAAGGCGCCGTGGTACGCCTCTACCGCTCATGCTGGGGACGGCCGCGCCGGGAATCGTGTGCGGACACCGTGCGGTCGATGGCGGGGGCGAGGTAGTCGAGGGTCAGTGCGGCACGGCGGGTGCGCCATTCCGGGGAGGCCGGGGCGGGCGTGGGCGTCTCGTAGCGGCGTCGCCTGATGTCGTCGACGACCTCGGCCGGGGCGCCGAGCCGGGTGAGCACGTCCAGGGCCTCACGTTTGGTGATCAGGCGCCCCTCCCGCAGGGTCACTGTCGCTCTGGCCAGGGTCAGCAGGCTGAGGTCGATCCAGATGTCCTCCTGGTACTCCTCGGGGAACTCCAGGGACGGACGCCAGTAGCCCGCCAGGTCGCCGGCGACGAAGCCTTTAAGCTCCTCGTCGGTCACCGGCGGCAGGACCGACGCGGGCGTGAGACCGTGGATGACCAGCCCGAACTCGTGCAGCTCGCGCCTGGTCACCGGCGTGACGGGGCGGCGGAACAGTTCCTGGTGAGCCCAGGTGAGATGGTCCTGCCCCGGATCGGCCGCCTCAGGGACGGCGACATAGCTGCAGTGCAGCTTCGCGGCGAGGGGCATGTCTCTCTCCAGGCGCTCATGCGCGTCCTCGACAGCCCTTTCCTCCTCCGCCGTGCACGGCCGGGCGACGACGGCGATCAAGTCCAGGTCGCTGCGCCCGGGCTGGTAGTCACCGCCCCCCAGCGACCCGTGCGCCCATAACGCGACCAACGGCAGAGACGGTCGTACGGCGCCGAGGAACCGATCGAGAAGGACACGGGTGGCGTCATCTGTCATAAGGCACAGTCTGCGTCCGTTGTGACCTTCCTGCCGTCCTCCTGCCTCCTGCCTCCTGTCGCTTGTTGCGACGGTGAACAGGGGAATTCCTCAGTACCTGTTCGATCTCCAGTGCACTCACCTTGTGGCGTGTTGCGTGGATCTCGTTGTCTTCGTCCCATGCTTTAAGTGAGATCGAGGGCCTGGTGGAACTCGTGAGGGTCTTCGAGGAGGGAGAAGAGGGAGTCCTCTTGGAGGGGGCGGGTGATGAGGTGCAGGGCCACGGGGAGGCCGTCGAGGGTGCCGGCGGGGATGCTGAGGGCCGGGAGGCCGAGCACGTTCCACATGCTGGTGTAGGAGAGCAGGGCGGCTCGGACGGCGGCCGGGGCGCCGTGCAGTTCGACCTCGCGTGTGCCGATGGGCGGCGCGGTGATGGGTACGGTCGGCAGGGCCAGCACCTCGTGGCGGGCGAACAGCGCGCCGACGGCCTCGGCGAGCCGGGGACGCGCCTCCATGGCCAGGACGTACCTCCAACCGGGCATCTCGGTCGCGCCCCGGAGCCGTTCGAGCACTTCCGCGTCGAAGAGGTCGGGCGCCTGCGCCAGGCGGGTGGCGTGCACGGCCGCCGTCTCGCTGCTCTGGATCGCGACGTACGCCTCACCCAGGTCGCGTACGACGTCGGGAGCGAGGCTCACCTCCTCCAGCGGGCCGGTGGCGCTCTCGACGAAGGCACGCACCGTGGCGGCCACGCGTGGATCGCAGGAGAACAGGCCATCGGGGTCGAGCCAGGCAGCGCGCGGCCGGGCGGCGGCCGGGTGGGCGCTGGCTAGGTGTGCGGCGTTTCTGGTGTCGCCGGTCGGCGGGCCCGCGTTCGGGGTGACGTCGGCGGTGAGGGTGCGATAGGCGATCAGGCAGTCGCGGGGGGTGGCGGCGAGCAGGCCGACGTGGTCAAGGGTGCGTGACAGGGGGAAGACGCCGTCCGCCGGGATCGTCCCGTAGGCGGGCTTGAAGCCGGCCACCCCGCACAGGGCCGCCGGTATGCGGACCGAGCCGCCGGTGTCGGTGCCGACGGCCAGTGGGACGATGCCCGCCGCCACGGCGGCGGCGCTGCCGCCGCTGGAGCCGCCCGTCATCCGCCGTCGATCGTGCGGGTTGCGCGCGGGGCCCGAGGCGGAGCGGTCGCCCGTGGGGCCGTAGGCGAACTGGTGGGTGACCGTCGTGCCGATGATGACCGCGCCCGCGCGGCGCAGGTGGGCCACGCACCGCGCGTCCTCATCGGGCACGTGCCCGGTGAAGTGCCGCGACCCCATGGTCACCGGCAGCCCGGCGACCATGATGATGTCCTTCACCGCGACCGGCAGCCCGTGCAGGGGGCCCCGGTCGATGCCCTCGGCGAGTTCGGCGTCCGCCCGGCGGGCCGCCGCCAGAGCCCCGGCGGGGTCCACGTGGACGAACGCGTTGACCGCGGGGTTGATCTCGGCGACGGCGTCGAGCGTGAGCCGGACGAGCCCTTCCGCCGTCACCCGCCCCTCGCGCAGGTCGCGCCCGAGGCCGCTGATGTCCCGCCCGGCGAAGGGGCCTGCCGGCAGCGCGTCGCCGGAATGATCGTGGGCGGGACGGTCGGCGTCGCCCTGTGCCTGGGAAGGGGCCGAGATCTCCGACCGGCGCACGGGCGCCCTCCTGTCCGGCGAGCGGGGCATTGAAGCATCGGAACACCGAAAGTCTGCGCGCCGGCGCTCATGGTGGCAACGCGTTTCGGATCACACCTCACAGAGGACTGCCGTACCAAGGCTTTCGTCCTGGGTTCATCCGAGGCGGTCGCCGGTCCTCCGCGGAGATTCGCCGCCGGTCCGCCGACGCGGCGCGACCTCAGCGTCGCGCGGGCGCAGGACGGGCTCGGCGGCTCGGGACGCCGACGCGGGGCGGCCTCAGCACGACGCCGGCTCGGCGAGCATCAGCGGTGCGGCGGCGAGACGGAGTTCGTCGCTGATCGGCGTCGGCCGCAGGGTGGCCGGGTCCAGGTTGACGTTGGCGCGGTAGCCCTCGGCGTGCACCACGGCCCGATCGGGCGACAGCACGCGAAAGCCGTACACCGCGCTGGTGCGTCCCATCCGCTCGATCCAGAAGTGCAGCAACGGCTCGCCCACCCCGGAGATCGGCGCGTTGTAGGTGACCTTGAACTCGCGTACGGCCAGGAACACGTCCGTGAACGCCGACCGGGCGGGGTCGGGTGCCCAGCCCAGCCGGTGCCAGTAGGCGGTGATCGCCCGCTCGACCAGCAAGGCGTAGCGGGAGTTGTGCAACAGCCCCATCGCGTCCAGGTCGTCGAAATGCACCTGGACCGGCTCGTAGACGCCGCCTGCGTTCATGTCAGTCCTCCGTGAGAAGGGTGGGGTCGGGGCAGAGCGCACGCAGGCGCTGCAGGACGGCATCGCGGGCGTGGACCAGGGCGGCCGGCCCGTCGTGCAACCGGGAGTGGATGATCACCATCTGGCCGAGCGCGTCGATCTCGTAGGCAAGCTGGGCCGGATCGACGTTCTCGGCAAGTTCGCCCAGCGTCACGGCCTCCGCCACCAGGTGGCGGATGAAGCCCTGCCACTCGCGCATGGCGCTCACCAGCCGGTCGCGGACCGCTCCCGGACGATCGTCGAACTCGGCCTGCACCGCGAAGAAGAAGCACCCGCCGGGCAGCACGGCGTCGCCGTAGAACCTCAGCCGGGCCTCGTGCAGCGCGAGCAGGCGCCGTACGCCCGCGGGGGCGTGCAGGGCGGGTTGCACGATGTGCTCGGTCCATTGCCGGGCGGCCCATTCGACCGCCTCGAGCTGTAGCTGTTCCTTGTCCCGCCAGTGGGCGAAGAACCCTGACTTGCTGAGGTTCGTCACCGCCGCCAGCCGTCCGAGTGAGAGCCCGTCCAGCCCTTCGACGGAGGCCAGCTCCACCGCCTGACGGAGAATCGTCTCGCGGCTGCGCATGCCACGCAGTCGCCGGCCGTCCTGTTCCATGCGGCACACACTATATTAACGACCGGTCGATCGTATAGTTTGCGCTGTCGGAGGCGGGCGCTACGGTGACCGGTCATGAGGTGGAGATCGCGATCATGGTGGGCCGCCGCGCTGGTGGCGTGCGCCGCCGGTGTCGCCTACAGCTTCACCTTGTCCCCGGGCGGATTCGCGTGGATGGGCTGGTGGGGCTCCTGCCCGGGGCGGGAGCTGTACTTCTCCTACGGGTCGTTGCCGTGGGAGCTGGTGGCGTGGACGCCGCTCGTGCAGTACAGCGGTGCGCCGCTCGTCGTGCTCGCGGCGCTCGGACACTGGGCGTCCATCCGATGGGGCCGCCCACGAGCGGGCAGGGTGAGCGGGCGCGCCGTCAGCGTGCTGCTCCTGGCCCTGTACGGCACCGCGCCGGTGGGGTTCGCGGTGGACATGGCGTTCGATCGCGCCTGCCTGGACGGCTGGGGCGGCCCGCAGGGGGTCAGGGGACGGTTACTCCCGCGCCGCCGGCACCACCTGGGACTAGGTCGGGAAATTCTCACGGCGAATTCCATCCCGTTGTTTCGCGACCCGAAGCCGATACTTCCTGGAGATCCGTCTCCGGAACCGGCGCAAGTGAAAAGAGATAACAGACCGACCCGCCCGTGAGGGCCCCGTCCCCGATCCCATCGGATCGGCGGGACGACGAAGACGATTCGCGCCGCACATTCCCCGATTTCCGGGACGAGCTCCGATGACAGGCCGACGCCTCGCGCGTCCACCGGCCCGCCGGACCGGACCGCCGCACCGCGGCCCGGCGACACACCCGGCTCCTCCCCGCATCTCCTCCTCTCTCCCCGTTCTTCGGCGTCTTTCCACGTCTCCCGTCAGGCACCTTCTTCTCCCGTGCCCGGGTACACCTGCCTGGACGCCGTGTCGTCACGGGCCGCGCAGGCCGAGGGCGGCGAGCGTGCCATGGAGGTCTTCTGCGGCGTGCCGCCGGTGTCCTGGGCGGTGAGCACGCGAGGTCGGCGCGACGTGCTCGCGGTGGCAGGAAGCGGTCACGGGCGTGCAGCTTGCTGCCGTCGAATCGTCTGTTCCGAGGGCTTGCGATGCCGGAAAGTTGTTCGTGTAAGGACGAACACGAAAGCCCTCCAGAAAAGAGAAATGAAATGACCTCCACCGCTTTCTCCGCCGCCACCGCCGCCCGTTCCGCCGGCACCACCTGGGACTCGTACTCGCGCACCGCGGGCACCACCTGGGACGGTTACTCCCGCGCCGCCGGCACCACCTGGGACTGAGAAACCTTGTTCGTAAAAAGAATCACAAACCATCGAGTAACGTCCGATCAAGACGGCGGAACGCCCCGCTGAGAGATGGACAGCACGACCCGGCCGACCAGAATCGTCACCCTCCGCCTAGCGGGCCTGACGGAGTCGCCGGAGGAAACGTTGAAAGCGCAGCACATTCCCCGCGATCCCCGGCCTTTCATCCTGGTATTCCCCAGGTACTTTTCCGGGATCCGCTCCAGGACGGCTGACCCGCTCGCCGGGCCACACGCCACCCTCCGCTCTCCGGGGCCTCCAGGGCTTCCCGCGCCTCACCGAGTGCGGTGACCGCGGACGTGTACCGGGTCGCCCGCCGTACAACGGCGCCGGAATCACCGTCCCCCCTCTCGCCGACCCGGCGCCGGAGAAGACCGCCGAGAGCGGGCGAAGAATCCCATGCGGCGAAGGCAGGGGTCAGCGCCCCGGCGAACCTCGGCATCTGGTGAAGGGCGCCTTGGTGTGCTGTGCCTGTCCGGGGTGATTCGGTAGCATTGCACCGCTTCATCCCCCCTGGTGACCTCGATTCATCCGCCGATGGCACCAACCGCGTCCGCGACCTGCGCGGTCGTCCGGGGCTGTCCGCGCCGAGTGCTGTCATCTGGGGGATTCGTGGCCATGCCTCGCGGCACGCGCCGAGCGTCGGTCGTGCTGGCGTACGTCGCCTTCGTGTACGTCGGCGTCAGCGCCGGCGTCGGGGGCGTACTGCTGCCATCGCAGATCGCCGACTACCGCGTGGACAACGCCACGATCGGGATCACGTTCTTCACCTTCTCCGCCGGCTTCATGCTCGCCGGGACCACGGCCGGCGCGCTGATCCAGCGTCTCGGCATCCGCATGACCCTCGCCGTGGGCTGCGGCGCGTCCGTGCTGGCCGCGCTGTACACGGCGACCCTCCCGCCGTTCGTGGCGCTCGTGGCGGTGCAGGTGGTCGCGGGGTACGGCATCGGCGTCCTGGAGGCGGCGCTCAACACCTACCTCACCAGGCTGCCCAGGGCCACGACGCTGCTGAACCGCCTGCACGCCTTCTTCGGCGTCGGGGCGCTGCTCGGGCCGCTGCTGGCCGCGTGGATCCTCACCCTGGCGCCGTGGACGGCCGTGTGGCTCGCGCTGGCCCTGCTCGCCCTGCCGCTGCTGGCCGGCTTCCTCGCGATCTACCCCAGGGACGACGTCCCGGCCCGCGGCGGCCGGAGTGCTCGTGACGAGACTCCACGCGATGAGACACACGGTGATCCGAGCCCCCACGTCGCGGATGCCGGCTCGGCGGTCGCCCACGGCTTCCAGGAGGTGGATTCCGGCTCGGCCGCCGGGGGTGGCGTCCACGCCTCGGGTACCGGTTCGGCCGCTTCCCAAGGGGCGGAGCCGGGCGGGCGCGGGCTGCTGGTCAGTGCCCTGCGATCGCCCGCGGTGCTGCTGGCGTCCGCGCTCCTGGCCGTCTATGTCGGCCTGGAGCTCGGTGTGGGCAACTGGGGGTTCACCTACCTCGTCGAGGAGCAGGCGCAGCCGAGCCTGATGGCCGGGTACACCATCAGCGGGTACTGGCTGGGCCTCACGCTGGGCCGGTTCCTCATCAGCCCCGCCGCCGCCCGCGTCGGGCTCGGGCCCGCCGGCATGCTCTACGCGTGCCTGACCGGCGTCACGGCGTCCGCCGTGCTGACCTGGCTGGCGCCGGTGCCCGCCGTGGCCGCCGCCGGGTTCGTCCTGCTCGGCTTCTTCCTCGGGCCGATCTTCCCCACGATCATGGCGATGGTGCCGAGGCTGACCGCCGCGCGCCTGGTGCCCACGGTCATCGGGGTCACGAACGGCGTGTCGCTCATGGGCGGAGCCGTGTTCCCCTGGCTGGCGGGCACGGTCGCCCAGCAGGTCGGCATGTGGACCCTGATGCTCTTCGCCGTGATCCTCGGCGTGCTGCAACTCGTCATGTGGCGCTCGGTCGTCAGGCGAATGTCCGCGGAGCCCGTTCCCGACGTGGCACACATTTAAGGCGCCAATGGGATTCGGTGTTCGGTCCCGTTTCCCGGATGCCGCGTGGCATTCGTATTCGTGCTTCGAGGAAAGCCGCGGGGGCGGTCACGCCCTCGCGGCCGGCGTCTTCCGGCGGCTGCGAACGCCTCGCTGATCCGCGGCCGGCCGCCGGGCGGGCCCCGTGGTGGGCGGACGGGTCCGCCCTATCGAGCGGACCGCCGCCGCATCCGCGGCACGCCCGCCGGAAAGCCGCCCGCACGGCCGCCGCCCGGCACTCCTCACACCATCGTTGACCTGGGAATATATCGCGCATGGCCATCGCGTGCGGACGGTGGCAGGAAGTGGTCAGGGGCGTGCAGCTTGCTGTCGCCGTTTCGTCTGTTCCGGGGGCGTGGAATGCCGGAGAGTTGTTCTCACAAGGACAGAACAGAACAACTCAGAGAAAAGAGATTCGAAATGACCGCCACCGTTTTCTCCGCCACCGCCACCCGCTCCGCCGGCACCACCTGGGACTCCTTCTCCCGCACCGCGGGCACCACCTGGGACGGTTACTCCCGCGCCGCCGGCACCACCTGGGACTGAAAGTCAGAAAGCCCGATCCGGCGACATCGAATTGAATCCGACGACATCAAATTGAATCCAACGACAACGAATTGAATCCGACCGCACGAACCATCGACGAAAGACCGATCTGAAAGGCACCATCCGGCCGACAGAGAACGTCGGGCGCGCGATCGCCGCCCTCGACGCCATCGGCCGAGCAGGACACCAACGAAGCCTGCGGGTGTCGGCGCCACCGCCGCGGTGATCCCACCGGTCCGGTCGGCGTACTCCATGAGATCCCCCTCGCCTCCCTCGGCGTTCGAGCACGCCCAAAAGGCATCAGCCGACGCACGAGGTGAACCGTGGCGCCATGTGCGGCATGGAACCGGTCACCGCCGGGTCAAGGCCGTGGGGGGGGAGAGCAGCAAGGCGTCGGCCAGGGCGCGCAGGGACTCGGCCAGGCGCGCGGCCTCGCCCCTCTCCAGCAGTTGCAGCACCGGATCGCTGTGCAGGCCGGCGAGCAGCAGGTGCGCCAGGAGTTCGGCGTCCAGATCGGGCCGCTCCGCGGCGATCAGCTCGCTGACGTGTCCGTGCCAGAACCGGTAGACCGGGTGGTCCTCTCGCCGCTGCGCCTCCTCCGGCTTCGGCGTCGCGCTGACCGCGTGCCCGAGCGCGGCCAGCAGCCCCTTGTTGCGTCCGGCGACCTCGACGACGGCGTCCATGAAGGCGAGCAGCCGCTCGCGCGGCGGCGCCCCGGGCCCCAGGGGCGGCGGGTCGTTCTGCACCGCCTCACGCAAGGCCAGAGCGCGTTCCTGCATCAGCGCCACCATCAAGCCCATGCGGTTGCCGAACCGGTGGAACACCGTCCCCTTGCCGACGCCGGCCGCGGCGGCCACCTGCTCGATGGTGATCTGCTCGGGCCGGCGGCGCGTCAGCAGTTCCTCGGTCGCCCGCAGAATCGCGCGCCGGTTGCGCGCGGCGTCGGCGCGCTCATGACGGCCGTCGGTCATCGGCTCCTCTTCCGTTCAGGCTCCAGCCCCTCGTCCGGACGTGCCGGCGGCTTCGCCCGGATCCCGATCGTCGCATCCCGGCTTCTTCCGCCGGACATCCTGGCGGCTCGCGCCCGCGCCGGTCCCGCTCGGCGCCCTTCCTTCGCTGAACGGGCAACTGGACCCACGGTCCACTTCGGGGTTAACTTGACCGGCAGTCCAGTTCATTGTGACTCCGAGGAGTGCTTCATGCGCCGAATCCGCTACTACGAGCACGGCGGCCCCGAGGTCCTGACCATGGAGGAGGTGGAGGTCCCGGTTCCCGGCGCCGAGCAGGTGCTCATCCGGGCCGAGGCCGTCGGGGCGAACTTCGTGGACACCGTGTTCCGCCGCGGCCCGGCCGCCGGGTCCCCTTTCCGGCGTCCCCTGCCCGGCCTGCTCACCGGGGATGTCGTGGGAATCGTCGAGGCCGTCGGCCCCGGCGTCGACCCCGGACTCGTGGGACGCCGCGTCGCCGCACTGGTGGCCGAGGACGCGTTCGCCGACCACGTCGTGACGGACGCCCGGTGGCTCGCCGAGGTGCCTTCGGGGCTCGATGACGGCGCGGCGAGCGTGCTGCCCATGGCCGCCCCGGTGGCGCTGCGCGTCCTGCGCGCCGGCCGGCTCGCGCCCGGCGAGACCGTGCTGGTGCACGCCGCCGCGGGCGGCATCGGGCATCTGGCCGTCCAACTCGCCAGGCTGCTCGGCGCGGGACGGGTCATCGGCACCGCGGGCTCGCCGGACAAGCTGGAGTTCGTCCGCGATCAGGGCGCCGACGTCGCCATCGACTACACCGACGACACCTGGCCCGACCAGGTGCGGAAGGCGGCGCCCGACGGCGTGGACGTCGTGCTCGACTCCGTCGGCGGCGGTGTCCTGCGCAGCGGCCTGGACCTGCTGGCGCCCTTCGGCCGGCTCGTCGTCTACGGGGCCGCGAGCCGTGAGCTGTCGGAGATCCCGGTCGCGGGTCTGTTCGCGCTGCGATCCGTCACGGGATTCTCCCTGCTGGCCTGGCGGGCGGCCGACCCGGTGCGGGCACGCGAGGAGATGGAGGAACTCGCCGGTCACTTCACGGCCGGGCGGTTGCGCGCCGTCGTCCACGCCCGGCTGCCGCTGACCGAGGCGTCCGCGGCGCACCGGCTGCTGGAGGAACGGGCGCACCGCGGCCGCGTCCTGCTGCTGCCCTGAGCCCGCCCGCGTTTCGCCGTCCCACGCCCGGGTAGTCGGAGGGGCCATCTCGCCGTCGTGCGGGCGCTCGCCGCGCCTGTACGGCCGGTGGGCCGGCGTCTCTACTCGCGCGGCATGGGTGTGGAGAGGTGATATGGCGCGGAGCGTGGCAGGAAGTGGTCGCGGGCGCGCAGCTTGCTGCCGCCAGATCGTCTGTATCGAGGGCTTGGAATGCCGGAGAGTTGTTCGTGCAAGGACGAACGACAAGCCCTCAAGAAAAGAGACAGAGAAATGACCGGCACCGCTTTCCCGGCCCGTTCCGCCGGCACCACCTGGGACGCGTTCTCGCGCACCGCGGGCACCACCTGGGACGGTCACTCCCGCGCCGCCGGCACCACCTGGGACTGACCGGCGGAGCCGAGGATAATCCACAGAGGAACCGAAAGCCAGAACAATCCCGGAACGACGACGCGGGCGCACGGAAAGACAATGGAACCGCCCTCCGCCCGGCGGCACGAAAGCGGAGAACCCCGATAAGCATCGCACGCGCGGCCGGCGCCGCCGCGCCGGCGGCATCCGATTTCCCGGCCCGCGGGGAAATACCGGGCCTCGGATATTCGAGCGCAGCACATTCGACGCCACCTCGAGGGCGACGCCACTTCCAGGGCGGCGCCGCGCCTGCCTCCGCTCCACAGATCTCTCACCCCGCCCACCGGCGCACCGCACGCGCACGGCCTCTACGGCGCCGGGTGCGCGCCCTGTTCGCCCTCCGGGACATCCCGCCGTACGCGCGGGCGGAAGCCGTCGAACAGGACCGCAAGGGCCCGGGGGGCCACGTGGGCCTGCCACTGGCCGCGTTCCACGGCCGTGCACGCGGCGGCCAGGAGGGCGAGGAGTTCGGGCATGCGCAGGTCGTCGCGGACGGCGCCCTCCCGCTGGGCGCGGGTCAGCATGGTCTCGATGAGGGCGCGCATGTCGCGGGCGATGTCGGACGTGCCGTCCTTGACGTCGACGCCCGCGCCGGTGAGCGCGTCCGACAGCGTCCGCTTCTCCGCCGACACCTCGACGATGCGGGTCAGGAACCCGAAGAAGGCCCGCTCGATTTCGCCGGCGGCCAGCAGGGTCTCCCCTTCGGTGACGAGCTTGCGCAGCCGGTCGGCGATGATCGCCTGGTAGAGGGCTTCCTGGGTCGGGAAGTGCCGGTAGATGGTGCCGAGCCCCACTCCGGCCTCCTCGGCGACGGCTCGCATGGAGGCGGACAGCCCGTCGCGGGCCAGCACCGTCTCTGCGGCCTCCAGCACGCGCGCGCGGTTGCGCCGCGCGTCCGCGCGCAGGGGCCTGCCGGCCGCGTCCTCCGTCATCTCCGCTCCACCGCCATCTCGTTGACATCCGGAACAAGCGTTCCGTATGGTGGCCGACCATAAGCGGAACAACTGTTCCGATCCTAGCCTCGCGGGGAAGCCGGAGAGCACGGATGACGACGTACACGACGATGGGCCGTTCGGGCCTGAAGGTCTCCCGGGCCTGCCTGGGGACCATGAACTTCGGCGACACAGGGGTGGCGAGCTGCGATGAGAGGGAGGCGGCCCGCATCGTCGACGCCTTCGTGGACGCCGGCGGCACCTTCATCGACACGGCAGGCAACTACTCGGGCGGACAGTCCGAGGAGATCGTCGGCCGGGCCGTCAAGGGCAGGCGCGACTCGGTCGTCATCGCCACCAAGGCGTTCTTCCCCCAGGGACCCGGCCCCAACGACCGGGGGCTGTCACGCGTCCACCTCACCAGGGCGCTGGAGGCCGCCCTGCGCCGGCTCGGCACCGACTACGTCGACCTCTACCAGTGCCACGCCTGGGACGCCGACACGCCGATCGAGGAGACCATGGCGACGCTGGACGGCTTCGTCCGCTCGGGCAAGGTCAGGTACATCGGGTGCTCCAACTTCACGGCCGCCCAGATCGTGGAGGCGCAGTGGGCGGCCCAGCGGGTCGGAGGAACGCCGCTGGTCAGCCTCCAGCCCCAGTACTCCCTGATCAGGCGGGTCATCGAGGCCGAGATCCTGCCCGCCTGCGAGCGGCACGGACTGGGCGCCCTGGTGTGGTCGCCGCTCGGCGGCGGCGTCCTGACCGGCCGGTACGCCGGCGGGACCGCGCCCGACCGCGACAGCCGGATCGGCCGGTTGCTGGCCTTCCCCGGCGCCGCGGGGCGTGCCTGGGCCGACGACCTGCTGAACCCGCGGACGCTCGCCGTCGCCGCCGAGGTGGGGAAGGTGGCGGACGAACTCGGCGCCACGTCGGCCGCCGTCGCGCTCGCCTGGGTGCGGGCGCGCGCCGGGGTGACATCGGTGATCATCGGTCCGCGTACCGTCGCCCACCTGGAGGGCAGTATGGCCGGGTTCGCCCTCGACCTGCCGGAGGAGGCGGCGGCCCGGCTGGACGAGGTCTCGTGGACCGGCGACCTCACCCCCGTCACGGGCATGCTCGCCGCCGGCTGATCCTGGGCAGGTCATCCGCCCGCGGCGTCCTCGGCCTCCCAGCGCAGCAGGTCGCCCGGCTGGCACTCGAGCACCTCGCAGAGGGCGGCGAGCGTGGTGAAGCGCACCGCCTTGGCGCGGCCGTTCTTCAGTACCGCCAGGTTGGCGGGGGTGATCCCGACGCGGTCGGCGAGTTCGCCCACCGACATCTTCCGCTTGGCCAGCATCACGTCGATGTCGACGGCGATCGGCATCAGATCACCTCGTCCAGCTCGGCCTGCATCCGCGCCGCTTCGACGTCGCGCGCGACGGCCTGGGCGAGCAGCATCCGCAGCACGAGCACGATGAGCGCGACCCCCAGGATCGCCAGGCCGACCCCGCCCATGATGACGGTGACGCCCGGGTCGTCCCGCTGGCCCGGCGCGTTGATGGCCGTGACCGCGAACCACAGGAGGGCGGCCGCCACGATCGCGCCGATCACGGCGTCCACGTACCGGAAGGCGGCGTGGGAGAACACGGTTCCGCGTCGCACCATCGCCAGCAGCCGCCATACGCAGACCAGGGCGACCTGGACCGACACCATGCCCAGGATCGCGATCACGCGCAGCGGGGTCAGCGGGAGCGACCCCTCCTCCGGGTCGGTGGCCAAGGCCCACACCATCCCTGCCTGCACCAGCACGGTGCCTGCGAGCAGCACCGCGAGCACGGCGCGAAGCGCGCGCACCGCCAGCTTTCCCATGACCCGTCCTCCCATCGAGTTACGATGGGAATCTATCGAATGTCGATAGATGAGGCAAGGGTGGGCTGGAGGCCGGCGGCGGCCTCCGCGTCGTGGCGGGACGCCGCCGCCCCCGAAGCCCTGGGCCGCCCCGCGGGGTGGCAGGAAGTGGTCAACGCGGTGCAGTTTGCTGCCGCTGAATCGTCTGTTCCGGGGGCTCGCGATGCCGGAGAGTTGTTCTCACAAGGACAGAACAGAACAACTCAGAGAAAAGAGATTCGAAATGACCGCCACCGTTTTCTCCGCCGCCACCGCCGCCCGTTCCGCCGGCACCACCTGGGACTCGTACTCGCGCACCGCGGGCACCACTTGGGACGGTTACTCCCGCGCCGCCGGAACCACCTGGGACTGAGAGACCGTCTTAACCGCAGACGACCTGGAGCGACTTCTCGATAAAAACGAAAATAGATTCACCGCGGCGATGGCGACCGCGAACCGGACCTCTTTCCTCAAGCCTCCGCCGAACCAAGCGCATCGCGCGATTCCCGGGACATCTGACATCCGGACGAAGTTTCCGGCTCCCGGACGACGGCGACGGCAGGCGTCGAAGCCACGAATGACGAGAACGCCGAATTCCGTGACGGCGGGAATCGTGGCCATCACCTTCTTGTCCCGCCCCCTCGCTTTCCTCCGGCCGTCCGCCGGCCGAACCCCCCAGGCCCTCGAGGCCGTCCGGCCACCGTCGCGTCGAGCCGGCGAGGTGCGACGAGGGGCAGGCGGCGGTGGCGTTCACAGGCGGCGGTGGCGTCCAGTTCAGTTCAGTTCGGCGCGGATCTCCTGGCGCAGGGCGGTGAAGTCGATGCCGGCGTCGGCTATGACGCGGGCGGCCAGGCCGTCGCCCTCGCGGAGCAGGCCGAGGAGGATGTGGCCGTCGCCGATGTAGTTGTGGCCCAGGTTGATGGCCTCGCGCAGCGACAGTTCGAGCACCTTCTTGGCCCGTGGGCTGAAGGGGATGTGCCCGCCCAGGCGCCGTGTGGGGCGCTTCCGGTCGCGGTCCAGGGCTCCGGGGCCGAAGGCGGCCTCGACCTTCTGGCGTATCGCGTCGAGGTCGATGCCGATCGACTCCAGCGCGTCGGCGTCGATGTCGTCCCTGCCGTCGCCGGGGTGCGACCCCAGGACGCGGGCCACCGCGTCGCCCGCCGTGTCGTGGTCGAGGCCGTGGCGGGCCAGTACCCGCGCGGTGACCGAGCCGGTCTGGGCGAGCAGCCCGAGCAGGACGTGCTCGGTTCCGATCTTGTCGTGGTGGAGGACGGTGGCCTCGTGCTGGGCGCGGACCACGGCCTGCCGGGCGTCGGCATGGAACCGTTCGAACATCTCATTTCTCCCGTCTTAGCAGTCCGCGGCCGCCCGCGTACTTCTTGTGGACCGCCTGCCTGGTGACGCCGAGCAGGACCGCGATCTCCTGCCAGGTCCAGCCCTGTTCGCGGGCGTTGTCGACCTGGAGTGCCTCGAGTCGCTCGACCAGAATCCGCAGCGCCCGCACGGCACGCAGGCCGACGGACGGATCGCGGCTGCCGGCGTCGGAGGCCAGCTGTGCCGTATCGCTCATAGCCGTCAATATAGGTTGACACGGCGTGGCGTGTCAACAGTGGTTGACGACCTGCCGAAAAGTGGAAGATCTATTGCGCACATCGGGGACGGTGCGGGGTTTTGGCTGGTGGCCCCGCAAGACGGCCGGAAAATCGATTGCCGAGCGGGGTCCCCGGCTGGAAGCCTGGAAAGGCCATGCGCTCCCTTCCCGTCGCCGATCCCGGCGTTCCCGATGCCCGCAGTCCGATCCGGTACCTGTGGTGGGTGGCGCGTGGGCAGGCGGGCCCCGTGTGCGTCGGCGTGGGCTACGCGATTCTGTGGTGGCTCAGCCAGGCCCTGGTCCCGCTGACGCTGGGCAAGGCCATCGACAGCCTCACCGCCGACGACACCGGCGGCCTGGTCCGCTGGTCGGCCATACTGCTCGGCCTCGGCGTCCTCACCGCCTTCGGCGGAGTGATGCGCCACCGCATGGCCGTCTACAACTGGCTGGCCGCCGCCTACCGCACGGTGCAGGTCACCGTCCGCCAGGCCACCCGGCTCGGCCCCACCCTGCCGAAGCTGCTGTCCACCGGCGAGGTGATCAGCGTCGGCAACTCCGACATCGCCCACATCGGCAACACCGTGGACATCCTGCTGCGCGGCGTCGGCGCCGTCGTCGCGATCGGCGCGGTGACGATCATCCTCCTGGTCACCTCCCCGCAGCTCGGCCTCATCGTCCTGGTCGGCGTGCCGCTGATGGCCGTGGCGCTCGCCCCACTGCTCCGCCCGCTGCACCGCAGGCAGCACCGCCAGCGCGACCTGCAGGGCGACCTGGCGACCCGGGCCTCCGACATCGTCGCCGGCCTGCGGGTGCTGCGCGGCATCGGCGGCGAGGCCGTGTTCGCCGGCCGCTACCGCGAGGAGTCCCAGGGGGTGCGCGAGGCCGGGGTGCGCGTGGCCTCGGTCGACTCCGCCATGGACGGCGCCCAGGTTCTGCTGCCCGGCATGCTCATCGCCTTCGTCACCTGGCGCGGCGCCCACTACGCCCTCGACGGCACGATCACCGTGGGCCAGCTCGTCGCCTTCTACGGCTACGCGCTGTTCCTGGTCGGCCCGCTGCGCACGCTCACCGAGGCCGCCGACAAGATGACCAAGGGGCACGTCGCCGCCCGCAGGGTCGTCCGCATCCTGTCACTGGAGCCCGAGGTCGCGGGCGCCGGCACGGCCACCGCCGAGGGGGGCGACCTGGTGGACGCCGCCTCGGGCGTGGTGCTGCGCGCCGGGCGGTTCACCGCCCTGGCCGGCGCGGTCCCCGAGGAGGTCATCGCCGTGGCGGAGCGGCTCGGCCACTACGTCGCGGCCGACGTCACCTTCGGCGGCGTGCCCCTGGGCGACCTGGCCACCGAGGAGGTCCGCCGCCGCATCCTGGTGGCCGACAACGCGGCGCGGCTGTTCAGCGGGCGCCTGCGCGACCAGCTCGACGTCGCCGGCCGCGGCTCGCAGGACGAGATGCGCGCGGCCCTGCGCGTCGCCTGCGCCGAGGACATCGTCGACGCCCTGCCCGACGGTCTGGACTCGCACGTCGCCGAGGCCGGACGCGAGTTCTCCGGCGGCCAGCAGCAGCGGCTGCGCCTGGCCCGCGCCCTGCTCGCCGACCCCGAGGTGCTCATCCTGGTCGACCCGACCAGCGCCGTGGACGCCCACACCGAGGCCCGCGTCGCCGAGAGGCTCGGCGAGGCCCGCCTGGGCCGCACGACGCTGGTCTGCACCACCAGCCCGCTCGTGCTCGACCAGGCGGACACCGTGATCTTCCTGGAGGACGGCCGCGTGCGCGCCGAGGGTTCCCACCGCTTCCTGCTGGCTTCCGACCCCGAGTACGCCGCGACCGTGACCCGCGGGGAGAGCTGACATGAGCGCCCAGAGACAGATCCTGCCCGTCGCCGACCAGGCCCAGGTGCGGGCCTACGCGCGGCGGCTGACGCTGAAGTACCCCGGCCGGCTGGCGCTGGCCCTGGGCCTGCACGGCCTGGCCGCCGTCGCCGGGCTCGCCGGGCCCCGGTTCCTCGGCGAGCTGGTCGAGGACGTGCGCGCCGGCACGGGCGCCGACATCGACGCGATCGCGCTGGCCATCGCCGGGTTCGTCGTCCTGCAGGCCGTGCTGATCCGCTACGCCGTCTACGCCTCGGCCAAGCTGGGCGAGAAGGTCCTGGCCGAGCTGCGCGAGGAGTTCGTCGACCGCGTCCTGGCCCTGCCGCTGTCCACGGTGGAGCGCGCCGGCTCCGGCGACCTGATCACCCGGACGTCGCGCGACGTCGACGCGCTGTCGCGCACCGTGCGCCACGCCGTCCCCGAGACGCTGATCGCCGTGGTCGCCGGGGCGTTCGTGATCGGCGCCCTCGCGCTGGTCGGGCCGCTGCTGGTGCTGCCGTCGCTGGTCGCCGTGCCTCTGCTGTGGTACTCCACCCGGTGGTACCTCAAGCGGGCCAGGGACGGCTACCTGCGCGAGAACGCCGCGTACGCCGAGATCACCGAGGGCCTGACCGAGACCGTGGAGGGCGCGCGGACGGTCGAGGCGTTCGGCCTGCAGGGCCGCCGCCACGAGCGCACCGACCGCGACATCGCGCGGTCGTGGGCCGCCGAACGGTACACACTGGGCCTGCGCACGGTGTGGTTCCCCACCGTCGAGTTCGGCTACGTGCTGCCCATCGTGGCCACGCTGCTGGCAGGCGGGCTGTTCTACCTGCGCGGGTGGGTCGACCTGGCCCAGGTGACCGCGGCCACCCTGTACGTCCAGCAGCTCATCGACCCGCTCGACCGGCTGCTGTCCTGGGTGGACGAGCTCCAGGTCGGCGGGGCGTCCATGGCCCGGCTGCTCGGCGTGGCGAACGTCCCCGACGACCGCAGCGCCGGCGCCGCGCGTCCCGAGGGCGAACGGCTGGCCGCCCAGGACGTCCGGTACGCCTACCGCGAGGGCCACGACGTGCTGCACGGCGTATCTCTGCAGGTGGCCCCCGGGGAGCGGCTGGCCATGGTGGGCCCGTCCGGCGCGGGCAAGTCCACGCTGGGCCGCCTGCTGGCCGGCATCCACGGCCCGCGCACCGGTTCGGTGCGGGTCGGCGGCGTCCCGCTGGTCGAGCTTCCGCTGGACGAGCTGCGCGGGCACGTCGCCCTGGTCACCCAGGAGCACCACGTGTTCCGCGGCACGCTGCGCGACAACGTGCTCATCGGACGACCGGACGCCGGCGACGAGGCCGTCGAGGAGGCGCTCTCGGCGGTGGACGCCCTCGAATGGGTGCGGGCGCTGCCGGACGGCCTGGACACCGCCGTGGGCTCCGGCGGCGTCACGGTGTCGCCCGCGCAGGCCCAGCAGGTCGCGCTCGCCCGGCTGGTGCTCGCCGACCCGCACACGCTGGTGCTGGACGAGGCCACCTCGCTGATCGACCCGCGCGCCGCCCGCCACCTGGAACGCTCGCTCGCCGCCGTCCTCGCGGGCCGCACCGTGATCGCCATCGCCCACCGGCTGTACACGGCGCACGACGCCGACCGCGTCGCCGTCGTCGAGGACGGCCGCGTCAGCGAGCTGGGCTCCCACGATGAGCTCGTCGCCGCGCAGGGCGCCTACGCCGCCCTCTGGGAGAGCTGGCACGGCGCCTCCCGCCAGCCCGCCGAGCCGGGCGGGGCCCGGTGACCGGGGGCGGTCCGGTCACCGGGTGATCTCCTGCCCGGCGCGGCGATGCCCGCCGCCCCGCCGGGAGCCGTCCGCGGGTTCTCCGGTCAGCCGATGGGGTTCCAGCCGTCGGATCCGGCGAGATACCGCTGCGGGGTGTAGTTGGCCGCCTGGGAGTCGGCGAGCTGGGGACGGTTGGAGTTCGTCCCGGCCCCCGCGCCGGTGTTCCGGTATTCGAGGAACCGCGCGGTCTTCCATGAGTTGCCGGACATGTCGGTCCAGGGCTGCGCGGTCTTGATGGTCGCGCTGAGCGAGGACTCCCGGTAGAGCACCTGGGCGTCGGGCCCCCAGGGCCGTCCCAGGTTGGTGGTGTTGCCGGTGGCGCCGGTGATCCGGGACTTGTAGATCAGCAGGCCGTAGGTCTTGGAGGCCGCGGTGCGGGCCGCGGTGAGCGGACCGCCGGTGCTGCGCTTCTCGTAGATGTCGCAGTTGTCGAACACGGCGGTGCCGCCGCCGAAGATGAAGTCGACCGTGCCCTCGACGTAGGAGCCTCTGACGTACGCGCGGGCGGAGTCGTTGACCAGCAGGGTGTCCTGGTCGCCGAGCAGCCGGACGTTCGTCAGGGTCGTGCGGTCGGAGTCCAGGCGCAACGCGACGGCCTGCTGGTCGACCGTGCTGCCGTTCTCGGTGTAGTCGTTGGAGACGGTCAGGTTGGTCGCGGTGAAGTCGCGGGCGGACACGATGGCGGTGTAGCTGCTGAAGGTGCCGCCGCTGCCGGCCGCCGACCGGTTGTTCACGATCACGGTGTTCGCGGGCGAGGAGCCCAGGCCCTGCAGGGTGACGTACGGCTTGTTCACCGTGACGATCTCACGGTAGGTGCCGGGCTTGATGGTGATGGTGACCCTGCTGGTGTTGTTCGACGGGACGGCGTTGATGGCCGCCTGCACGGTCCGGTACTTCCCGGTGCCGTCCGACGCCACGGTCGGCTGACCGCCTGGCGAGGGGGTGGGCGTCGGCGTGGGTGTCGGCGTGGGTGTCGGCGTGGGGGTGGGCGTCGGGGTCGGGGTGGTGGGCGAGCCGGTGCAGGCGGTGCCGTTGAGGGTGAAGGCCGCGGGGACGGGGTTGGAACCGGTCGAGGTTCCGTTGAAGCCGAAGGCGGTGGAGGCCCCGGTGGCCAGTGACCCGTTGTAGGAGACGTTGGAGGCGGTCACGTCGCCGCCGCTCTGGGTGATGGAGGCGTTCCATCCCTGGAGGACGGTCTGGCCGGCGTCGAAGGACCACTTCAGCTGCCAGCCGGAGATGGGATCGCCCAGGTTGGTGATCGTGACGTCCGCGCTGAACCCGTAGCCCCACTGCGCGGTGATGGCGTAGGACACCCGGCATCCTGCCGCGGCCGACGCGTGCGGCGGCAGCAGGACCGAGGCCGAACATACGGCGGCCAGCGCTCCGCCGGCCGACAGCAACCGCTTCAGCATCATGTGGCCTGTACCCCTTTCCCTGCGAAGTCGGAGGCGCGGGGGGAGCTAAGCCGATTAAATTGGGTTAGTCAACAAAGTAACGGCACGTCACTCCGCGGGAGGGATCCATCTCCCGGCGTGCTAGCTGCGGTTTTAAGTACGGACGCGCGCCCGGTCACCGTCCACGGCGGGCGAAACGTTCATCGCCGGAGTCGTCGTGACGCCGGTGCGGCACTCCCTCCGGAGACCGGAGGGATTCCGCCGGGCAGGCCCCCTTTCCGGGGGAGGGCCCGCCCGGCGGCCACGGGGTCAGGCGCCCAGGGACTTCTTGAGGAAGTCGACCTGGAGGTGCAGGAGGTTCTCCGCGACGACCTCCTGCGGGGTCATGTGAGTGACGCCCGACAGCGGCAGCACGATGTGCGGACGCCCCGCGGCCAGCAGCGCCGACGACAGGCGCAGCGTGTGGGCCGCCACCACGTTGTCGTCGGCCAGGCCGTGGATGAGCAGCAGCGGCCGGGACAACTTCTCGGCGTCGGGCATCAGCGAGGTCTGCTCGTACACCTCCGGCCGCTCGGCGGGGTGGCCGAGGTACCGCTCGGTGTAGGCGGTGTCGTACAGGCTCCAGTCGGTGACCGGGGCGCCGGCGATGGCCGCGTGGAACACATCAGGGCGGCGCAGCACGGCCAGCGCCGCCAGGTAGCCGCCGAACGACCAGCCCTTGATGGCGACCCGGTCCAGGTCCAGGTCGTCGGGGTAGAGCCGGGCGGCGCCGTGCAGCGCGTCCACCTGGTCTTCGAGCACCGGGCCCGGCACGTTGTGCAGGATCTCGCGCTCGAACGCCGGCCCGCGGCCCGGCGTGCCGCGGCCGTCGGCCACGATCACCGCGAAGCCCTGGTCGGCGAACCACTGCGGCTCCAGGAAGATGCGGCCGTTGGCCATGACGCGCTGCGCGTGCGGCCCGCCGTAGGGGTCCATCAGGACGGGCAGCCGCCGCGAGCCGGGCACGTGCCCGCTGGGCAACAGGACGGCGGTGGCCAGGTCGCGCTCACCCGTGCGCACCAGTGAGACGCGCGGCTCCAGCCGGGGACGCTCGGCCAGCGAGGCGATGTGCAGGCGCTGCTCGCCGCGCCGGATTTGGACGGTGGTGCCCGGACCGTCCAGGGTCTGGGAGGCGATGAGCAGGGTGCCCGCGGTGAGCCGGCCGTTGTGCACGCCGGGCTCGGTGGTGAGCGGGGTGATCGCGCCGGCCGACCACGTCCACAGGTGGATCTCGGTCGGGTCGCCGCTCGCGCGGAACAGCACGGTGCCGCCGTCGACGCCGAGCACGTCCCGCACCTGCAGGGTCGGCGGGGTCACCGGGGCGTCGCCGACGATCAGGCGCCGTCCGCCGTCGGCGTCGGCCACCCACACCAGCGTGCCGTCCCCCAGCCGCGCGGGGACCCCGCCGACGACGTCCACCCACGCCTCGTCGGTGTCCTCGCGCACGAGCGTGGCCGCTCCGGTGGCCGGGTCGACGGACCAGAGCCTGATCGCCTTCTGGTCGCGGGGCATGGTGACGATCGACGGCCCGAAGCGGTCCCAGGAGGCGTTCACCAGGTACTCGTCCTCGAACGGGACGGGCACGCGCGAGCCGTCCAGCCCGAGGATCACCAGCTCCACCGTCGCGTTGGCCGTGCCGGCGGCGGGATAGGCGACGGCGGTGGGGGTGCGGCCGGGGTTGGCCGGATCGGCGATGTGCCACACCTGGACGGGCGACTCGTCGGCGCGTTCGGCCAGCAGCGCCGTGCCGTCAGGCGACCACCAGTGGCCGCGCATGCGGTCGAGCTCCTCGGCGGCGATGAACTCGGCCAGGCCGTAGGTGACGTTCTCGGCCTCGGGCGCGGCCAGCGCGCGGTCGGCGCCGGTGGCGACCTCCTGCACGCGCAGCGCGCCGCCGGTCACGTACGCGACCGTGGAGCCGTCGGGGGACAGGCGCGGGTCGATCACCGGCCCGGGCGTTTCGAGCCGGCGCACCGTGCCCGACGGCAGGTCGGCGAGGTAGAGCCCGCCGGACAGCGCGAACGCCGCCGAGGTCACGGCGGCGTCGGTGGCGTAGGCGACGACGCCGCCCGCCTGCTCCCTGGCCCGCTCGCGCCGGGCCCGCTCCTCGGCCGGCAGGTCCTCGTCGGCGGCGCCGAGGTCGGCGGGGTCCACCACCAGGCGCTCGGCGCGGGAGGTGAGGTCGAGCTCCCACAGGCACGTCACGGGGTCGGTGCCCGACCGGCTGCGCAGGAAGGCGACACGGCCGCCGTCAGGGGAGATCGTGAACCCACGGGGCGCTCCCAGCGTGAAACGGCGGGTCCTTGCGTAAAGACGGGGAAAGCTCTCACTCATGCCCTCATCCTGCCAGGTGGGCTCAGGGCATCGCCGTTCTGTCGGTCGGGTTGGCTAGCCTTCGGGCATGACAGATCGTCGATTGCTGCTCGTGCACGCCCACCCCGACGACGAGACCAGCGGCACGGGCGCCACGATGGCGAAGTACGCCGCCGAGGGCGCCCATGTCACCTTGGTCACCTGCACCCTCGGCGAAGAGGGTGAGATCGTCGTGCCCGATCTGGCCCATCTCGCCGCCGGCAAGGAAGACCGGCTCGGCGAGCACCGCATCGGCGAGCTCGAGGCCGCCTGCAAGGCGCTGGGCGTCGAAGACCACCGTTTCCTCGGCGGCGCCGGCCGCTGGCGCGACTCCGGCATGATGGGCGAACCCACCAACGACAACCCCTCCTGTTTCTGGCGTGCCGATCTCGACGAGGCGGCCGGCGAGCTGGTGAAGACCATCCGCGAGGTCCGGCCGCAGGTGCTGGTGACCTACGACGAGAACGGCTTCTACGGCCACCCTGACCACATCCAGGCTCACCGCGTCGCCTGGCGGGCCTTCGAGCTGGCCGCCGACGCCTCCTTCGGCGAGGGCGAGCCCTGGCAGGTCGCGAAGTTCTACATCACGGCCATGTCCAAGTCGTCCCTGCGCAAGGTCGGCGAGGCGATGCGCGAGGCCGGCGTCGAGTTCTTCGCCGACGATGTGGAGGACATCCCCTTCGGGTCCGCGGACTCCGAGATCACCACGGTGATCGACGCCCGCGCGTACGGCCCGGCCAAGCTGGAGGCCATGCGGGCCCACCGCTCCCAGATCGACCTCACCGCGCCGTGGTTCGTGGTGTCCCAGAAGGCCGGCGAGGGAGCGCTCGGCGTCGAGCACTACATCCTCACGGCCGGCGTCCGCGGCCCGGCGGGGCGGGCGCTGCCGGAGGAGGAGGGCGGGCTCGGCGAGCCGGGCGACCGCGAAGACGATCTCTTCGCGGGCATCGGCTAGCCTTCGGAACATGGACGAAGAGCAGGACAAGGCCGACCCATCGCGCCAGGCCAGGGCCGATGCCCGCCGCCCCGGCGACCGGGCCGAGGCCGACGTCCTGCGCTCCGGCGCCCGGGCCGACGCCGACGTGCCGCGTGCGGGCGACCGGGCTGACGCCGACGTCCTGCGGTCCGGTGATCAGGCTGAGGCCGACGTGGCGCGTGCGGGCGGCCACTCAGGGGGCGACACTCCCCACCCCGTCCCCGACGGCCCCGACGGCCCCGGCACCCCCGGCACCCCCGGCACCCCCGGCACCCCGGGCACCCCCGGCGTTCCGGGCGGCGGTCCGGGAGATGTTCATGTCCCCACGGGTGGGCCCGGGGGAGCGTGGGTTCCTCCTGGTGGTCAAGGGCCCGTCGGTGGGGTCGCGGTGCAGGGGGAGTGGCCGCAGGGGGCCGAGTCCTGGACCGAGAGGTGGCGGGAGGGGTACCCGCCGGAGGCCGAGCCCAGTGCCGTGGTCACCGGCGCCGCCTACGGCATGCTGTTCGTGCTCGGTGCCGTCTACGGCGTGGTGTCCGGCCTGCAGCACTCGTGGGGCATCGGCGATCTCGTGCCGCCTGTCCCGATCGTCCTGTCGCTGATCCTGTTCGGTCTGCTGTACGGGGCGGGCCGGCTGATGGGCACCAAGCTGAGCGCCTTCGTCACCGGCATGGGGTGGATGCTCATCGCGCTGGTCTTCGCGATCAAGCAGCCCGAGGGCGATCTCATCGTGGCGGCCACGCCGGCCGGCTACTGGTATCTCGGCGGCGGGGCCATCGCCCTGGTGGTCGCGGTCCTGATGATCCCCTCGTCGGGCTCCTGGCTGCTGCGCCCGGGGCCGTTCGGCGGTGGCAACGCGCGCCCCATGAACATCTCGGATGGTATGTCCGCATAAGCTGGCCAGCGTGCATCAGGGACCCGCGGAGAACCGTCTCGATCAAGAGGTCTTCCGCAAGGTCACCGGCCGCTTCGCCACCGGCGTCGCCATCGCCACCACGCTGTCCGGCGGCGTCGACCACGCCATGACGGTCAACTCCTTCTCTTCGGTCTCCCTGGAACCCCTGCTGGTGCTGATCTGCGTCGAGAAGATCGCCAGATTCCACGCCGCCGTGCTGGACGCGGGGGTTTTCGGCATCTCGATTCTCGGCCAGGACGGGGAGGACGCCTCGCGGGCCTTCGCCACCCGCGGCCTCACGCTGGAACGGCAGCTCCACCGCTGGTCCCACCGGCGCGGCTCGCTCGGACTGGCCCTGTTCGACAGCGCCATCGCGACGCTGGAGTGCCGGACGACGGCCGTGCACGAGGCGGGCGACCATTCCATCGTGGTGGGCGGCGTCGTCTCTGCGGACCTGCCCCGGGACGTCGCGCCGCTGCTGTTCCACCAGGGCCGCTACCACCGTCCGGGCGGCTGAGCGACAATCGAGGCATGCGCGGTCGGCACCGGGCGAGGCAGGTCGTCAACTACGTCAACCTGTCGACGCCGCTCGGGTTGCTCATCGCCGTGGCCGGGCGGGCCCGGGTGCGGCGTGGCGAGCACGGCCTGTTGTACGCGCACGGGTACCGCATCCGCTTTCCGGTCGCGGGGGCCTTCACCGTGGGCAACGTGGTGGTGACGGCCCAGGAGGAGGGCTGTCTGACCGGCGCCCTGCTCCGGCACGAGGCGCGGCACGCCACCCAGTACGCCTTCTGCGTCGGCCTGCCCATGCTGCTGCTGTACGTGCTGGCGGCCGGGTTCTCCCTGGTCGTCTGCGGCCACTACGCCTCGTGGAATCCGTTCGAGCGGCTCGCCGATCTGGACGAGGGCGGATACCCGAGGCACCCGGCCCGATGGCGAAGGCGCACCCTGGAGTGAGAGGAAGCCCGCTTCGGCGGGAATGTCAGTAGATGACATATCGGGGAGGAAGCCTGCGCAGGCGGGAACGTTACTGGACGACACACCTGCGGTGAGCAGCAGATTTTCGACCACCATGTCGGCACCAGGGAGGACATGACGGATACCTCCGTCGGCTGAGGCATGTTTTCCGCCCACGGGGGATCATGACAGCAGAGTGGTGATCCCCAACTGGAAACAACCCGCCTCCACTCGGTGACGAACAGGAGGGTCGAATGTCGCAAACCGTCAGTCCTGAGGTCTCCCCGGTCGTTCAGCCGAGTGAGCCCGGCACGCCGCTCCCGCTCGCCACGCCGTCGCCCGGACGTGCCCCTTCGTCCTCGGAGCCGGCCGCCTCCGCGACGCTCTCCGGGCGCGCGCCCTCGTCCCCGGGCCCGGGGACGCGCCCGCCCGTCACCCCGTCCTACGAGCCCGCGACGCGCCCGGGCCCGGCCCCGTCCCACGACCCCGCGACGCCGCCCGGCGGGCCGGCCGCGCCGCGCCGGTTCCCGGCCGACTTCAAGGACCGGCTGACCTGCCCGCTCCCCGACTTCCGGGAGATCGTCAGCGTCACCTGGCACGGCGGGCTGCGGCCGGACATCGGCGACGTCGACCAGATCCCGGTCCTGCGGGCCGGCCTGCCGCCTGTCGCCGCGCAGGACGCGGCCGTCACCTGGGTCGGCCACGCGACCTACGTGCTGCGCATCGGCGGGCTGACCGTGCTGACCGACCCCGTGTGGTCGCGCAAGATCCCCGGCGTGCGCCAGCGGCTCACCCCGCCCGGGCTCGCCTGGAGCGACCTGCCGCCGGTGGACGCCGTCGTGATCAGCCACAACCACTACGACCACCTCGACGCCCCGACGATGCGCCGCCTGCCCCGCCACACGCCGGTGTTCGTCCCCGCCAACCTCGCGAGCTGGTTCACCAAGCGAGGGTTCACCAACGTCACCGAGCTGGACTGGTGGGAGAGCGCCCAGATCGGCGAGGTGAGCTTCGACTTCGTGCCGGCGCACCACTGGAGCCGCAGGACGCTGTTCGACACCTGCAAGTCGCTGTGGGGCGGCTGGGTGCTGACCTCGCCGCGGCAGCGGATCTACTTCGCCGGCGACACCGCCTACGGGGACCGCTTCAAGCAGATCGGCGAGCGCTACCCCGGCATCGACCTGGCCCTCATGCCGGTCGGCGCGTACGAGCCGCGCTGGTTCATGCACGTCACCCACGTCGACCCGGCCGAGGCCGTCCAGGCGTGCCAGGACGTCGGCGCGCGGCGGATGGCGACCATGCACTGGGGGACGTTCGTCCTGTCCGGCGAGCCGCTGATGGCCCCGGTCCAGGAGACCCGCGCCGCGTGGATCGCCGCCGGACGCGACCGCGCCGACCTGTGGGACCTGGCCATCGGCGAGACCCGGACCCTGACCGCCGGCTGACGCGGCGGCCGGCGGTCAGGCCGCTCGGCGAAGGTGGGCAGTGGGCGTCAGCGTGGGCGTCGGAGCCCTCGCCATGGCCGCGGGCGGTCCTCTGAAGGCGCCCCATGACCCTGTCGATCGGTGTCGGCCTCCTCGGGGAGGCGGTCATCCTCGGCCTGCGTGCCCGGTCCACCGGCCCTCCCTTTGGTCCCCGCCATGGGTCCGGGGACCGGGGTTGGCCGGCGACCCGGGCCGGCGAGCCCCGGCGGGCCGCCGCCGATAAGGCGTCCCCGGCCGGTGATCAACGTCTTTTCGCCCTGTCCAGAAGCGGACAGCGAATGGTATGCGCCTTTTGCTGGAATTGCGGAAGCGTGTAGGTGTATGTCCGCAGGTGGGGCTTCGCTGCTCCGCTATCGCCTCCAATAAGTGCGAAGCCGGAATACCGGCATGCGGCTGTCCGACGCGCCGCTTTTACCAGCCCTGGAAACTGGGGTCAAGGCATTGATTAGCCCCTTAATGCATGGAATACCGGATGCATCCGCGCAAGCAAGCCACGGAGGAGCATTCAGGTGGAAAACCCCCCGAGCACCACAAGAACCCCACGATCCCCCCGTCGTCTGGCAGTGGCGCTTGGCACCGCCCTTCTTCTTGTCGGGATGGCGGCCGGGCAGGCCGCCGCGGCCCCCGCCCCCTCTCCCGTCAAGGACACCACAGCCCGCCCGATCGAGCCGGCCGGCGCGGTCCCGGGCGGTTTCGCCTCCTGGAAGGACCTGCTGGCCACCCAGGAGAAGCTCGTCAAGGCCGCCGACCGCATCACCGCCGCGGTCAAGGCGCAGGGCGGCGCCGGGTTCGCCGGCATCGTGGCCGCGCCCGAGAACCACGAACTGCGGGTCTACTGGAAGGGCAACGCGCCCAGGCACATCGGAAACCTGGTCGGCCAGGTGCGCCGGGAGGTGCCCGTCAGCGTCCTGCCCGCGGCCTACTCGGCCCGTGAGCTGGAGCGGGAGATGAACCGCCTGGTCCGCAGGTCTCCCGACGCGATCACCGCGATCGCGCCGAACGTCGACGGCTCCGGCCTCACCGTCTCGGGCGTCGACTCCGGCCTGACCCGCTCGAAGGTCGCCGACTCGGCCGTGCCGGTCACCGTGGAGGCGGGCGTCAAGCCGACGCTGGCCACCCGCTGGGACGACTCCCCGCCGTGGTGGGGCGGCGGCGCCTGGCGCAACGCCAACACCGGTGGCGGCTGCTCGACGGGCTTCGCGGTCACCTACGGCGGCACGAGCAGGATGCTGTCGGCGGGCCACTGCGGCGACGCCGGTCAGACGGCCACCGACCCGACCGGTCAGGTGATCGGCTCGATCTCGCCGGACAACAACGGCCTCGACGTGCTGCTGATCAACGGCACCTCCGCGGGCCGGGTGTTCAACAACAACGTCGGCTCCACCTCGCCCGAGTTCAGCAACCCGGTCATCGGCACCACCAGCTCCTACGTCGGCCTGTGGGTCTGCACCTCCGGCGCGTACTCGGGCACCAACTGCAGCATCCAGGTGCAGCAGGTCGGCGTCACGATCAACGTGGGCTACCTGATCACCGGTACGGTGCGGGCCGAGCAGTCGGCGCACACCAACGCGGTCGGCCAGGGCGACAGCGGCGGCTCGGTGGAGGTCGTCAACCCGTCCAACACCCTCCAGGTGTACGCGGCGGGCGTCAACACCGCGATCGACGGCAGCACCGCCGTGGCCTGCACCGGCTACGTCACCAGCGGCCGCACCTGCGCCTGGCGGATGTACTACTCCCCGTGGAGCAACGCGACCGCCGCCTTCCCCGGCATCGCCATCGTCCTCGGATGATCCACAAGATCTGACCCGAGCGATCGGGGGCCGGCGCACACCCGCCGGCCCCTTCTCGCCGCCCGCACGCGGCCGGGCAGGCCCCCCGCCGACGTGGATGAAACGCACACCGTCGGCCGTCGCTCGCGCGAGACGCCGAGGTCGTCGCCCAGGAGGATCGCACAGGTGAATATCCGCCCGAGTTCCCGCAGGTCACCCCGATTACGCCGCCTCGCCCTGGTGGTCGGCCTCATGCTCGCCGCAGCAGGGATGGGCACCGCCCAGGCCGCGAGCGCCCCCGATCCCGTCAAGCCCAGGACCACCGGATCCGTCGAGCACACCGGACCGGTGCCGGGCGGCTACGCCTCGTGGAAGGACCTGCTGCTCGACCAGCAGAAGATGGTCAGGGCCGCCGACCGGATCACCGCTGCGCTGCCCGGCGACGGCGGCGGCTACGCCGGCCTCGTCGCGGCGCCGGAGAGCCGCGAGCTGCGCGTGTACTGGAAGGGCAGGCCGCCCAAGGCGATCGACGACCTCGTGGGCCGGTTGCGGCGCGAGGTGGCGATCAGCGTCCTGCCGGCGCGGTACTCGGCGCGCGAGCTGGAGGGGGAGGCGAACCGCCTCATCCGGGCGAACCGCGATCTGATCACCTCCATCGAGCCTCTTCAGGACGGCTCCGGCCTGAACGCCACCACGGCCTCGGCCGGCGCGACCCGCACGGCGATCTCCGGCGCGGCGGTGCCGGTCAGCGTTGAGCCCGGCGTGCGGCCCAAGGTGGCCAGCCGCTGGGACGACAGCCCGCCGTGGTGGGGCGGTTCGGTATGGGGCACGCCCTCGCCCGCCTGCACGACCGGTTTCGCGGTGACCTACCAGGGCGTCAGCAAGATGCTGAGTTCGGCGCACTGCGCGTCGGTCGGCCAGACCGCCGCCGACCCCACCGGCCAGGTCATCGGCACCGTCACGCACAGCAACGCCTCCCGTGACGTGCTCCTCATCGGCACCAGCGCAGGGAGCCAGGTCTTCAACAACCCGGTCAACAGCGTCGCCACGGAGTTCAACAACGCCGTGATCGGCACCACGAGTTCGGTCGTCGGCCAGTACGTCTGCACCTCCGGCGGCTTCTCCGGCACCAACTGCACCATCAGGATCACCGCGGTCAACGTCACGATCAACGTGGGCTGGCTGATCCAGGGCACCGTCCGCGCCGAGCAGCAGTCGTTCACCAACGCGGCCGGCGGCGGGGACAGCGGCGGCCCGGTCGAGGTCACCAACCCGAGCAACACCAACCAGGTCTACGCGGCCGGCATCATCACCGCCACCGACTACGGCACCCAGGTCCCCTGCACCGGTTACCGGCCCACGGGCCGCGTCTGCACCTGGCGCATCTACTACTCCCCATGGAGCAACGCGACCACGGCGTTCCCGGGAATCACCCTCCCCTGACCGAGCGATCGACGGAAAGGGGCCGGCGCTCGATCGCCGGCCCCTTTCCTCGGCATTCACGCGATTCACCGGTGATCGTGGTGAACAATCGATTGGACCGCACGCGCCGAATAAAAAAACCATCGGAAACGGACGGGTGCCGCGATGACCGGCGCGCCGGGAAATACGGTGAACCGCCACGCGGTGGAATTTCGTCTTATGTTCGTCAGGTGCGTGACAACCGGGTAGGCCAGGAGGCGTCACCATGAACCAGACCCGTCGCATGGGCACGGCCATCGTGCTCCTCGGCTGCACCGCCACCGCCGTCCTCGGCTGCACCGCCCTCACCCCCTCCGACGGAGACACCCCGCCCCCCTCCACGTCCCCGCCCGCCCCCGGGCAGGGCGCCTCACCCTCGACGAACGACCCGCCCGCGGGTCAGGACACCGCGGACCCGGCGAGCGGCTCCGTCCAGAATCAGGGCACCTCACGCCCCTCCGGCAGTCCGGCGCCGGGGCCGGGGGGTCAGGAGCGCCTGGCCGCCCTCGCCGCCCAGGTCGAGGACTTCCTGCGGCGCCGCTTTCCGGGCGAGTTCGCGGGCGTGGTCCTCGACGTGCCCGGTCACGCGGTCATCGTGTACCGGCGGCCGTCCGCGAAGCTGGACGCGGCCCTGCGTGACCGCTTCCCCGGGCAGCCGATCAGGCCGCGCGACGCGGCCCACTCGGCCCACGAGCTCGACGCCGTCGCCCGGCGCGTCACGCAGGACGTCCACTACTGGAAGGCACGCGGCGTCACCATCACCACGATCGCCGTCACCCCGGACGGCTCCGCCGTGGAGATCGGCACGAGCGACGTCGCCAGAGCCGCCCGCGAACTGCCGAAACGCTACGGCGATGCTCCTCTGAAGTTCATCACGTCCGCCCCGACGCTGATCACGCCTCCCACCGCGCCGGGATGACCCGGCCCCCGGACCGCCACCGCGGCGAGTCCCTCTCACGCCCGTCGAGCCCGACCGGGCCCGGATCCGGCCGGGCCAGGTCCTCTCACGCCCGCCGAGCCGGACCGGGCCCGGATCGGCCGCGCCATGCCCGTCAGGCCGGGCCCGGCTCCTTGCGGGCCAGCAGGAACCCTTGTGCATTGGTCTCGGAGTCGCGGGGCTCGCGCACCAGACGGGCCGTCATCTCGAACCCCGCCTTGCGCAGCAGGTCCGCGGTACCGTCCACGGGCAGCCGGTGGAACACCAGCGAGACCGGGTGGCCGAACGCCTCGGTGTAGACGCGCGGCTCGTCGCCGACCTGGAAGGCGAGCAGCAGGTGCCCGCCCGGCGCCAGCACCCGATGGAACTCGGCCAGCACGTTCGGCCGGTGCTCCGGTGGGATGTGGATGAGCGAGTACCACGAGACGAGCCCGGCGAGGCCGCCGTCCGGCAGGTCGAGCGCCGTCATCGAGCCTTCCTCGAACCGCAGGCCGGGGTGGGCCTCGCGGGCCAGCGCGAGCATCTCGGGCGACAGGTCGATGCCGAAGACGTCCACACCCAGTTCGCGCAGGTGAGCGGTGATGCGCCCCGTCCCACACCCCACCTCGGCGACCGGCCCGCCACCCCCGGCGACCTCGGCGAACGCGCCGAGCATCGCCCGCTCGAGCGGGCTGCGAGGCAGATCTCCCCGCACCATCTCGACATAGTCGGCCGCGATGGCGTCATACCCGGCCCGCGTGTCATCCAGAAAAGACATGTCCGTCATGCCGGAGCACTGTAGCCGCACCGGCGGCCGGTCATCGGTCGTTCCTGAGCCCAGCGAGGTCAGGACCAGGTCTGGCCTTCGGGGGTGTCGGTCACTTTGACGCCGAGGCCGGCGAGCTCGTCGCGGAGGCGGTCCCGGGACCCGCGGGGTCGCCCGGCTCGTGCCGCGAATCTGATAATCAGATAGGCTGGAAGCATGCGGACTATGACCGCCACGGAGGCGTCACGACGGTTCTCTGATCTGTTGGACGCGATCGAGCGTGGTGAGACCATCACGATCACGCGGGGGAACCACGCGGTCGCGGAGATCAGACCGGCCCATCGGCGGACCGGAGCCGATCTCCGCGCGGCGTTGGCGGACATCCCGCCACCAGATGATCGCTTCGAGGGGGACATCGCGGCCGCCTTGACCCTCCTTCATGGCGAGGAGAGTGACCCGTGGGCCGACGCCTGATCCTGGACACCAACGTCCTGATCGCATACGAGCGCGGTTCCATCGACCGCAGCGCCCTTGACAACGATGACCTGGCCATCGCGGCGGTCACCGTCGCCGAGTACCGGGTGGGCATCGAGCTCGCCGACTCGGTGGCACGCGCGGCTCAGCGGTCCCGCGCTCTGGCCGCGATCACCTCCGCCGTGGACGTGCTCGACTACACGGACGTCACCGCGGCTCATCATGCTCGCCTCATCGCACACGTGCGCCGAAACGGCGTGCCACGTGGGCCGCACGACCTGATCATCGCGGCACATGCGCTTGAGTCCGGACGCACCGTCGTGAGTCGTGACGCGAAGGCCCGCTTCGATGACCTGCCGGGCATCAGCGCCGTGGCGGTCTGACGACCAGGGATTCCCCTGGACCGACGAGGACGCTGTGGGGTCAGGACCAGGTCTGGCCTTCGGGGGTGTCGGTCACTTTGACGCCGAGGCCGGCGAGTTCGTCGCGGAGGCGGTCGGAGGTGGACCAGTCTCTGGCCTCGCGGGCCTTGGCGCGGGCGTCGAGGAGCTCGGCGGCGCCCGGAGGCAGGACCGGGACGGGGGGAGGCTTGCCGATGTCGGCCGGCAGGTCCAGGCCGAGGACGTGGTCCAGGTGCAGGAACGTCTCGAACTTCGACCCGGGGTCCACCGACTCGTCGCGTTCGAGCTCGCGGAGGACGCGCAGCGCGGTGGAGGTGTCCAGGTCGTCGTCGAAGGCGTCCTGGGCGCGGCGGGCGTACTCGGCGGCGATCGGGCGGCTCGGGGACTCGGCCCATTCGGCGACGCGCCGGCGCCAGCGGCGGAGCGTGCGGTCGGCGGCGTGCAGCGTGTCCCAGGTGAGGTTCATCTGCTGGCGGTAACGGTGCTCGAGGAAGGCCAGCCGCACCGCGAGGGGATCGAGGCCGGCGTTCTCGACGTCCGCGAGCAGGACGACGTTGCCGGTGGACTTGGCCATCTTGCGGCCGTCGAACAGCAGGTGCTCGCCGTGCACCCAGTGTTTGACGACGTCGTGCCCCACGGAGGCGTTGGACTGGGCGCGCTCGTCCTCGTGGTGGGGGAAGCGCAGGTCTTTTCCACCGGTGTGGATGTCGATGTGCTCGCCGAGGAAGCGCAGGGACATGGCCGAGCACTCGATGTGCCAGCCCGGGAAGCCGGTGCCCCACGGGGTCTGCCAGGTCATCTCGCGGTCGGCGCCCTTCCACAGCGCCCAGTCGGCGTGGAAGCGCTTGCGCGGGTCGACCCCCTCGACCCGGTGGCCGGGCTTGAGCGCGTCCAGCCGGTTGCCCGATATCTCGCCGTAGGAGGGGAAGCTCTTGGCGTCGAAGAACACCGAGCCGTCGTCCACGGCGTACGCGTGGCCCATGTCGATGAGCTTGGCGATGAGCTCGATCATCAGGTCGATGCTCTCGGAGGCGCGCGGGGTGTGCTCGGGGGAGCGCATGTTGAGCGCGGCGGTGTCGCGGCGGAAGGCGTCCTCGTAGAAGCGGGCGATCTCCAGCGCCGAACGGCCCTCGCGGCGGGCCTGGGCGAGGACCTTGTCCTCGCCGGTGGGGTCGATCGCGTCGTCGTCGACGAGGTGGCCGACGTCGGTGATGTTCTGGCACACCACCGACCGGATGTGGTGCCGTTCGAGCACCCGGCGGATCAGGTCGGGCAGCAGGTACGACCGGAGGTTGCCCACGTGGGCGAACCGGTAGACGGTCGGCCCGCAGGTGTAGACCCGCACGACCCGCCCGTTGTCGGGGACGATCGGCTCAAGCCGCCTGGACCGGGTGTCATACAGCCGCAACATGCCTCGAGCTTAGGCGATGGATCACCCTGTGTCCGGGGTCCGACCACTCCCGGCCACCCACGTCGCCCGCGTCGTCACGGCGCCTCGGGGTCGAGGAAGGCGAGGATGTCGCGGTCGCCGCGCTCGCGGAGCCGGGTGAGGACCTCCTCGCGGGAGGCGCCCTCGGGCAGGCCGATGCGGGCTCCGATGAGGCGCAGCGCCTCGGCCTCGGAGGCGACCGGCGCGGTGTACCCGATGAGGTGCAGCGCCATGTTGATCGGCGGCAGCCCCTGGGCGGCCTGCGGCAGGTAGCGGGTGAGCAGCTCGCCGCCGTCGGACACGGTCAGGAAGATCGAGTCGCCCTCGCCGGCGTTGTAGTCGGCCAGCACCGCCCTGATGGACCCCATCGTCGGCTGGTTGTGCCAGCTGATGACGACGTCGCCCGACGGGGTCGAGGTGGTGAGCTGACCGCCGGGGGCCATGCCGAGGTGGGCGGCGAAACCGGTGGGCAGCGGCGACCCGGAGCCGCGCAGGTGCTCGGCGTTGACGTCGACGCGGTGCCACCACCGCCCGTCGCGGCTGCGGAAGGAGCGGCGGGTCATCGACACGTCGCGGCGCGGCTGGTACGGCTCGGCCTGCTCGGGCGCGGCGACGCGGATCCAGCCGCGCTGGGTGCGCTCGAAGCCCGGCCCGCCCGCGTACGCGCGCACCGAGCTCTCGCTGACCTCGTAGCGGGTGGTCAGGTTGGCGACGATGCTGTTCACCGACGCCTCGCCGCCGGCCCGCTCGATCTCGCGGACGATCATCTCGCGGATGCCGATGTACTCCTCGCCGCCCCAGCGGGTCAGCCCGTACCTGTTGCGGTCGACGCGCAGGAACCGGTCGTCGGCCGTGAGCTGGTTGCGGATGCCGACCAGGCTGTAGTCCTCGCCGATGCGGCTCTGGATCTCCTCGGGGCTGAGCGGGCTCTCGGCGACGGCCAGCACGGCCTCGGCCTTCTCGTTGACGCTGCGCGGCCAGGGGACGACGTGGCCCTCCAGGATGCGCAGGTGCGGCACCGAGGACAGCCAGCGCTCGGCGACGTCCTCGCGGATGCCGAGCTGGGCGACCATCGTGACGGCCTCCGGCAACTTCACCGGGCCGTCGGTGAAGAGCTGACGCGTCTTCTCCTTCAGCTCGTCGGCGCCGCCGGCGACCAGCCAGCCCTCGACCTGGTCGTACCCGGTCAGCAGGGTGCGGATGAACCGCCAGGCGGGCACGCCGAGCGTGGTCAGCTCGGTGCGGTGCCAGGGCACCGCCGCCGCCAGGTCCTCGGCGGGCACCGCGGAGCCCAGGCGTCCCCGCAGCCAGGCCAGGTGGGCGGCGAGCGGGGTGGCCTCGGGGGTGGCGAGCCGGTTCTGCACGTGGTCGCGCAGGTCGCGCTCGATCTGCCGGATGCGCTCGCGGGTGACCGAGAACCGCTGCGCCAGCTCGTCCAGCGTCACCCGCCGCTCGGCGTAGACGCGGTCGGCGGCGATGGCCCGCTGGCGGTCGTCCAGCTCGGCGAAGATCTCGTCGATCAGCTGAGGGATCGGCCGCTCGGGCTTGGCGGGCGGGACCGGCGAGACGGCGGCGTCCCGCCCGCCGGCGAGCGGAGCGGCGCCCTCCGGCACGGCCCCGGTGTCGGAGGCCAGCAGCCGCGACAGCACGCCGCCGAACAGGGCGAGCACCTCGTCCCTGGACTGCGGGGTGCGCAGGCACTTGTCCGGGTCGGTCATGCGGAGCAGGGGGAGGATGTCGCCGAGCGGCAGGTGTCCCCAGCAGGTCATGGCGAGATCGGTCAGCCGTCCCGCCACCTGTGCGGTTCCGGCGATCAGGCAGGCCCGGTCCAGGGGAAGCGCCTGCCACCACGCGTCCGGGAGACGGGTGTCGCTCGCGATCGGCTCGACCTGGCTGGGCGATGTCCAACGCAGGGGAGGCACGATGTCGCTAAGGCTCAGATTCATGGGGGTCCAACCGGCATGGGGCTTGAGTCGGGATGAGACTCGCTCTTATCCGCAGTTCAGGTTATTGGGTCATGGTGGCAGGAAGGGACTTGCACGGCCGGAATAGGACACGTACAGCCGCTCCGCCGCCCGTGTACACGCCATATACAGCAGGCCGCGTTCTCGTTGCAGGTCATGGGCCCGCGCGGTCGGGTCGTCGTCGGCGGGCGTCAGCGTGTCCTGCGCAGGCACGACGCCGTCCGCGACGCCGACCAGGGCGACGTAGCGGAACTCCAGGCCCTTCAACCCGTGCAGGGTGCTGACCCGGACGCCGGCGGCCGAGGATCCGAGGGCCGCCTTCACCTCGCGGACCAGCTCGGCGGTGCGGGCGGCCACGGCGATCTCGTCGGCGGGGACGCCGTCCTCCAGCCAGGCGGCGACGTGCGCGGCCAGCCCGGCCAGCTCGGCCGCCGGCGAGGTGTACTCGCGCACCTCCGGCCGCCGGCCGGGACGGGTGGCACGGAAGCCCACCAGGTCGGTGACGCCGTCCACCAGGCCGTCGACCGGCCCGCCTCCGCGCACCCGCACCGCCCAGGTGAGGATCTCCTGCGGCAGGCGGTGGGAGACCGACAGGCGGTGGCTCTCGGCCTTGATGCCGAGCGTGCTGAGCGCCACCCGGGTGTCGAAGACGCGCTGGTGGGGGTCGCCGACCACGAACAGGTCGTCCGGCCCGGGCGGCACGGCGGCCCGCAGCAGGCGCCACTGCGCCGGGTGCAGGTCCTGGGCCTCGTCCACCACGATGTGCCGGTACGGCTCGCGCCGCGGCGCGTCGTCGCCGAGCAGGTCGCCGGTGTCCTGGCCGAGCAGGGTGGAGGCCTGGGTGGCGAGCTGGAGCAGCGTGCGCCTGCCCGCGGCGCGCAGCCGCCCGGTCACGTGCTCGATGGCCTTCCAGACGGCGGTGCGCTCCTGGTCGTCCAGCTCCACGCTGCGGCCCGGGCGCCGCGCGGCCAGGTACTCCTGGACGGTGCACAGGTTCTGCGCCAGGATGACCTGCTCCCACTCGCGCAGCAGAAAGGCCGGGCTGTGCAGGTCCCCGGAGATCTCCGACGCCTCCTGCCACAGGGTGGCCAGGTCGGGGCCGCCGACCAGCAGCGGGGGACGGCCCTCGGCCTCGGCGACGATGCGGTGGGCCAGGCGCTCGACGTTGCCCACCTCGATGCGCGACCGGGCGGCGGCCTCCTGGACCAGCAGGTCCAGCTTGGCGGCGACGTCGGCCGCCACGCCCTGGGAGAAGGTGATCAGCAGGATGCGGCCGTCTGAGGCGCGGGCCAGGTGCGCGGCGCGGTGCAGGGCGACCAGCGTCTTACCGGTGCCCGCCCCGCCGGTGACCAGCACCGAGCCCTCGAACTCGTCCTGGTGGGAGAGCCGGTACTGGGTGGGGTAGAGGAAGGTGCACCAGTGCGGGACGGCGAGGACGCGATCGAGCGCTTCGGGGTCGGGCACGAACACCGCGCGGTCGGGGGTGCGTTCGAGCGCGACCGGCAGGTCGGTGACGTCCACGGCGGCGCCGTTCAGCGGTACCGCCGTCCGCGCCTCCAGCGCCCGCCACGCGTCGGCCACCGACCCACCCTGGCCGAGCACCCAGAGCGGGGCGAACTGGCTCTCGGGCAGCAGGGGCTCCAGCGCGTCCAGGTTGGCGTCGGTGGTGATCAGGCGCACCAGGGGGATGAGCAGGGTGTCCACGCCGAGCCCGATCAGGTCGGTGTCGCAGACGTGCGCGAACAGCCGTTCCTCGGTGGTCTCGGCCGACCGGCGCAGCGCGGGCTCGACCCGTTCGAGCGCCTCGGCGTTCCACACCTCGGCCACCCCGATCGCGGCGTTGACGGCGAAGCGGTGCCGCTGCGCGTAGGACCAGGCCTCGGCGTCCGGCAGGACGGTCAGCATCCAGTACACCTCCCGCTGGCGGACCACCACCCCGCGGTGGTGCTCGGCGAGCCGCAGCGTGGCCACCCGCGCGTCGCGGGTGTTGCGCACCCGTTCGGGGTGGGGGGCCGAGGTGGTGTTCCGCAGGAACCGGCGCATGGCGATCACCGCGTCCCGGCGCACGGGCTGGGCCAGCGCGTCCAGGTCCCGCAGGACCTCAGGGGCGATCGCGAGCCGGGGCATGCGGCTCCCGTCAGACCATCAGGGACAGCAGGTCGCGGTCCCCGCGTTCGCGCAGCCGGTTCATCAGGTCGGGCAGCCCCACCGGGCCCGTCATGCCGACGCGGGTGGCCAGCACCCGGATCGTCTCCTCCAGCGACTCGGCCTTGTCCTTAGTGGTGTATCCGGCCAGCCTCAGTGCCATGGTGTTCTTGTCCAGGTCGCCGGCCGCGGCGGGCACCAGCCGCGCCCGTAGCACCTTGTCCTCCTCGGCGACGGTCAGGAACAGGTGGGACCCGGGCTGGGCGCCCATCTCCTGCAGTAACGGCCCGAGCGACTCGATGACCGGGCGGGACTGCCAGCTCAGCGTGACGTCTCCGGCCGCGCCGGTCACCGTGTGGCCGTCCCCCGGGCTCAATCCGAGGTAGGCGGCGAACCCGCTCGGCAGCGGGCACTCGCCGCCGGCGAGCTGCTCGGGGGCGACGTCCACCCGCAGCCACCACAGCCCGTCGGGGTGCTTGAAGCACTTACGGGTCATGGACACGTCCTTGAGCTGACCGGCCGGCGCGGACCCCTCGGACCCCTCGGCCTCGGCGGGCCGCTCGCCGGTCGTCGTGGCCTCGGCGACCCCAGGGGAGCCGGAGTTCTCGCCGGTCTTCTTGGTGCTCTGGATGCGCAACTGCGGGACGTTCTCCAGCCACTCCTTGGCGACCTCGGGGTGGATGCCCAGCGTCGAGACCAGCTCCAGCGCGCGTGCCACCGTCGGCGGGCGGTCGGCGTTGAGTATCAGCGCGCAGGTCTGCTCGCGCAGGTCGGCGATGTCGCCGGCGACCAGCCAGTCGTCCTGGACGGTGTAGCCGGGCAGAGTGGTGAGGACGAACTGCCAGGCGGGGACGTCCAGCGAGCGCAGCTCCCTGGTGTGCCACTCGGCCGCGCCCATCAGGCGCGACTTGGGCGCGGCGACGCCGAGGGTGCCGGGGAGCTTCTCCAGATGCTGGGTGTACGGGGCGGCCTCGGCGCTGTCCAGCCAGGCGGCCAGCCGGGCGCGCAGCTCCTGCTCCAGGGCGACGATGTCCTCCGGCGGGACGGCGAACAGCTTGGCCAGTTCCTCGGGGGCGGCCGGGGCGTCGGTGAACACGTGGTTCTGCGCCACCGCCCACGTCTTGTCGTCCAGGTCGGCGAAGGCAGCGTCGATGAGCTCCGCGACGTCGTTGTCGGCCTGGCCGGCGTGGAACTCGTCGGTGCCGGTCGGGTTCGCGCCCGGGACGGCGCCGCCGTCGGCGGGCGTCTCGGACCCTTCTCCGGTCTCGGCGGCCGCGGCCTCCTGGCCCTGGCCGGGTTCGCCGGGACGGCCGGCCGGGGACGGGGCGTCGGGAGCGCTCGGGGCCGTGCCGGGGCCGGCGGCGAGCGGGTCGGCCTCGGCGGGGCGTGGGCCGACGCCGAACGGGCCGGTGTCGCGGCCGGAGGCGCCCGCCTCGGAGCCGGACGGGACCGCTTTGGACGGTTCAGGGCCGAGGAGGTCGGCTTTGAACGCCTCAGAGCCAAGGGGGTCGGCTCTGAACGCCTCATGCCCGAGCGGATCGGCCTTCAACGCCTCAGGGCCGGGCGGGGCCGCTCTGAACGGTTCAGGACCGAGGGGGTCGGCTCTGAACGGTTCAGGGCCGAGCGGGTCGGCGTTGAACGGTTCGGCGCCGTTGGCGTTGAACGGCTCGGGCTCGGGGACGAACGGCCGCGGGCCCGGCGCGAGGCCCACGTCCGGCATTGCGGGCATTGCGGGCATGGGCCGCTCGGTGCGCGGCGGCGGGGTGAACATCGACGGGCGGGGGCCGCCCCTGCCGCCGGCCTGCTGCTGCAGGGCCGCCTCGGCCAGCCGGGCCGCGGCCAGGCCGAGCGGGTCGCCGGCGTCGATGCGGTTGCTGCGCCGTTTGGGCAGCGGAGGCGCGGGGCGGCGTACCGGGAGCGGGTCCGCCGGCGCGGGCGCGGAGGCGGCGAACGACGCGGCGGAAGCCGGTGCGGCGGCGCCGGAAGAAGCGGCGGACGCGGGCATGGAAGCGGCGAGGGGCGCGGAGGCCGCGGGGGACGGCGGCGTCGCCGCGACGCCGTTGGCGGACCGCCCGGCGCGGGACGACGAGGCGCGGCCACCGGCGGCGTCATCGGCGCGGGAAGGGGAGGCCTCGGCGGAGTGGGCGCCCTGGTCGCCCGCCGGCGCGAGCCGGGTGAACACCGCCGTGAACAGCGCGTTCAGCAACGGCTTCGCGCGGATGAAAGGCTGGTCGGCGAGCTCGCGGCCGGTCAGCGCGAGCAGGCCGGTGTAGGAGCCGACACGGTCGAGCGCGATCGACACCTGCGGCTCGTCGGCCTCCTCGGGGTCCATCACGTGCAGCGCGGGCAGGATGTCCCCGACGGCGGCGGCCGGCCAGTGCTCGGTCGCCAGCTCGGTGATCAGTTCGCCGAGCGCCTCGGGGCCGAGCACGGCGAACACCCGGCTGAGCGGCACCGATCGCCACCAGGCGTCGGGCAGGCCGGGCGCTTCCCGCAGCCGCGCGAACCCGGTCGCGTCACTCCAGCGAAGCGGAGGCACGAGATCACTCAGGCAGAAGTTCATCCCGTTCCCTCTCCGGTGATTCCAATGACCAGACCATAGTCTGGCAAACCGCGCGATCGTAGACGGCCGTTAGGCTCGCACAGCCGCGAATCGCAGCCTCACGTAGTCGGCCATCCACCCCGATTCGCGGCGTAACGCGGGGGCGGCCAGCTCGTTGACGCGGCGCAGAAGCGGCTCCACGGTGGCGGGCGGCACGGCGTCGAGCAGCGAGCCGGCGAACATGCGGACCCAGTCGGCGGCGCCGCCGGGGCACTCGTCGAGCGGCGTGGGCCGATCGAAGTACTCCAGCAGGCGGACGGTGAACCCGCCCTTCTCCAGGCGCGTGGCGTACTCGGCCGGGGTGGGGAAGTACCACGGCAGCTCGGGCTCGGGCAGCCCGTACTCGCGCCAGGCGGTGAGCATGGCCGAGGTGAGCGCGGCGCAGTTGCCGGCGCCGCCCATCTCGGCGACGAACCGCCCGCCCGGGGTCAGGGCCATGCGCACGCAGCGGATCACCGCGTCGGGGTCGCGTCCCATCCAGTGGAGCGCGGCGTTGGAGAACACCGCGTCGCAGGGCGCCGGGACGCCGAAGTTGGCGGCGTCACCGATCATGAAGTCCAGTCCGGGATGGTGGGCCCGCGCCACCTCGATCATCGTGGGGGAGCCGTCGATGCCGAGCGCGGTGGTGCCCCGGGCGGCGATGTCGGCGGTCAGCACCCCTGTGCCACAGCCGAGGTCGAGGATGCGCTCGCCCGGCCGCGGGTCGAGCAGCTCGATCAGGGGTGCGCCCTGCGCCGAGACATAGCCGAAGGAGCTGTCATAGGCGCGCGCGTTCCACCGCATCAAGCTCGGCGTTTCGTGTCGCAAGGCGATCAGCTCGCATTCTCAGACATCGCTTCCCCGTGTCCGTAAGTACGAATACTTTAGAGCCTTGATGTCCTTGCGACACATCTGTCCGAAAGCTTGCCCCCGGGGACTCAGCCGATCGAGCGGGCCCAGTTGGCCTTCAGGTAGGTCTTGCCCTCGTCGGTCTGCGGGATGGTGAGCAGGACGGGCGAGCGCGGGACGGGCGGGAGCTTGGCCGCCGCCTGCTTGTCGAGCCTGCCGGACATCTCCAGCGCCTCCATGCGCGCCGGGCGGGCGAAGCCCTTGAGGAAGAGGTTCTGGACCTCGTCGCTGTAGAGGAACTCCTCCCACAGGCGCGCGGCGGCCGGGTGCGGGGCCTTGTCGCTGATCGCCTGCACGTAGTAGGACGCGAGCGCCGCGTCGGCGGGCACCACGACCTTCCAGGCGGGCTTGTCGTCCCCGGCGGTCTGCGCGGCCTTGGCGGCGTTGACGTAGTCCCAGTCGACCAGCGCGTTGGCCTGGGAGGGCAGGCTGAGGCGGCCGGCCTTCTTCAGCTCGGCGAACAGGGCGAGGCCGCGCTCGGCCTTCGGCCGGCCGCCCTGGAGCGAGGCCGCCATGACGCCGTAGAAGGCCGCCGCCGTCTGGAGCGGGTCGCCGGCCAGGGCCACGGCGTACCCGGGCCTGGCCGCCAGGTCGGCGAACCTGGCCGGGGCGGCGACCTTGCGCGGGTCGTAGCCGATGGACATGTAGCCGCCGTAGCCCGCGTACCACTGGCCCTTGAGGTCCTTGACGGCGTCGGGGATGTCCTGCCAGGCGGTCACCTTGTACGGGGAGAAGCGCTGGGCGTTGGCGACCGCGACGTCGACCCCGAGGTCGAAGACGTCGGGCATCTTGTCTGGGACGCGCGCGGCCTTGGCCAGGTCGATCTCGCGCTGGCTGCTCGCGCCCGGCTCCAGCACGTTGATCCGCACTCCGTACTCGCCGGTGAAGCGGTCCATGATGGCGCCGTAGTTGACCCAGTCGCGGGGGATGCCGACCAGGTTCAGGGAGCCTTCCTTGCGCGCCGCCTCCACGAGGCGGTCCATCGTGCCGAACCCCTGGGCCAGGCTGGCCGCCCTGGGGTTGACCGGAGGCTGCTTGGTGTCTTTGGACGTCGTGGAGGAGCACCCGGCCACGGCGGTGGCGAGGAGCGCTGCTGCGGCGACTGCGGCACGTGATGTCACGAAACGAATACTCAGCGTCATATCCTCCCGCGTCGAGGAGGCACGCGGAAGTTTGGGCCAGCATTGGCGGACCGGACGCGGGTCAGCGTTCGGGGACGACCCTGGCGGCGACGAGGGCCTCCTCGCGGACGCTCACCAGCGTGCCGTCGCGCTTGCGCACCTGGAGCAGGCCGTCCTGCCAGGACTCAAGGACGCCGACCGTGTCGCGGAAGCCGTCGGGATCGGCGCGGCGCACGGTGACGCGCCGGCCCACGTCGGCGGGTGAGACGGCGATCACGAGCCTTCCGCCAAAGTGCGGTGTCACACGCTTCGCCCCCCTCCCGTTTCGGACTCGTGGCCAGCACGGCAATACTAGGTCTAGCAACCCGCGGTCGAGTCGTGCGAAGGCGCGGAGAAGAAGGAGCCCGAGGTGACCTACGTCATCGCGCAGCCTTGCGTTGATGTGCTGGACAAGGCGTGCATCGAAGAGTGCCCCGTCGATTGCATTTACGAGGGCAACCGCATGCTGTACATCCACCCAGACGAGTGCGTGGACTGCGGCGCGTGCGAGCCTGTCTGCCCGGTCGAGGCGATCTTCTACGAGGACGACACGCCCGACCAGTGGAAGGACTTCTACAAGGCGAACGTCGAGTTCTTCGACGAGTTGGGCTCGCCCGGCGGAGCGTCCAAGGTCGGCAAGATCAACCGCGACCACCCGATCGTGGCCGTTCTCCCGCCCCAGGCGGAGGAGCACTGACCTACCGCACGTCTGGCGCCGCCGGGGTACCGTGACCTCCTGGTCGCGGTACCCGCCAGCACCGCGCGCCGACGTCTGAGATCCACCTTGGGGGTGTTTCGGTGATCGGGTTGCCCGACTTCCCGTGGGACCGGCTGGTGCCGTACAAGCAACGGGCGCTCGCCCACCCGGAGGGCATCGTCGACCTGTCGGTCGGCACTCCCGTCGACCCGGTGCCCGCCGTGGCGCGTGAGGCGCTCGCGGGCGCGGCCGACAGCCCCGGATACCCCCTCACCCACGGCACGCAGCGGCTGCGCGCCTCCGCCGCCGGCTGGCTGGCCCGCCGGCACGGCGTGAGCGTCGACCCGGCCGACGTGCTGCCGACGATCGGCTCCAAGGAGCTGGTCGCCTGGCTGCCCACCCTGCTGGGCGTGGGGGCGGGCGACCGTGTGGTCATCCCGTCCCTGGCCTACCCCACCTACGACGTCGGCGCGCGCATCGCCGGCGCCGAGCCGTACGCCGCCGACGGCCTGCTGGGGCTCGGCCCCGAGCGGGTGCCGCTGGTGTGGGTGAACTCCCCGTCGAACCCGACGGGCCGGGTGCTGCCCGCCGAGCACCTGCGCAAGGTCGTCGACTGGGCGCGTGAGCGGGGCGCGGTCGTCGCCTCGGACGAGTGCTACATCGAGCTCGGCTGGGAGGAACGGCCGGTCTCGATCCTGCATCCCGATGTCTGCGGCGGCTCCCACGAGGGCCTGCTGGCCGTGCACTCGCTGTCCAAGCGGTCGAACCTGGCCGGTTACCGCGCGGCGTTCGTCACCGGCGACCCCGCGCTGGTGAAGCGGCTGCTCGAGGTGCGCAAGCACGCCGGCATGATCATGCCGGCGCCCGTCCAGGCCGCCATGGCCGCCGCGCTGGACGACGACCGGCACGCCGACGAGCAGCGTGAGCTGTACGGCGCCCGGCGCGCCGTTCTGCGGCCGGTGCTGGAGAAGGCCGGCTGGCGCGTGGAGCACTCGACGGCGGGTCTTTATCTGTGGGCGACCGACGACCGTAATTGCTGGGATCAGGTCGCCGCACTGGCCGAAATAGGAATTCTGGTCGCGCCGGGTGACTTTTACGGGCAAGCGGGCACGTCGCATATCCGTATCGCCATGACGGCGACTGACGAACGGATCAATGCGGCGGTGCTCCGCCTCCAGTAGGATCCCGCGGCATGACCGTTGCGGTCGTGCTCGCAGTGAGCGCAGCCATTTTCGTCGTCGTGCTGGGCGCTTTCCTCGGCACGCGGCGGCCGAACAAGACTGCTCGACCGGCTCCCCGACCCCCTGAGCCGGCACCCGAGCCGACTTCGCCGCACCCGGCCCTGGCCCGCCCGGTCGTGTTGAACCCCGAGTACCTCGATCCCCGCACGATCAAGGTCGGGGACGTCATCGACCGCCAGGGCATCCGGTCGCGCGTCCTGGGCGCCCTGCACCTTTCCTGGCAGGGCGACCAGTGGACCGAATACCTGCTCGAAGAGGGCCTCGGCCACTACATGTGGCTGTCGGTCGAAGAACGGCAGGGCACCGGCCCCGACGACCCGCCGCACCTCGAGGTCTACCTCTGGACGCCCGTGCCCACCCAGGGCATGGTGCCGGCCAAGAGCATGCTGATCATGGAGGGCGTCGAGTTCCACCCGATGGAACGCGGCACCGCCACCTTCCGCTCCGAGGGCACCACCGGCTACCCCGAGCGCGGCCTGGCGGACTTCGTCGACTACCTCGCGGCGGACGGGCGGCTGCTGAGCTTCAACCGGGTGCAGGGCCAGCCGTGGACCGCCGCCTACGCCCAGCCCCTGGCCCCCGGCTCGATCAACGTGGAGCGCATGCTCTAGCCGCGCGAGACGCGGAGCGCACGCCGTGCCCGTGCGGGACGCGGAGCGGCACGCCGTGCCTCGCGTGACGACTGGAAGCGCATTGGTTGGCCGTGCGGAAGGCGGAGCGCGTCTGTGGCCGTTATGGGACGTGCGTGGAGGCGCTCCGGCGTGCTCGTGCCCGTGCCGGTGGCGTCAGGCGATCTCGACGGTCTTGGCCGCCGCCTTGGCGTCGGCCACCCAGCCGTCCTGGCCGGCCGCCGAACTCCACGCGACGCCCGCGTAGCGCACCTTGCGCAGCCCGTACTTCTGCGCGTGGGCGACCGTCCAGGAGGCGATCAGCCAGCCCCTGCGGTCGGTGGGGGCGGTGATGCGGTTGTCCGGGCTCGTCTGCTGGCCGAGGGCCCTGGCCAGCTCCTTGCGGGCCTTGGCGGCCTGCACGGGCGCCGGCTTGTCGGGGGCCGGGTACCAGCAGTGCACCGCCTTGGCCGCCCGGCCGGTGAACGCCGCGGCGAGGATCTTGGCGTCCTCCTCGTGCTGGGCGTACGCCGAGCCGTCGGCGGAGCGCTGCACCGCCTGCGCCGCCTCGTGCAGCGGCAGCCGCTGGTAGCGCTTGACCTTGGTCAGCGCGGAGAAGAACTTGCGGGTCGCGTAGACCGGGTCCTGCAGCTGCTCGACGGTGCCCCAGCCCTGCGAGGGCCGCTGCTGGAACACCCCGACCGAGTCGCGGTCGCCGAAGGGGAGGTTCAGCAGCTTGGACTCCTGGATCGCGGTCACATACGCGACCTCCACGGCGCGCTCGGGCAACCGGCGGTCGGTGGCGACCGCGGCGATCGTCGCGGCCACCTGGGCCTGCTCGATCTCCAGGTCGAGAGTGCCCAGCGCGGTCTTCACCTGGCAGTGCTCGCCGATCGCGAGGGGCTTGGCCCGGTTGAGCAGGTAGTAGACGCCGAAGAAGATGGCAGCGCCCAGCACGACGACGATGCCTGTGATCGTCAGAACCGCCCGAGAGAATCGCCGCGCCACGGACAAGAACCTACCGGCCCCGCCGGGTCGCCCGTGCGGCACTAAGCTCCCCTTGCATGAGCGAGACCTTCGAAAGCCCCTTGCCGGCCACCGTGGACGAGTTGTGGGAACGCCGCGCCGAGCTGTCGCCTGACGACGGCGAGGCCCGCGGTGTGATCGTCGGTGCCGTGGACATGCTCGACACCGGCAAGGCGCGTGTCGCCTTCGTCGACGGCGCCTCCGGCGAGGTGGTCGTGGACGAGCGCGCCAAGCGCGCCATCCTGCTCAGTTTCCGGGTGCTCGGCATGGTCAGGAGCCAGGTGGGCGACTTCCACCACAACGACCGCATTCCGCTGAAGACGTCCCTGGAAGGCGTCCGCGTGGTGCCGGGAGCCATCGCGCGCTGGGGCTCCTACCTTGCCTCGGGCGTCGTGCTGATGCCCTCCTACACCAACATCGGCGCCTACGTCGACAGCGGCACCATGGTGGACACCTGGGCGACCGTCGGCTCGTGCGCGCAGATCGGCCGCGACGTCCACCTGTCGGGCGGCGTCGGCATCGGCGGGGTGCTGGAGCCCCCGAACGCCGTCCCGGTCGTCATCGAGGACGAGGCGCTGATCGGCAGCCGCTCGATGATCGTCGAGGGCGCGCGGGTGGGCAAGGGCGCCGTCGTCGGCGCGGGCACCATCCTGTCGGCCTCCATGCCCGTCATCGACGTGCAGACCGGCGAGGAGCTCTCCCGCGGCCGCATCCCCGACTGGTGCGTCGCCGTCGGCGGCACGCGTCCCAAGGAGTTCCCCGGCGGCACCTTCGGGCTGCCGTGCGTCCTGGTGCTCAAGCGCCTGGAAGAGGGGCAGCGCCACGACAAGGCCGCGCTGAACGACGTGCTGCGCCAGCATGGCGTCAATGCCTGAGGTCCCGCCGCTCGACCTGGCGGGGGACGTGCGGGCGCTGACCGCGGCGCTCGTCGACGCCGAGTCGGTCAGCGGAGGCGAGAAGGCCCTCGCGGACGCCATCGAGGCCGCGCTCGCGCCGCTGCCGCATCTCACCGTCGTCCGCGACGGCGAGGCCGTGGTGGCCCGCACCGAGCTCGGGCGCGCCGAGCGGGTGGTGATCGCCGGGCACATCGACACCGTGCCGCTCGCGGGCAACCTGCCCTCCCGGGTCGAGGGTGACCTGCTGTACGGGTGCGGCACCTCGGACATGAAGAGCGGCGTCGCCGTGGCGCTCAAGCTCGCCGCCGGGGTGCCCGCGCCGGCCAGGGACGTGACCTACGTCTTCTACGACTGCGAGGAGGTCGAGGCCGCGCGCAACGGCCTGACGCGCCTGGCCCGCACCCGTCCCGAGCTGCTGGCCGGCGACTTCGCCGTGCTCATGGAGCCCACCAGCGGCGAGATCGAGGGCGGCTGCCAGGGCACCCTGCGAGCCCAGGTGACCGTCCAGGGCCGGCGCTCCCACAGCGCCCGCTCCTGGTACGGGGTGAACGCCGTGCACGGCGCCGAGCCCGTCCTGGCCCGCCTGAACGCCTACCAGGCCCGCGAGCCGGTCGTGGACGGCCTGGCCTACCACGAGGGCCTGAACGCCGTCGGCATCGCCGGGGGCGTCGCGGGCAACGTCATCCCCGACGAGTGCGTGGTGACGGTGAACTACCGCTTCGCCCCCGACCGCTCGATGGAGCAGGCCGAGGAGCACGTGCGCGAGGTCTTCGAGGGGTATGAGGTGCGTTTCACCGACGGGTCGCCCGGCGCGCGTCCCGGGCTGACCCACCCGGTGGCCGCGGCGTTCGCCGGCGCCATCGGCGGCACTCCCCGGGCCAAACTCGGCTGGACCGACGTCGCGCGCTTCTCCGAGCTCGGCGTCCCGGCGGTCAACTACGGCCCCGGCGACCCGAACCTCGCCCACCAGCAGGGGGAGTACGTCTCGCTGGAGATGATCGCCGACTGCGAGCGCAGGATGACCGCCTGGCTGGGCGACGCGGCGTCCTGAGCATCCTGTGCGTCCTGGACGGGCGGCGCGGGCCCGGCCTGGAAGGGCGAGCGCGCGAATCGCTCGCCGGGGCGTCGCGCCGATCAACGCCGGCTGTGGGCACAAAAGAAAGTGGCTTTCCTCGCCGGCCATTTGGCGGGGAAAGCCACTTTCAGTCCCGAGCAGCACCCTCGGCTCTTAGACGTGGCCTCGCGAAGAATCGGTTCCGCTGCTCGGGACAGATTTTTCAAGATTCTTTACGGCCCCGGCGGGACGTCCCGTTCCGGTACGGCTTGCGCACTCCAGCGGGCGGTTAGCGTGATCGGCATGAGCAAAGCATCACGCGAGGAGCGCCGTCAGGGCCCCTCCCTCGTCCGGGGGAAGTTCCTGCCCGACTCCACCTACGACGAGAGGCTGCTGGACCGGCGCGGCTCGACCGAGTGGCTGCACATGGACCCCTGGCGGGTGCTGCGCATCCAGGCCGAGTTCGTCGAGGGCTTCGGGCAGCTCGGCGAGCTGCCGCCCGCCGTAACCGTGTTCGGCTCGGCGCGCACCCATGCCGACGACGCCGACTACGCCATGGGCGAGAGACTCGGCCAGGCGCTGGCGGAGGCCGGCTACGCCGTCATCACCGGCGGCGGGCCCGGCATCATGGAGGCCGCCAACAAGGGGGCGCGCCAGGCGGGCGGCATCTCGGTGGGCCTCGGCATCGAGCTGCCCTTCGAGCAGAAGCTGAACGACTACGTGGACCTCGGCATCGAGTTCCGCTACTTCTTCGTGCGCAAGACGATGTTCGTCAAGTACGCCTGCGGGTTCGTGGCGCTGCCCGGCGGGTTCGGCACGCTGGACGAGCTGTTCGAGGCGCTGACGCTGGTGCAGACCCGCAAGGTCACCTCGTTCCCGGTCATCCTGATGGGCGGCGAGTTCTGGGGCGGGCTGCTCGACTGGATCCGCGGCACCCTGGTGAAGACCGGCAAGATCTCCCCAGAGGACGTCAACCTGATCCAGGTCACCGACGACGTGGACGAGGCCGTGCGCATCATCGTCGAGTCCGACCGCGAGCGCAACGGCGCCCGTCAGGAGCCCTGAGCGCATGGCGGGTCCCGACGCGAAACCCACGCCACCGAGCCCCTGACGAGGGAGGCTCGGTGGCGTGGGGGTTCGTGCCGGACGGCCGATCCTCACGGTGCCCGCGGTCGATCGGCGGGCCGGTGGTCCGGCCGTCCGCGGTGCGGCGGGTCGGCCGCACCGGAGACGTTCCTCACCTGGATCGGACAGAGGCCGGCGAACCGGTCGTCAGCGCCCTGTCGTCGCGGCGGGGGTCAGCTGTTCCAGGTCCACTTCTGGTTGTTGCCGCCGTGGCAGGTGTAGAGCTGGATGGTGGTGCCGTTGGCGGTGCCCTGTCCGGTGGCGTCCAGGCACAGTCCGGACTGCACGCCGGTGATGGAGCCGTCGGAGTTGACGCGCCACTGCTGGTTGGCGCCGCCGTGGCAGGAGTAGATCTGGATCTTGGCGCCGTTGCCGCTGCCGCCGGCGTCCAGGCACTTGTTGCCGTAAACCTTGATCTCGCCGGCCGAGGTGGAGGTCCAGGTCTGGTTGCTCTGGCCGTTGCAGTCCCACAGCTGGACCGCGGTGCCGTCGGTGGTGGAGGCGTTGGGCACGTCCACACACCGCCCGGAGGCCACGCCCCTGATCGCGCCGTTGCCGCCGCCGCCAGGTCCGGTGGGAGTGGGCGTCGCGGTCGGCGTCACCGTGGGCGTCACCGTGGGCGTCGGGGTGGGGTTGGGAGTGGCCGAGTTGAGGGCGTTGAGGACCGAGGTGTAGGCCTGCTTCTTGTTGCCGTTGCCGTCGAACAGCAGCGCGGTGGCGCCGGAGCCGAGCCAGGAGTCGGTGTCACGAACACCCCACACGGTGATGCCGACGCAGCGGGACACCGCCAGGCAGTCGTTGGTCACCGACTGGTAGGTGCTGGCCGAGCCGCCCTGGATGTCCAGCTCGGTGATCGCCACGTCCACGCCGAGGGCGGCGAAGCTGGAGATCGTGGTGCGGTAGTTGCTGTTGTAAGGGCTGTTGCCGTTGAAGTGCGACTGCAGACCCACGCAGTCGATCGGCACGCCGCGCGACTTGAAGTCGCGGACCATGTTGTAGACGCCCTGCGTCTTGGCCCAGGACCAGTTGTCGATGTTGTAGTCGTTGTAGCAGAGCTTGGCGGCCGGGTCGGCGGCGCGCGCGGTGCGGAAGGCCACCTCGATCCAGTCGTTGCCGGTCGACTGCAGGTTGGAGCTGCGCCGCCCGCCGGAGTTGCCGTCGGCGAAGGCCTCGTTGACGACGTCCCAGTAGGCGATCTTGCCCTTGTAGTGGCCCATCACGCCGTTGATGTGGTTGATCATCGCATTGCGCAGGTTGCTGCCCGACATGCCCTGCATCCAGCCCGGCTGCTGGTTGTGCCAGGCCAGCGTGTGGCCGCGCACCCGCTTGCCGTTCTGCACGGCCCAGTTGTAGACCCGGTCACCGGCGCTGAAGTTGAACTGGTTCTGGTTGGGCTCGGTCGCGTCGATCTTCATCTCGTTCTCGGCCGTCACCATGTTGAACTCACGGTTCGCGATGGTGGTGTACGCCGAGTCACCCAGCTTGCCCGAGGCGATGGCCGTACCGAAGTACCGCCCGCTCTGCGCCGCCGCCGCACCCAGCGTGCTCGCGGCGGCGTCGGCCGGGCCCGGCAACGTCAGCGCCGCGACCGTGCCGAGCACGCCGAGAGCGCCGGCGAGCGCGACCCGAAGCCCCTTGAGCGGTCGCTTGGTTCCGGTGGGGGGTAGGGCGTTTGTGCCCATGCCTGAACCTCCATGAGTTACTGAATCAGGAAGAAGCGGGGAAGCCGCGTGAGCGGCATGGCCGGCGGGATCGACGCCGCGTCCCGTCGCCGGAACGCACACCACCGAGGCGTCGCGGACGGCGTCCCTCGTCGCAGCACCACCGAGCTGGCAGGAGGAGGCCGCCTCGGGGAGTCAGTCTGGAAACCTGGCCGAAACAAGTCAAGGCCATCGCGAAACTTTCGGTTTCCCTGAAGTTCGCATATGGGCTCTGACCTCGGTCATAGCGGTCTGAAAATTGCGGTCGCGTCGGGCCGGGGAACGACATCGGGGTGTAACTTTCATCACCGCCCTGGCGAAGCCGGGTGCGGTGGCCGCCATAACGGCAGATGAGTCCCTCCGCCACGTTCGCCGGCCGTCGCGCGCGACGCCCTGGGGCCTTGACTGCGCGTTCCGGCTCGTATTTGCTCCGCCCAACCACCACCTCGACCCATCCGACCGAGAAGGGGGCGCGATGTAAGGTGACGCCGTGGCGATGGCGATTTGTGTGTTCTGCGCGTCCAGCCAGAAGATCGATCAGAAGTACCTCGACCTCGCGGAGGAGGTCGGGACCGAGCTGGCCCGCAGGGGGCACACCCTTGTCAGCGGCGGAGCCACGGTGTCGTGCATGGGCGCGATCGCCGGCGCCGCCCGCCGGGCCGGCGGGCGCACGGTGGGCGTGATGCCCCAGGCGCTGGTGGACCTGGAGATCGCCGACACCGACTCCGACGAGCTGATCATCACGGGCGACATGCGGGAACGCAAGGGGACCATGGACGCGCGCTCGGAGGCGTTCCTGGTGCTGCCCGGCGGCATCGGCACGCTGGAGGAGCTCTTCGAGATCTGGACCGCGCGCGTGCTCGGCCTGCACGACAAGCCGCTGGTCATCCTGGACCCGTGGGGCCTGTACGAGCCGCTGCGCCGCCTGGTCGACGGCATGTACGAGCAGGGGTTCACCCGCCCGAACGTCTTCGACGCCATCTCCTGGACCACGACGGTCACCGAGGCCCTGGAACACCTGGAGAAGCCCGCGCTGCCCCTCACCCCCCACCCCGACGAGATCGGCGAGTCGGCCACCGGCTGACCGGCCCCCCGTTCAGGCGAGGCCGCGGCGGGCCAGGGCCGGGGGGCGCCTGCCGGCGAGCGACTCGGTCATGTCGACCGCGCGCCGCACCTGCTCCTGGTGATCGGTGCGGAAGACGCGGGCCCCCAGCCAGGCGAACACCGCCGCCGCGGCGAGCTGGGCGGTCTCGTCGCCCGACAGGGTCACCACGACGGTGCGCCCGGCGCCGGCGAGCCGCTCGACCTCGGCGGCCGACCGGGCCACCGTCCAGGAGGGGTCGAGCGGGCGGTTGGGGCCGGTCACGAGCACGGGCGTCATGCGACCGATGCTGCCATACCGGTGCCGCCATACCGGTGCCCCATGCCGGTCGCCTCACCCGGCGGGCCGCTCCGAGCGGCCCCTCCGCTGATGCGTGGCGGCGTACGGGATCAACAAGGCGCGCTCAAAGGCACCCATGTGGCACGATTCGTATGTGCTGGTCCTTCTCGCTGTCGCCGCGATCGCCGTGCTGTACTGCGTGGTCATCGTCTCGCAAGGGCGCGGCGGCGAGCTGACGGAGTTCGCCCCCGACGTCCCGCCTCTGGAACTGCCCACCCCGCGGCAGCTCACGGCCGTCGACTTCATGGCGCTGCGGCTGCCGATGAGCCTGGTCGGCTACCACACACAGACGGTGGACGAGACGCTGCAGCGGGCCGCGGTGGCCATCGGCGAGCGTGACACCCACATCGCCGTGCTGGAGCAGCGCGTCGCCGAACTGCTGGCGGGGCGCGTCCAGGCCCGTCAGGAGGCGCAGACGCGGCCGTCCTGGGCGCCCGCCCCCGAACCGGGGCCGGTCAGGAAGGGCCAGGGGCTGGCCGCCGCGCCGCACCCCCTCGGCGAGGCCGAGACGCTGTCCTCCGGGCCGGAGGGCCCGTCGCGGTACGACGGCGCCACGGGGCCCCGGGTGATCGCGACGTCGGAGCCCATCGCCATGCCGGAGGAGTATCCCGCGCCGCCGAGGACCTTCTCGGGCCTGACGGCCCGCCCGCTGGACGAGCGGCCGGCGGAGGAGGGGACCGCCTCGGGGCTGAGCAGGCGCTCGCCGGACCCCGAGCCGGGCTCGAAGCACCACCGGCCGCCCGCGCCGGAGGCGCCGCGGGACGCCGGCGCCTCCGCGCCCGAGCCGGACGGCGAACCGCCCGCAGGGCACGGCGCCCCAGGCGGCGACACCGCCGCGTCGGACGACCGCCCCGAGTCCACCGGCCAGAGCGGTAACCTCGACGTTCGTGGAACCTGAGCTCATCAGATGCGGCTGGGCGACCAGCGCTCCTGACTACATCTCCTACCACGACGATGAATGGGGCCGGCCGGTCCGCGGTGATGACCTGGTGTTCGAGCGGCTGACGCTCGAAGGCTTCCAGTCGGGCCTGTCGTGGCTGACGATCCTGCGCAAACGCGAGAACTTCCGCAAGGCGTTCTCCGGGTTCTCCATCGAGGCGGTCGCCGCGTTCGGCGAGGCCGACGTGGAGCGGCTGCTCGCCGACGCGGGCATCATCCGCAACCGGGCCAAGATCGAGGCGGCGATCGCCAACGCCCGCGCCGCCGCCGCGATCCCCGGCGGGGTCTCCGAGCTGGTATGGCGCTACGCCGACCCCTCCTCGCCCGCGCCGCGCACCCTCGCCGACCTGCGGCCGACCACGCCCGGCTCCACGGCCCTGGCCAAGGAGCTCAAGCGCCACGGCCTGCGCTTCATCGGCCCGACCACGGCCTACGCGCTGATGCAGGCCATCGGCCTGGTCAACGACCACGTCGCCGACTGCTGGGTGCGCGACGGCATCGCCTGAGAACGGCGGGGGCGTCAGCGGCCCTCGTAGACGGGCCGCTGCTTGGCGAGGAACGCGCGGGTGGCGCTGTGGTGGTCCTCGGTCTTGGCGCAGGCGTCCTGCAGGTCGGCCTCCATCGAAAGGGCGTCCTCCAGGGGCTGCGCCGCGGAGAAGTCCAGGGCCTGCTTGATGGCGCCGTACGCGAGCGTGGGGCCCTGCGCGAGGCGCACGGCCAGGTCACGGGCGCTCCGCGCCAGCTCCTCGGCCGGCACGACCGAGGTCACCATGCCGAGCCGCGCCGCCTCGGCGGCGTCCACGGGGTCGCCCAGCATCAGCAGCTCGCGCGCCTTGGCCGCTCCGACCAGACGAGGAAGGGTCCACGAGGCGCCGGAGTCGGGGGCGAGGGCGATGGCGCTGAAGGCCATCGCGAAACGGGCGTTCTCGGCCGCGACCCTGAAGTCGCACGCCAGCGCCAGCGACACGCCCGCGCCCGCGGCGTAGCCGTTCACCGCGGCCACCACCGGCTTGCCCATGCCGGTGATCGCCAGGACGATCGGGTTGTAGTGAGCGCGGACGGTGTCGTCCAGACCGGCCCCGGCCGCGAGGTTCTCGGCGTGCTCGCGCAGATCCTGGCCGGCGCAGAACCCGCGCCCGGCGCCGGTGAGCAGCACGGCGCGCACGTCCGCCTCGTCCCGCGCGCGTTCGAGCGCTTCGAGCAGGGCCGCCTTCATCACGATGGTCAGGGCGTTCATCGCGTCGGGACGGTTGAGCGTGATCGTCGCGACGCCCTGCTCGACGGCGTAGAGCACCTGCTCGCCGCCGGGCCGCGCGTCCATCGGCTGCTCCATCAGTGGACTCCTTTGTCCAGGTTGCGGTCGACGAAGGCGGCGGCCGCCGGGAGCAGCCGGGCCGCCTCCTGTTCGAAATAGGCACGGGCCTTGTCGCCCGGCCAGGCGGGCGGGAGGAGTTCGGCCGGCAGGCCGGGATCGCGGAACAGGAAGTTGCGCCATCCGTGGACCAGCCTGCTCCGCGCGGCGAAGATCTGGTCGTCCGGGGCGTCGCACGAGACGGCCCCGACCAGGTCGGCCGCCTGCCCCATCCACTCCTCGTAGGCCCGCGCGATGGCGCCCAGGTCCCACGCGCGGGCCACCAGCTCGCGCGGGTCACCGTCCAGAGTGCTCACGAAGTGGTCGGCGCGGACCCGCTGCTCCTCCAGCAGGGCGTCCAGCTCCGGCGAGGCGCGCGGCCCGACCCAGGTGGTCTCGCACAGGGGGGCGTAGCCGAGGAAGGCGAGGTCGGCACGCAGCCGCTCGCGCCTGGCCCGGTCGCGCACCGGCTGGAAGACCAGCACGTGCCACCGGCCCGGCCACACCGCCGAGCCCGTGCGGTAGATGCGCGAAGCGGCCTCGTCCAGGCGGCGCAGGCACTTGGGCGTGAGCGCGTACCCCGGCCCCTGGGCGAGCCGGACGGGGGTGAGCCAGTCCTGCCGCACCATCCGCGAGATCGCCGTGCGGACAGCCGGAGCGGCGATGTCGAGGGGGGCCAGCAGCCGCACCAGGGCGGCCACGGACGCCCGTCCGGAGCGGATGCGCAGGTGGTCGCCGTAGAGGTCGAAAAGCGCGGCGCGGGCGTTCACATAGACCAGTTTGATCGGCCGCAGGGCCCCGGACAACGCATTCTGGGAGGAGATCGTTACCCATGCGCGCTCGCGAGGCGGGATAATGGGACGTCACAGAAGACGTGAAAGCGGCGGGCGGCCGGGCGCGCACACGAGCGCGGCGGTGTCGTCCGGCCGAGGCAGGAAGGGATACACGCATGGCGGCGATGAAGCCGCGGACTGGCGACGGTCCGCTGGAGGTCACCAAGGAAGGACGGGGCATTGTCATGCGGGTCCCTCTGGAGGGTGGCGGCCGGCTCGTCGTCGAACTCTCACCGGACGAGGCCAGAGCCCTTGGCGACGCTCTGAAGAACGTCGTCGGCTGACATACCCCTGATACGACCCATCGACACAGGCGACTTGACGGCCCCGGCGGCCGGGTCAGACCCCCACGCCGGGGCTGTCGCACTTTCCAGGCCGGGGAGGCCACCATGCCCATCGAGACCGAGCTGAGCTTCGTCGAATCGCCCGCGCAGGACGCCGACCTGCTGGCGGTGCCGTTCGGGAGCGAACTCACCGCCGAGGTGGAACTGCCCGTGCCGGTCCCCGCCCTCCTCGCCCACCACGACGCCAAGGGCGAGCCCGGCGAGGTCGTGGAGGTGCCGATCTCGCACGGCGACGCGGTGCGGCGGGTCCTGCTGTACGGCATCGGCGACGGCGGGCCGCGCGCCCTGCGCAAGGCCGGCGGCGTGCTCGCCCGGCGGGCCCGGGGACGCCGGGCCATCGACATCGCCCTGCCCCCCGGCGCCGGCGAGGCGGGCTGGGCCGCCCTGGCCGAGGGAGCGCTCCTGGGCTCCTACACGATGCGCATCGGGGCGGTCCGGGCAAGGGCCGTCGAGGAGATCCGCCTGTCGGGCCCCGAACGGGCCCGCGCGGCCGTCGAGCGCGCCGAGGTGACCGCCCGCGCCACGGCCCTCACCCGCGACCTGGCCAACACCCCGTCCTCGGAGAAGAACCCCGCCTGGCTGGCCGCCCGCGCCGCCGAGATCGCCGGGCGCGAGGGCCTCGCGGTCAAGGTGTGGGAGCCGGGCGAGCTGGCCGAGGGCGGGTTCGGCGGCATCCTGGCGGTGGGTCAGGGGTCGGTGAGCACGCCGCGGCTGATCCAGCTCTCCTACGAGCCCGAGGCTCCCGCGGGCCCGCACATCGTGCTGATCGGCAAGGGCATCACCTTCGACAGCGGCGGGTTGTCCCTCAAGCCGACCGAGGGCATGAAGTTCATGAAGACCGACATGGCGGGCGGCGCCGTGGTGATCGCCGTGCTCGGGGCGCTGCGCCGGCTCGGCGTGCGGGCGCGCGTCACCGGCCTGGTCGCCGCCGCCGAGAACATGCCCTCGGGCAGCGCGCAGCGGCCCGGCGACGTGATCACCCACTACGGCGGCCGCACGGTGGAGGTGCTCAACACCGACGCCGAGGGAAGGCTCGTGCTCGCCGACGCCCTGGCCTACGCAGACGACGTGCTGGAGCCCGACACCGTCATCGACCTGGCCACGCTCACAGGGGCCGTCGGCATCGCGCTGGGACGCGACATCGGCGCGGTGTACTCCACCGGCGACGACCTGGCCAAGGAACTGCTGGAGGCGGGCGCGAGGTCCGGCGAGGCGCTGTGGCGGATGCCGCTCATCGACGAGTACCGCGCCGCGCTCGACTCCGAGATCGCCGACCTGGCCAACGTGGACTCCGCGAACAAGTACGGCGGCGGCTCCATCACCGCGGCGCTGTTCCTGCGCGAGTTCACCGGCGGGCGGCGCTGGGCCCACCTCGACATCGCCGGCGTGGCCCGCACCACCGCGGACGACGGGGTCTTCACCAAGGGCGCGACGGGGTTCGGCGCCCGCCTGCTGCTCGACTGGTTCACCGCGCACTACGCCTGAGCCGGGCCGGTCGCCGGCCACGCCTCAACCGGGCCGACCGCCGGCCACGCCTGGACCGGGTCCACCGCGCACCACGCCTGAGCCCGGCCCGCCGCCCGTGCCGCCCGTCAGTTGGCGATCTTGACGGCGGCCAGGAGGCCGTCGCCCAGCGGCATCATCAGCGCGCGCAGCCGGTCGTCCGACCTGATCAGCTTGCCCAGCTCGCGGATCGCCACGGTGTCCGGGTCGCGCTGCGCCGGGTCGGCGACCCGGTTGTGCCACAGCGCGTGGTCGAAGGCGACGATGCCGCCGAGCCGCAGCAGGCGCACGGCCTCCGCCAGGTAGTCGCCGTACTCCTGCTTGGCGGCGTCGCAGAACACCATGTCGTAGCCGCCGTCGGCCAGGCGCGGCAGAACGTCCAGGGCCCTGCCGCCGATCAGGCGCACCCTGCTGCCGGAGAAGCCCGCTTCCGCGAAGGCGTGCCGTGCGAGCCTCTGGTGCTCGGGCTCGGCGTCGACGCTGGTCAGCGTGCCGTCGGGACGCATGCCGCGCAGCAGCCACAACCCCGAGACGCCGCAGCCGGTGCCGACCTCGACCACGGACCTGGCGCTGATCGCCGTGGCGAGGAAGCACAGGGCCGCGCCGCCGCCGGGCAGGATCGGGACGGCGCCCACCTCCATGCCGCGCCGTCTCGCGGCGCTGAGCACCTCGTCTTCGGAATGGAACTCCTCCGCGTAGGCCAGCGTGGCCTCCACCGGACTGGTCGGCGTCGGGGCCATCGGCCTCTCCTCCCCGCCTTCGCCGTGGCACGTATTGGTCGCAGCCTAGGGGAGTCGGGGCCGAACGGGAACTCACGCCACAACGGGTACGTTGCACGCTTTGAACGACCTTTGTTCAAGGCCTTCGAAGAACACGGTCCGGCCTCAATGGCCGGTGGGTACGCAGGAAGGGACGAAAGCAGGCACTATGGCTGTAGCGGTGGTCCCGGAGAGAGGAGTGCTGGTGGAGGACAACCACCAGGCCGATACTCCCGACAGTGCGTCGCCGGGGAGCGATCCCCGGCTACCCGACGGAGGTTGGACGCCTCCCACATGGGAGGAGGTCGTCCGCGCCCATTCGGCGCGCGTCTATCGCCTCGCCTACCGGCTGACCGGCAACGTCCACGACGCCGAGGACCTCACCCAGGAGGTCTTCGTCCGGGTGTTCAGGTCGCTGTCGAGCTACACGCCGGGCACCTTCGAGGGCTGGCTGCACCGCATCACGACGAACCTGTTCCTCGACATGGCGCGGCGCAGGCAGCGCATCCGCTTCGAGGGGCTCGGCGACGACGCGGGGGAGCGTCTGCGCGGCCGCGAGCCGTCCCCGGCGCAGGTGTACGACGACGCCCAGCTCGAACCGGACATCCAGGCGGCGCTCGACTCGCTGCAGCCGGAGTTCCGCGCCGCGGTGGTGCTCTGCGACATCGAAGGCCTGTCCTATGAGGAGATCGCGGCGACGCTCGGCGTGAAGCTGGGCACCGTCCGCAGCCGGATCCATCGCGGTCGCAGCCAGTTGCGCGAGGCGCTCGAGCACCGTGCGCCCCGTCGCGACGAACTCCCCCCGACCGTCAGCAGGGAGGGAGCATGAGCCATCTCGGAGAGCGCGCCTCAGCGCTGATCGACGGAGAGCTCGGCCACGCCGAGCGCGAGCGCGCCCTGGCGCACCTGACGTTCTGCGCGGACTGCCGCGCGGAGCTGGACGCCATGCGGGCGCTCAAGAGCCGTCTCAGGTCACTCGAACCGCCCGCCGTGCCGGCGGACCTCACCATGTCCCTGCTGCGGATGTCCGAGCCGGGGGGCCCCGTCCCGCCGCGCGTGCGTCCCTTTCCCACTCCGTCGTACTCGCTGAACGGCGCACCGGCCGACAACCGGCCGGGCCGCCGCGGCGGCTTCTCGGGGCCGGGACGGCAGGCGGGCGGCCGCCGCGCCGGGTACGTCGCGGTCGGCGTCGCCTCGGCGGCCGTCGCACTCGGCACCTTGTTCATGGTGGGCGGCGTGAACAACCGGCCGCCGACGCCGCCGGTGGAGATGTTCGCCAACCAGCACCGGGCGACCGCGCCGGCCGGCCAGGTCGTGCCCGGAAGGGGCGTCACGCCCACCGGCCAGCCCTGACGCCCGGCCCGCGCGGGGCCGCGCCGTCAGGCCGGGAGCCGGTCCCGTGCGGGCCGCTCCCGGCGCTGTAGTGGCTCCAGAGGCCGGTCAGCGAGCCGTCCGGTCTACGTCACGGCCGGGGCGGGCATACGATCGGAGGGACCCGTCAGGGCGTTTACGGCGCTCGTATGCGGTCCGAGCGACAATCTGTCGTAGCCACGTAGACCGGCCTCGGGAGTGAGCCTTCGATGACCGACGAGACACGTACCTTCGACAGCGGGGACGTGGCCACTCCACCCCAGCGGTCCGGGGATGGCTCGACATCGGAGTCTCCAGGCGGCGGCATGCGGGTCAGGCCCGAGTTCCTGCCCGCGTCCGACGCCTGGCCGTCCGGCGAGCCGGGGCGCGACCCTTTCGCGGGTGAGCACTCCGGCCAGGGGCGTGAGGTCTCCACCGCCCAGTACGGGGCGCAGGGGCGCGATCCGTTCGCCGCCGAGCCCGGCGCCCCGGCGCGCGACCCGTTCACCGCCGAGGGCGGCACCATGGCGTTCGGGGCCGAGGGCCACCGTCCGGCCCCGCACTCCGGTGACGCCACCGGACTGATCCCCTTCGCCGCCGAGGGCAGGCGGCCCGGTGAGGACTCCGCCTCCGGGTGGGGCAACCCCGCCGGCGGCCCGCTGCCGCCCTCGCCGGGAGGCCCGGGAGGCCCCGCGGGCTTCGGCGGCCCCGGCGGCTTGTACGGCGCGCCGCCGCCCCCGCCGCCGCGCGGCGCCTACGGCATGGGCCCCGGCTGGCTGCCGCCGCCCGGCGCGCCGCCGGCCGAGACCGGCGGCTGCGGCTCGCGCCGCCCGCGCACCGGCGTGGTGGCGACCCTCGCCGTCGTCATCGCGCTGGTCGCCTCGATTCTCGGCAGCCTCGGCACCTACCTGCTCACCCGGTCCGGCGGCTCGGGCATCAACCCCTCCTACAGCCTCGGCACGCCGAGCGGCGTGGTCGTCAACCGTCCTCCCGACTCCGTGGCCGGCGTGGCCTCGAAGGTCCTGCCGAGCGTCGTCTCCCTCGAGGTGCGGGGCAACAGCGAGGCGGGCACCGGCTCGGGCTTCCTGATCAAGGGCGGGTACATCGTCACCAACAACCACGTGGTGGCCGCCGCGGCCCAGACCGGCACCATCAAGGTGACCTTCAACAACAAGAAGTCCACGACGGGCACGATCGTCGGGCGCGACCCGAGCTCCGACATCGCGGTGGTCAGGCCGGCCGACACCTTCGGCGCCCCCGAGATCTTCCTGGGCAACTCCGACCGGGTCGTCGTGGGCGACCCCGTCATCGCGATCGGCTCGCCCCTCGGGCTGTCCGGCACGGTCACCACCGGCATCGTCAGCTCCCTCAACCGCCCGGTCACCGCCGGCGGCGAGAGCGGCTCGGAGTCGTCGTTCATCAACGCCATCCAGACCGACGCGGCGATCAACCCCGGCAACTCGGGCGGCCCGCTGGTCAACGCCGCGGGCGAGGTGATCGGCGTCAACTCGGCCATCGCGACGCTCGGCAACTCCTCCCTCGGCGGGCAGAGCGGCAGCATCGGGCTCGGGTTCTCCATCCCGGTCAACCACGTCCGGCGCATCGCCGAAGAGCTCGTCACCACCGGCACGGCCAAGAAGTCCCGCATCGGCGTCTCGATCGACGAGAACTACACCGGCGAGGGCGTCCGCATCGCCGCCACTCCGCAGGGCGGCCAGCAGCCGGTCACCCCCGGCGGCCCGGCCGACAAGGCGGGGCTCAAGCCCGGCGACGTCATCCTCTCGGTCGACGACACCCCGGTGACCCAGCCGTCGGAGCTGATCGTCACCATCCGCAGCAAGGCGCCCGGCGACAAGGTCACCATCAAGTACCAGCGGAACGGCGGCGAGCGCACCACCACCGTGACCATCGACGCCGTGCCCGTCCCGACGCCGCAGCCGTCCTGATCGGCGCCGGCTCATTGCGCCCCATGCCGGGTCACGCATTACTCTGGGAAGAACCATGTCGCCGTCGGACGAACCCGGCCGACGCCAGGCGTGGGCGTAGGAAAGCGTAGGAGATCACCGTGTTCGGACTCGGCTGGCCTGAGGTCTTGGCACTCGTGGTCATCGCCCTTCTCGTCTTCGGGCCCGAGAAGCTGCCCCAGGCCGCCGCCCAGGCGGGCCGCACGCTGCGGCAGATCCGCCAGATGGCCAACAACGCCAAGAGCGACCTGCAGGAGAACCTCGGTCCCGAGTTCGCCAACTTCGACCCGACCGACCTGCATCCGAAGAACTTCGTCAGGAAGCACCTGCTCCAAGATCTCGAGGACGACTGGAACCGGCCGGCCGCGGACCACACCCCCGGCCAGAGCGAGCCGTACACCGACGCCTACGGCGGCACGGCCGACGTGTACGCCACCACGGCCGGCGACGAGCTCGGTTACGGCGAGATCCCCCCGTACGACGCCGAGGCCACCTGAGCCGCGACGCGGAGGCCACCTGAGCCCGTGCGCCGAGGTCGCCTGAGCCCGTGACGCCGGGCCATCCGGCCGGGTGGCGTCCGAGGCCGCCGCGCCGGCGAGGCCGGTCCGAGCCGCACGACATGCCGAAGGGCCGCCCCCGAGACCGGGGGCGGCCCTTTCGCGTGTCCGTCGTAGGACGGGCCCTCCCGGTCGCCGAGCGGCCGGAAGGGCGGGGCGCTCAGCGGCCGGACGGGGACAGGCCCAGTTGCAGGCCCTTCAGGCTGCTGGACCGCCTGCTCAGGCCATCGGCGATGCGCCGCAGCTCGGTGGCGGCGGGGGAGTCGGGGTCGGTGAGCACGAGCGGCTTGCCCTCGTCGCCGCCCTCGCGCAGGCGCAGGTCGATCGGCACCTGGCCGAGCAGCGGGACGCGCGTGCCGAGGGTGCGGGTGAGGCCGTCGGCGACGGCCTGGCCGCCGCCCTCGCCGAACACCGCGATGCGCTCGTCGCAGTGGGGGCAGGGCAGCCACGCCATGTTCTCGATGACGCCGGCGATCTGCTGGTGGGTCTGCGAGGCGATGGACCCGGCGCGCTCGGCGACCTCGGCCGCGGCCTGCTGCGGGGTGGTCACGACCAGGATCTCGGCGCCGGGCATGCGCTGCGCCACCGAGATCGCGATGTCGCCGGTGCCCGGGGGAAGGTCCATCAGCAGCACGTCCAGGTCACCCCAGTAGACGTCCGCGAGGAACTGGTGGAGCGCGCGGTCGAGCATCGGGCCGCGCCACACCACCGGGCTGTTGCCCGGGGGCTTGAACATGCCGACCGAGATGACCTTGATGTCGTGGGCCACCGGCGGCATGATCATGTCTTCGACCTTGGTCGGCCGGTCGCTCACGCCGAGCATGCGGGGGACGGAGTGCCCGTAGATGTCGGCGTCCACGACGCCGACCTTCAGGCCCGAGGACGCCATCGCCGCGGCCAGGTTGACGGTGACCGACGACTTGCCGACCCCGCCCTTGCCGCTGGCGACGGCGAAGACGCGGGTGAGCGAGCCGGGCTTGGCGAAGGGGATCTCCTTCTCGGGGCCCCGGTTGCCGCGCAGGCTCGTCTGCAGGGTCTTGCGCTGCTCGGCGCTCATGACGTCCAGCTCGACCTGGACGCCGCTGACGCCCTCGACCTTGGAGACGGCGGCGGTGACGTCACGGGTGATCGTGTCGCGCATCGGGCAGCCGGCGACGGTGAGGTAGACGCCGACCCGCACCACCCCGTCGGGGGAGATATCGACGCTCTTGACCATGCCGAGGTCGGTGATCGGCCGGCGGATCTCCGGGTCGTTGACCGTCGCCAGGGCGGCCGTCACCAAATCTGGGGTGGGTGCCATGGATCCATGCTACGAACCCAGGGCCGATCCGACGAACTCCGCCTCTCCCGTAACGGATGGGAGTGATCGGCGAGGAAGCCGCGGCGGCTTCACGCGGCCTTCCGGGACGACCGCGCGACGTCCATGGTGACGGAGATCACTCGCGCGGGAGCGGGTCCCCGCGGCGGCCGGCGGGGCCGGGGAGCACGGCTCGTGGCGCACACCGACCGGCTCCGCGACGCGACGCGGTCGCGCGCGTGCACCACTCCCGCGGAGCGCCTACTCCCGCTGAGCGCCGCCGGCGCCGTCGGGACGGGCCGGGGACTGGAGGATGTCCTCCCGCAGGTGTTCCAGCTCGCCCCTGATGTAGTCGCGGGTCGCCAGCTCGCCCAGCGCCAGGCGCAGCCCGGCGATCTCCCGGGTCAGGTACTCCACCTCGGCCTGGTTGCGCTCGCCCGCCAACCGGTCCTGCTCGCCCTGCACACGGTCGCGGTCGGCCTGGCGGTTCTGCGCCAGCAGGATCAGCGGGGCCGCGTACGACGCCTGCAGCGACAGGATCAGCGTCAGGAAGATGAACGGGTAGGGGTCGAACGCCAGGTTCCCCGGGGCCAGGGCGTTCCAGAGCACCCACACGGCGATGAACCCGGTCATGTAGACCAGGAACCGGGCCGTGCCTAGGAAGCGGGCGATCTGCTCCGACAGGCGGCCGAACGCCTCGGGGTCGTAGTGCGGGCGGATGGTGCGGCGGATCTCGCGGGGCTGGTCCAGCCGGTTAACCGCCACCGCCCACCTCCCGCGCCGGGCCGCCGGTCGTCCCGGGGAGGCCGTCCCCGTTCGGCTCGCGTTCGTCGCGCTCGCGCCAGTCCGGCGGCAGCAGGTGGTCCAGCACGTCGTCGACCGTGACGGCGCCCACCAGCCGGCCCAGCTCGTCGACCACCGGGGCCGCCACCAGGTTGTAGGTCGCCAGGTAGGACGTCACCCCGGGCAGGGACAGGTGCGGCCTGATGGGGTCGATGCTGCTGTCGATCGCGCCGCCCACGAGCGAGGACGGCGGCTCGCGCAGGAGCCGCTGGAAGTGCGCCACGCCCAGGAACTTGCCGGTCGGGGTCTCGCTCGGCGGCCGGGCGACGTAGACCTGCGCGGCGACGGCGGGGGTGATGTCCTGGCGGCGCAGCTCGGCGAGCGCCTCGGCGATCGTCGCGTGCGGCGGCAGCACGATCGGCGTGCTGGTCATCATGCCGCCGGCGGTGTTCTCGGCGTAGGTCAGCAGGCGCCGGACCGGGGCCGCCTCGCGGGGCTCCATGCGGGCCAGCAGCGCCTCCGCCTCCGCGGCCGGCAGGTCCTGCAGCAGGTCGGCCGCGTCGTCGGGGTCCATGGCGGCCAGCACGTCCGCCGCGCGCTCGGCGTCCAGCCGGCTGAGGATGCCGATCTGGTCGCGCTCGGGCAGCTCCTCCAGCACGTCGGCGAGCCGCTCGTCCTCCAGCGCCGAGGCGATCTCCGCGCGCCGCTTGTCGGGCAGGTGGCGCAGGGCGTTGGCCAGGTCGGCGGGGCGGGTCTCCTCGAAGGCGGCCAGCAGGCCGGCCGCGCCCTGGTCGGCCTGCGCCACGCCGAACCCGGTGACGTCCGACCAGCCCACGACCAGCGTCTCGCCGCGCCGCCGCCGCAGTCCGCGGCCCGCCGCGCCGCGCAGCACCGCGACCTTGGTGATGAGCCACTCGCCGGTCCTGCTCTGCTCCATGGCCAGGTCGAGCACGGTGACCTTCTCGCCGGCGAGGTCGACCGACAGGTCGAGCAGTTCGCCGATGGCCAGGGACTCGGTGGAGTGCTTCTCGAAGCGCCGCAGGTTGATGGTGCCGGTGAAGATCACGGCGTCGGCCTCGATGCTGCGAACCCGGGTGATCGGCAGGAACACCCGGCGGCGTGGCTGCACCTCGACGACCAGGCCGTGCACGCGGGGCGCGTCGTTAGGGCGCATGGCCACCACGACGTCCCTGGCCCGGCCGATCTGGTCGCCCGCGGGGTCGAACACCGGGGTGCCGGCCAGCCGGGCGACGAAGATCCTCACCTACCGCAGCGTACGAGGTCGCGGCACGCGCGCCGCGCCCGGCCCCCGTAAAAGCCGTCTCAACCTACGGTCGCGCCTTGATCCCGCCGGACGCCATGTGACAGGATCAAAAGTATCTGACGGTCATTACAGGACGGTGGCGTATGAGAGGCGGAGTGCTCGCCATAGCGGTCGGGTCGGCCACGTGCTTCGGGTTCTCCGGCTCGATGGCGAAACTCGTCGGCCTGGGCGGCCTGACGCCCCTGCAGGCGGTGTGGGTGCGCATGGCGGGCGCCGCGCTGCTGCTGGCCGCGATCCTCGCCGTCTTCCGGCCGCGGGCGCTGCGCGTCCCCAAGGGGCGTCGCGGCTTCTTCACCGCCTACGCGCTGATCGCCGTCGCCGGGGTGCAGGCGCTGTTCTTCCTGGCCATCACCCGGCTGCCGGTCGGCGTGGTGCTGCTCCTGGAGTACGCCTCGCCCGTTCTGGTCGTCTGCTGGGTGCGGCTGGTCCGCCGCGTGCGGCTGCCGCGCGCCGCCTACGCGGGGGCGGTGGTCGTCCTCGCCGGCCTCGGCGTCGTGGTGGAGGTCTGGCACGGGATGGCCCTGGACGGCCTCGGCCTGCTGCTCGGCCTGATCGCCTCGGCGTGCTGCGCCGGGTACTTCCTGATGAGCGACGGCTACGGCGACGACGTCGACCCGCTCGGGCTCATCGCCTGGGGCATGGCCGGCGCCGCGCTGGTGCTCGCGCCGCTCGCCCGGCCCTGGGAGGTGCCCTGGAGCGCCTTCGGGACGAGCGTCACCGTCAACGGCCGCACCATCCCCGTGCTCGCCGCCGCGCTCTGGCTCATCGTCGTCGCGACCGTCCTGGCCTACGTCACCGGCGTCACCGCCGTGCGGCGCCTGTCGGCCGCCATCGGGTCGACCGTGTCGTCCCTGGAGGTGGTCGCGGGCGCGGTGATCGCGTGGGCGCTGCTCGCCGAGCGGCTCGGCGCCGCGCAGATCATCGGCGGCGCGATCGTCCTCGGCGGGGCGCTGCTGGCTCAGACCGCCACGTCGGGCGTCAGCCGCACGATCGAGGCGCCCGAGGCCGCCCACCGGCCCGCCAGCCCCGTCGCGTCCGAGGCGTTGAGCCGTTCCTTGACCAGGGCCGCCAGCGCTCCGGCCTCGGTCTCCGACGGCGCCGACTGATCGACCGGAGTGACGTCGGCCTCGAAGGAGACCAGCTCGGCCCCGTTGTCCTTGCTGCGCAGCGTCACCCGGACGCGCGAGGACTCGGCGAGGCCGGGAAGCGCCTGCTCCCCGCCGCCGGTGACCAGGTAGATCGCGCCGTCGTGCCAGACGTGCCACGCCAGCCGGTCGCGGCCCGCCAGCGAGACCCACAGGACGCCCGACTTCTTGGCGCCCTCTTCGATCAGCGAGAGACTCATACCTCGCAATCTACGGCCGGGGTCCCGTGCCGTCCCACACCCCGGGCGCCCGCGATCGCGCGGGCGCCCGAGGAGACCGCCGGCTCAACGGCTCGGCGGCTGGGCGGCTGGGCGGGCTCACAGAGCTCAGCGGCTCGTGTGGCTCAGCGGCTCATGTGGCTCGCCGGCTCAGCGGCCGGCGAGCTTCCAGGCCGCGGGGAGCAGGCCCGCGGCCGCCAGGACCTTGATCGCGTCGCCGATCAGGAACGGCACCACACCGGCGGCGAAGGCGGCAGGGAAGTCCATCCCGGTGGCCACCATCAGCCACGGCAGGCCGACGGCGTAGATGAGCACCGTGCCGAGCGTCATCGTCGCGAGGGTGCGCACCGGGGTGCGGTCGCCTCCCCGGCCGGCGAGCGCGCCGACGACCGAGGCCGCGAGGATGAAGCCGACGACGTACCCCAGCGTGGCGTTGCCGCCCGAAGAGGCGAACCACGGCACCCCGAGCTGGCCGATCAGCAAGTACAGCGACATGCCGAGGAAGGCGCGGGGCAGGCCGAGCGCCGCGCCCGCCAGCAGGACGGCGAAGGTCTGCAGCGTCAACGGCACGGGGGTGCCCGGCAGCGGGATGCTGACCTGCGCCGCGAGCCCGGTCAGACCCGCCGCCCCCACGACCAGCACGACATCCCGAACCAGCTTTCCGGGGATGAGATCGGACAGGACGGCGGGCCGAAGCGCCGCAGAGGCATCAGAAGCCATGACTATCTCCCTTACCGAGGCTATGTACGACATTGTCCGTACAAACACTCGGAAATCGGTACAGGATCCGTGCCAACAACGGGTCCCCCCCTTTGTGACCGGCCCACAGCGGGCCGAGGAGGCCGGGAGGCTAGCGTGTGCGCATGCGTTCACGTCGTTCGTGCCTCGCCGTGCCCGGCAGCAACACGCGTTTCCTTGCGAAGGCGCAGGGCCTGCCCGCCGACGAGGTCTTCCTCGACCTGGAGGACTCCGTCGCGCCGCAGGCCAAGGAGCAGGCCCGCAAGAACGTCGTCCAGGCCCTCCGCGAGGGCGACTGGTCGGGCAGGACGAGGGTCGTGCGGGTGAACGACCTGTCCACCGCGTGGACCTACCGCGACGTGATCGACGTCGTCGAGGGCGCCGGAGACGTGCTCGACTGCCTGATGCTGCCCAAGGTCGAGGACGCCGTCCAGGTCGCCTGGCTCGACCTGCTGCTCACCCAGATCGAGAAGGCGGCCGGGCTGCCGGTCGGGCGCATCGGCGTCGAGGCGCAGATCGAGAGCGCCCGCGGCCTGGTCAACGTCGACGCCATCGCCGCCTCCTCGCCGCGCCTCGAGACGCTCGTGTTCGGCCCGGCCGACTTCATGGCCTCGATCAACATGAGGAGTTTGGTCGTCGGGCGGCAGCCCCCCGGATACACCGAGGGCGACGCCTACCACTATGTGCTGATGCGCATCCTGATGGCCGCGCGTACCTTCGACCTGCAGGCCATCGACGGCCCGTACCTGCAGATCAAGGACCTCGACGGGTTCGGCCTGGCCGCCCGCAGGTCGGCGGCGCTCGGCTTCGACGGCAAATGGGTGCTCCACCCGACGCAGATAGAAGCGGCCAACGAGGTCTTCTCCCCCTCACAGGAGGACTACGACCACGCCGAGCTGATCCTCGACGCCTACGAGCACGCCACGACGGTGGACCGCCGCGGCGCGGTGATGCTCGGCGACGAGATGATCGACGAGGCCTCCCGCAAGATGGCCCTGGTCATCGCCGCCAAGGGCCGCGCCGCCGGTCTTCCCCGCACCAAGGCGTTCGAGCCCCCCGCCTCCTGACCGCGCGGCGCCGGCTCAGAACGTCACGCCGAACGTCGTGAAGAACCAGAACGACGAGGTCAGCCAGAGGCCGGTCAGCGCGGCGAAGGCCAGCCCGCCGAGCAGGGGCAGCGTCCAGCCGGGCAGGTCGCGCTTGGGCAGCGAGAGCATCTTGGCGACGAACACCCCGTAGAAGAACGAGCCCAGCAGCGAGTGGACCAGCACCCGCGGCACGTCGAACTGCGCGCCCAGGGCGTACAGGCAGTGGAAGGCCACCGGCACCGACACCAGGAAGGCCGCGCGGCCCGACCACCGGTGCAGCGTGCCCGTCCAGGACGGGGCCCGCAGGCCGGGGATCCTGCCGTACATCGCGAGCGCCGAGACCAGTTGGACGATCGCGAGCACGAACGCGGCGGTCGCCAGCCACGACTTCATGGCCTGGGCGCCGGAGAAGCCGGCCAGGCCCACGGCGTATCCGGTCGGGGTGTGCGCGCGCCCGTAGACGCCGAGGGCGACGGCCACCAGTCCGCCGACGATGAGGGGGACGAGGTAGGGAGCGGAGACGGAAACCCGCACGGGCGGGTCCTGCCGCTGAACGGGAGGAAGATCGGGGACGGTCATGGCGGGCGTTCCTTGTCGTGAGGGAGATCGTCTGTCCCGGCGACGACCGGCGGTCGTACGAACGCGCGGGTCGTCCCGGTAGGGCTGGTCGGAATCGGCGGCCGTCGGGAGTCCGGCCGGATCCGGGGTCGTCGGGGGGTGGTGGCGTCAGAGGGTGTCGATGAAGGCGTCGGTGTCCTCGGGGATCAGTCGCGTGCCGCCGACGGTCACCGGGGAGCCGGGGGTGAGCCTCGGAGCGGCCTGCGCCGCGTCGCCGACGTCCACCAGGCCTACCTGGCGGCCGCCGGGCAGGACGATCCAGCCGCCGACGACCTTGGCGCCGCGGACGACCGCGGTCGCGCGGTACAGGCCCGACGGCTTCTTCACGAGCGGGGCGGAGAAGCGCCACTTGGTCTTGCCGACCTGGAGCCTGCCCTGGGCCTTACCGCCGCCGAGCGCCGCGGTGATCAGCGAGCCGCCCTTGCCCGTCAGGGTGAGCGTGTTGTTCTCGGCGGTGCCCTTGAGCCACGACTCGATGCGGCCGTCGCAGAAGTAGGCGACCGCCTTGCCGTTCTTGATCGAGACCGCCACCAGCCCGCCGTTGCCCTGGGCGACGCCCGCGTACTCGGCACGCTTGGGGGTGGGGTCGGCGGGCTCGGCCGAGGGAGAGGCGGACGCGGTCGCGGCGGCCGTCTCGCCGGGCTCCGGAGCGACCGAGGTGGTCGCCTTGGCGACCGGGGCGCCGGCGGAGGCGGAGGAGGCGGAGGCGCTGTCGGTGCGCGGCATGGTCTGCGCGCTCAGGACGCCGATCCCGAGGGCGAGGACCACCCCCGCGCCGAGCGTGTGAAATGGCCCTGGCCTTTTCATGATCTACTCCTGAAGGATGTCGGGTTGTCGCATGCAGCATCGATCCTGGGCACGGCGGCGTCTATGAAGAAATGCGCACAACGGTTGCCAGGATCGAGAGGTTCTCCCAGAGCGCCGGGCGACCGCCGGGCGGTGAGAGGGTGCGAGGACAATGACGTATATGCACGACCCGTCACAGGCGCACCAGCCACAGCCGGATTCCGGGTCCACGGGCCAGGAGCATCCGCCCGCCGACCGGCCGCCCCACCGGCACCCCGCGCCCGGGAACGGCCCGGCCCCCGCCCAGGACACACCGGCCCAGAACGCGCTGGCGCATGCGTCCGGCGCGTCAGGCGAGGGCGGTCCTGTGGACGGCGGCCCGCAGGCGTGGCAGGGGCCGCCGGAGCCGGCTCCGTGGGCCGTCCCGCCGTACTGTGGCGCGCGCTATGACCACCTGGCGCGTAACGCGGCCCACCGCTGGTGGCGCCCGATCGTGGGGACGGCCATCATCGCCATCGCCTTCATGGGCGCGGGCCTGGTCGTGATCTTCGTCGGAGTGGTCGTCGCCGAGTTCACCGGCGTCCCCGTTCTCATGTCGGACGACCGGCTCTTCGGGCAGCCGGTGTTCGAGCTGGCCGTCCTGCTGCTGTCGATCGCGGTGGTCCTGCCGGTGGTGTTCCTCACCGCGTGGCTGGTCCAGCGCCGGCGGCCGGGGACGCTCTCGTCGGTGGCCGGGCGGCTGCGCTGGCGGTGGCTGCTGCTGTGCGTCGGGGTGGCCTTCGGGGCGCTGATCCTCGGACAGGCCGCCATGATCGCCACCTACGCCGTGACCGGGGAGGACATCGGCGCCCTGTTCGGCTGGGCCGGGTGGGGCCGCTTCCTGCCCGGGCTCGTGGTCATCCTCCTGCTGGTGCCCTTCCAGGCCGCGGCCGAGGAGTACATGTTCCGGGGCTGGGTGATCCAGGCCTTCGGCGCGTACGTGCGGACGCCGTGGCCGGGCATCCTGCTGGGCGCGGCCCTGTTCACCTCGCTGCACGCCTACACCGACTGGGGCATTCTGGACGTGTTCAGCTTCGGTGTGCTGATGGGCTGGCTGGCGGTGCGCACGGGCGGCCTGGAGGCGCCCATCGCGCTGCACGTGGTCAACAACGTCCTGAGCTTCCTGCCGGCCGCGGCCGCGGGCGAACTGGAGGGCGCGATGCGGCAGGGCGCGGTGCCATGGCAGGCCCTTTCCGGCACCCTGGTCCAGTTGACCTTTTTCGCGGTTGTCGTCGTAATAATCGCCCAAAAGCGGGCAATTCAGGCTGTCGCTCGATAAATCTGACTAGAGAGGTCTCGCCAGAATGCCCCTCGGCGTGTTGCCCTAAAGATGTGCGGGCCGGTGGTCGGCCCCAGGGAGGTGCGCGGTGCCGGCGAGGGCGAGCAGCGGCCATGGTTCTGTCCCGTTATGTGATCAACGGGCAGGGTTTGGGTATCGGTACGATCGCACGTGATCCGTTGCACGGGCGACGGATGCGCTGGAGTCCGGTGGAACGGTCCCAATATGCGGACCGAACGCCGGGGTAGCCTGCCGACGAGGAGGTGCTGAGCGTGGTCTCGGGCCCCCACGACCCGCGCTCGTCATGGCGGCCGGCGGACGACGACGCCGACCGCGACGTCACGCCACACCCTTCCAGGCCCCGCCAGGCCCGGACTTCTCCCCACGTTCTGCACCACTCCCCGCCGGGGCCGTCCGACTCGCCTTCGCGCGGCCTGCCCCTGGACTCCCCATGGGCCCTTCCGCCCTTCGGCGCGCCGACCCCGGACGAGCGGCCCCCGGCGGAGGATGACGACGAGCGCGCCGAGGCGTCCAGGCCGTCCTCGGCGGGCCGCCATCCCTACGCGCGGCCGTACGGGGGCGGAGCCGCCGAGCCGCGCCACAGCGCCGGCCGGGCGTCGCCGGAGCCGCCGGTGGAGACCTCCTCCGCCTGGGCCCCCGAGGCCCCCTCCCCGCGCGGCGTCCCGTCCGAGCACACCCCCCAGTACGACTACGACGCCCATCCCGAGTACAGCGCCGAACCCGGGTACGGCGCCCAGCGCGACCATCGCGCCCGCTCCGACTACGGCGCTCCGGCCGAGTCCGACTACGGCACTCCGCCGGAGCCCGACTACGGTGCTCCGGCGGAGTACGAGCACGAGGTGGCGCGGGCGCAGGACGAGCCGGCCTGGCCGCCGCGCCGCATCGTCGACCGGCCGGACAAGCTGGTCGCCTCCGGGCCCCCGCGCACACCGTCCGGCGGGCCGCCGGCGCAGGGGATCTCGCGGGACCTGCCGGAGATCCGGGTCGAGCCCAGCATCCCGGCCGAACCCGAGGACGAGCCCCGCGCCCCGCGCCGATCGCGCTCCCACGGCGCCTCGTCCCCAGGCGCGCCCCAGCAGAGCGACCCGTACGCGCCCGGTGACCCGTTCCCGCACGACCCGTACGCGGTCGGCGACGCGTCCGAGAGCGACCCGTACGCGCCCGGTGACCCGTTCCCGCGGGATCCGTACGCGACCGGCGACGCGTCCGGGAGGGATCGGTACGCGACCGGCGGGTTGTCCGCGCAGGGGGATCCGTACGCGGCCTACGACGACTCCCACGCTTCCGGCGATCTCTCCGATGAGGCCGCCACGGCGGGTGACCCCTACCCGGCCGGCCACGGGGCTCACGACGTCCCGGCGTTCGGCGCGCAGCCCGAGGAGCGCATCGGCCGGCCTCCCGAGGGACGGACGGTGCCGCCCGACGTCCTGGTCGCCTCCGGCCCGCCCCGGCCGCGCGGCGGGCGCGGCCGCCACCACCGCGACCAGCCCGCCCCCCGGACTCCGCGCCCGACCCGCCGCCCCCGGTGGCGTGGCCGGGGACGCGGCCTGCTGACCCCGATCTTCGTGGTCGTCGTGCTGCTCGCGGCGGCCGGCCTCGGACTGGTGATCGTCAACTGGGTGAACTCCCCGGCCAGTTCAGGGCTGCGGCTGGCCGCGGGCGACGGCGGCTCGGGCGACCAGGCGTTCGTGGCCCCGCCGGGCGTCAGCGGCAACGGCTCCAGCCAGGTGCTCAACGCCGTCACCTCCGTCGGCTCGACCGTCGTCGCGGTCGGCAGCGACACCACCAGCCCGGTGCCGAGGCCGCTGTTCCTGGTCTCCTCCGACCGCGGCAGGACCTGGCAGCTCGGCCGGGTGAGCGGCGCCACCGGCTACCAGCCCGCCGGGTCGGCCGGCCTGGTCACCGGCGGAGAGGGCCGTTGGCTCGCCGCGGGCACCGAGGTGCCCGGCGCGGCCGGGGTCAGGGGCATGTGGACCAGCACCGACGGGCGTTCGTGGACGGCCGTCGACCCCTCCCGGCTGTCGGCCTTCTGGAGCGGCGACCGGATCACCGACCTGGCGCGCACCGCCGGCGGCTTCGTGGCCGTCGGCTCCACGACCTTGACGGACGGCGGCAGCGGCCCGGTGGCCTGGGTCTCGCCGGACGGGCTCGCCTGGAGCCGCGTCGACACCGGCGAGATCGGCGCCACCGACAAGGTGCGCGCCATCCGCGCCGTCGTGGCCAGGGGGGACGCCGTCGTGGCGCTCGCCGACCCGGGCAAGGGCGACACGACCTCGGTCATCCTGCGCTCCCCCGACGGCGGCAGGACCTGGCTGCGCACCGCCGCCGCGCTGCCCGGCGTCCGCCCGGAGCCCGGCGCGCTCGCGGTGACCGGCAAGGGGTTCCTGCTGGTCCCGACCCTGCAGAAGTCCGGCGCGGGCGAGGTGCGGGTCTACTGTTCCGAGCTCGGGGACGAGTGGCGCCAGTGCGGGGTGATCGGCGGGCTCGGGCGCGAGGCGACCGGCGTGCGCGGCCTGGCCTCCTCCGCGGCGGGCGTCGCGGCGGTCGCCGAGTCGGGCTGGGAGAGGTACGCCGTGTTCACCAGCACCGACGGCGAGAGCTGGACCGAGAGCACCGATCTCGGCCAGATCCCCGGCACCCTGCGGGGCCTGGCGATCACCGACGCGGGCACGCTGGTGGCGGCCGGCGACCAGCGGTCCGGTGGCCTGGACAACCTGCCGGTGCTGATGATGGCCGGCAAGGGCGAGCCGGCCGCCCCGGTGCCGCTCGCGCAGATCAGCGGGCTCACCCGCTCGGCTCGCGAGACCACCGCGCTGGTCACCGCCGGGGAGTCGTTCGTCGCGGTCGGCTCGGTCAAGGGGGACGCCGGCATCTGGACCAGCGCGACCGGGCAGAGCTGGAAGCCGGTCGCCTCGCCCGCACTGGGAGGGGCGGGCCGGCAGGCGTTCAACGACGTCGTCCACGGCCCCCACGGCTGGCTCGCGGTGGGCAGCACGACCGCCGACTCGGCGTTCGTCCGTCCGCTGCTCGCCACCTCCGGCGACGGCAGAACCTGGCGCGCGGGCCCCGAGTCGCCCGCGCTCGGGGCCTCCGGGCGGTACGCCGTGGTCCCGCGCGTGGTCGCGGCCGGGCGGAAGGGCTACGTCCTGGCCGGTGACGACAGCGGTCCCGGCGGCGTGGTGGCCGCCCTGTGGTTCTCGCCCGATCTCAAGCGCTTCTCGCGGGCCGCGCCGCAGAGCCTCCCGGCGGGCGGCGCCGACGTGCGTGTCGAGGACATCGTCGCCACGGGAGACGGCTACCTCGCGGTCGGCGGGTCGGGCGCGGCGGGCCGCACGTCCGGGGTGGTCTGGTCGTCGCGTGACGGGCTGAACTGGACGGCGCGCAAGCGGGTGATCCCCGAGGGGGCCCGCTCGGCGAGCCTGCGCAGGGTCGTGGTGCACGATCAGCGCATCGTGGCGGTGGGCGGCGCGACCGACGACAAGGGTGTGGAGCGGCCGTTCGCGGCCGTCTCGACCGACGACGGTGTGACCTGGTCGTACTCCTGGCTGCCTGCCGACGCGACGGCGACCGTGCTCGATGTCGCGGCATCCGGTGACGGGCTGGTGGCCGTCGGCTCCTACGGGCCGCCGGCCACCGAGGACAGCGCGGTCTGGACGTCGCAGGACGGCACAGACTGGCAGCGGCACACGCTGACCGGCGACGGCATGACCGGGGACGGCGCCCAGTGGCTCGGCGCCATCGCCGTCGACGGCGACCGCGTCGTGGCCGTCGGCCGCTCGACGACCTACACCTCCGACCACCTCACCTTGTGGCGCACCTCCTTCAGCCGCTGACCTCCCGTCCGGCCCGCCCGGGACCATGGCCCGCACGCCCGGGACCGTGGCCCGCACGCCCGGGACCGTGTCCTGTCCGCCCGGGGAGGTGGCGCGTCCGCCGAGGACCGTGGCCCGCCCGCCCCGGGACCCCGGCTCACGCGCCGGATGCGGCGGGGAGGACGCGCCAGGTGGTCAGGACCTCGAGGAGGCCCGAGGTGAGAGGGAGACCGGCGAGCTCGTCCGGGGCGAACCAGCCCACCGCGGCGGCGTCGTCGCCCGCGTGCGGCGTCCCCGCCCCGGCGGTGGCGAAGTAGTCGTGGATCTCGTACACCACCCCGCCGGGACCCGGGCGCTCCACGGTGCCCGCGAGCCCGCCGACCGACACCGTGAGCCCCGTCTCCTCCAGCAGCTCGCGCCGCAGCGCCGATTCGTCCGACTCGCCCGACTCCACCCGGCCGCCGGGCAGTGACCACAGCCCCTTGCCCGGCGGCCGCCCGCGCCGGACGAGAAGCAACCGGCCCGCGCCGTCGAGCACGACTCCGCCAACGCACCTCTCCCGCATGTGCCAAGATTACGCCGCGATAACGGGATGGCCCTTGACTTACCCGCGCCGGCGGAAGCACCGTGGGTAACTGTGAGAGCCGCGCCCACCTGCCCTCGGTGTTTCGGCACGCTACGGCCGCCAAGCGCATGGTCAAGCGCTTGGCGTTGCGGCGTGCACGGCGCCGTACTGCCCTTCCACACCCGGCGTCCCTCCAGTGAGGCGCTGGAGGCGATCCGCAAGGAATCCGCGGTCCCCTTCTGGCTGCCGTGGCCGCTGCCGCCGAACTGGCTGGTGACCGGCTTCGGCGACGCCGGCGACGAGCGCACGGGCGCCCGCGCGGGCGTGGTGGTCTGCTCGGGTCCCTCGGTCACCCACGGGCCCGCCGACCTGATCATCGTCGCGGAGGAGCCCGGCATGGGACTCGGCGCCGCCTTCGCCGGCCTGGACGGCCCCGACCCGGGTCCCGGCTTCGACGCGGGGCCGCCCAACGCCAAGGTCGAGGCGCACGGGCACCCCACGGCGCTGTGGTGGGTCGAGGGGCGGCCCGACCGCGCCGTCTATGTCGGCGAGGCGATGGGCGACTGGCTGTGGGTGATCGGCTGGCCGGCCGAGGCGGGGTGCCTGGTCGCCCTGGCCCAGCTCTCGCTGCGTGACCTCCGCGAGCACGACCAGGAACTCGACCTGCCCTACGGGGCCTTCTCGCCCCGGCTGGGCGAGGAGCCGTGACCCCCTCCGCGAGGCTCCACGGCCGTCCCCGGCGGGGGGACGGGCGCGCCGGAGCCGATCGGCGACAATGCGTCCCCGGTAAATATCGAGACGGGCACGAGTGTTCGGTAAGGTCGTGGCCGTGACAGCGCGTATCGAGCGAGTGGTGACCGAAGGCGTCGTGACGATCGACGGCGCCGAGCACAAGGTCGAGAACAACACCTGGATCGTGGGTGACGACGAGGAAGTCATCGTCATCGACCCCGCGCGCGACGCGGAGACGATCCTCTCCAACGTGGGCGACCGCGAGATCCTCGCCGTCGTCTGCACCCACGGCCTGCCCGACCACGTGGGCGGGGCCATCGAGGTGGCGGCGCGCGACGAGGCGGTCGTGGCGCTCAACCGCAAGGACCGCCAGCTCTGGCGTGAGACCTGGGCGGAGACCTACCCCGACATCGACATGGAGGACGAGGGCATCTTCGGCGTCGCCGATGTCGAGCTGGAGGTCATGGCCACGCCCGGCGTCACGCAGGGCGGCGTCTCGCTGTACGTCGAGGCGCTCGGGGTGGTCTTCACCGGCAAGACCCTGCTGGCCGACGGCCCCGGCAAGCTGGGCGGGGAGTATCCCGCCCTGGCCGACCAGCTCACCGCCATCGGCGAGCGGCTGTTCACGCTGCCGCCGGACACGCGGGTGCTGCCCGCGCACGGCGAAGAGACCACCATCGGCGAGCAGGAGCCGCACTTCGACGACTGGCTGGCCGGGTCGCTCACCCGCACGGGAGCGGCCGACGACGATGACGAGGCCGTGGCCGAGGGGCCGCTGGCCGACGGCACGCGCGTGTCGGGGATCAAGCTGAGCTTCGACGAGTGACGTGCAGCAACTCGGCCTGGAAGGCATGCCGCGACGGCTGTACTCCTGCACGCCGTCGAGGCTGAACACCTGGCTCGACTGCCCCCGTCGCTACCGCTTCACCTACCTCGACCGGCCGGCCCCGCCGAAGGGGCCGCCATGGGCGCACAACAGCGTCGGCGCCTCGGTCCACAACGCCCTGGCCGGCTGGTGGCGCGAGCCGTACGAGCGCAGGACCCCCGCCATGGCGGGGATCCTGCTCACCAAGGGCTGGATCACCGAGGGTTTTCGCGACCAGGAGCAGTCCACGCTGTGGCGCGACCGCGCCAGGGCCATGGTGTCGGGCTACACCAGCACGCTCGATCCGGCGGACGAGCCGGTCGGCGTCGAGCGGACCGTGGCCACGCGCACGGCGGTGATCGCGGTGTCCGGGCGGGTCGACCGCATCGACCGGCGCGGCGACGAGCTGGTCATCGTCGACTACAAGACCGGCCGGCGCCCGCTGACCGAGGACGACGCGCGCTCGTCGCTCGCGCTGGCCATCTACGCCGTTGCGTCCTCGCGCGTCCTGCACCGCCCGTGCCACAAGGTCGAGCTGCACCACGTGCCGACCGGCGAGGTCCTCGCGTGGGAGCACACCGGCGAGTCGCTCGGCCGGCACCTGAGCCGCGCCGAGGACATCGCCACGGAGGCCTCCGAGGCCGACGAGCGCTACCGCGAATGGTCCGCCGGTGCGAGGACGGCCGGTGCGGGTTCGGCCGGCGCGCCGAGGGCCGTCCCGGCCGGCGGGCCCGTCACCGTGCCGCCGCAGATCGACGCCGGCTTCCCGCCGCGTCCCGGCCCGGTCTGCTCGTGGTGCGACTACCGGCGCCACTGCCCCGAAGGTCAGGCGGCCGGCTCCCCGCACCAGCCCTGGGACGGCCTGGCCGCCGAATCCGGCTGACCCCGCCCCCCGGCATGGCCGGCGGCCGGTGGCGCCGCAGGTCAGGTGTGGGGGAGATGTTGTTCGGCGTGGTTCCAGAAGCGGGTCAGGGCGTGAGCGGTGGTCTCGGGTGCCTCCACGGCGGGGGAGTGCAGGGCGCCGGGGACCACGACGCATTCGGCGTCGAGCCGCTTGGCCATCTCCGACTGGATCGAGGGGGACCAGCCGTCGTCGTGCTCGCCGTAGAGCACCAGCGTGGCCAGGCCGACCTCACGGAGGTCCTCCAGCCGGTCGGCGGTGTCGAGCACCTGCCGGGCCATCGCGACCAACCCGGTCAGCGAGTTGGAGAACAGCCTCCTGCGCAGGAAGGCGAGAATGTCGTCGGGCAGGCCGGCGACGATGGCCTCGGGTTCGAGGCGGTGCGTCCACAGGTGCGCGAGGCCGACCTCGGGCAGCTCGCGGAGCATGAGGCGGCACGCCTGTTCTCTGGGCCCGGTGATGCCGGACGGGCCCGAGCTCATGAGCGTGTACGAGGCGAGCTTCGTGGCTCCGCCGATGACGGCCTCGCGGGTGACCAGGCCGCCGAAGGAGTGCCCGAGCAGGTGGACGGGCTCGCCGTCGCCGACGGCCGCGGCGACGTGGTCGATGTCCTCGCCGAGGGCCTCACAGGTGTAGGCGGCCGGATCGTCGGGCCCCTCGGTCTCGTACTGCCCGCGCATGTCGATCGCCACGACGCGGCGCCCGGCCTGGGCGAGCGTCTGGAAGATCGCGATGAAGTCTTCCTTGCTGCCGGTGTACCCGGGCACCAGCAGAGCGGGCCAGCGCTCGGGGACGCCGCTGACGGGCAGCGCCTCCAGGGCCGCGAACGTGCCCACGGGAGTCGTGATCCGCTGCGCGCGGACACCGGGAGGCAGGGTCAGGAATCGCGGCGTGCTCACGCGGCCCCACAATACTGACGGTCCATCAGCGCGACACCGTCAAACGCCCTATGCCGGTTTGCTGGTTGACTTTCCACTCTCTCACCCGATCAGATGGCGGTTCACCGCGATGAGCGCGCGCCGCTCGAACGGCGGGCCGCCCCCGAGGGCGTCCCGCCGTTCCGGCCGCTCAGGCCACGGAACTTCATGTGCCGCCTGGTCAGCCCCTCCGGGGACGCTGGTTGGACGGCCTGCGGCGCTGCTGCTGGCGCTCGGAGGCCGCGGAGGGGGCCACGTCATCGTCGGTCGCCAGGTCGGGCGACCGGAAGATGATCGAGAATGGAGAGGGCGGGATGATCCGCTCCGGCTCGGGGCGCGCGACGGGCGCCTCGTGCTCGATGGGCGCGACGGGCGCGGGAGGCGCCGCCGCGTCGAGCTCGTCGACGCCGATCAGCGCCTCCTGGGCGACGGGCGCGATCGCGTCGTCGTCCCGCACGACGGGAGAGGCGACCTCGGCCAGGGCCTCGGTGAGGGCCGCCCTGTTCGCGCCCCTGCGGGAGCGCTTGAGGACCGGCGCCTCCGCGGCGGCCGGCTCGGGAGCCCGCTCGACCGTGGACGGCTCGGGAGCCTGGCTGACCGCGACCGGCTCGGGAGCCTGCACGGCCGTGGACGGCACGGGCTCCGGTGAGGTCACGGGTGCCGGGGCGGTGAGAACGGCCGGATCGGCGGGCTCGGGGGCGAGGATGTCGCCCTCGAACACCGTGCCGGCGTCCGTGCCCACGGGCTGCCCCGCCTCCGCCGCCTGGCCGGCGCGGGTGCGGCGGCGCTGGCGGTTGCGGGCCGGCCGTTCGCGGCGCTCCTCGCGCTCGCGGCGGTCGTCGCGGTCACGGCGATCGTCACGGTCGCGGCGCGAGCGGTGCCGGCCGGTCTCGCCGAGGTCCTCGATCTGCTCGGCCTCCAGGCCCGCACGGGACCGCTGCGCACGCGGGAGCACGCCCTTGGTGCCCTCGGGGATGTGCAGGTCGGTGTAGACGTGCGGGGAGGTCGAGTAGGTCTCCACCGGCTCGGCGAAGTCGAGGCCGAGGGCGTTGTTGATGACCTTCCAGCGGGTGAGCTCCTCCCACTCGACGAAGGTCACCGCCACGCCGGTGCGCCCGGCCCGGCCGGTGCGGCCGATGCGGTGCACGTAGGTCTTCTCGTCCTGCGGGCAGTCGTAGTTGACGACGTGGGTGACGTCGTCGATGTCGATGCCGCGCGCCGCCACGTCGGTGGCGACCAGGACGTCGACCTTGCCGTTGCGGAAGGCGCGCAGCGCCTGCTCGCGCTGCCCCTGCCCGAGGTCGCCGTGCACGGCCGCCGCGGCGAAACCGCGCTCTTTGAGCTGCTCTGAGACCATGTCGCAGGCGCGCTTGGTCTCGCAGAACACCATCGTCAGGCCATGGCCCTCGCACTGGAGCATGCGGCCGACGATCTCGATCTTGTCCATGCGGTGGGTACGCCAGACGAACTGGATCGTCTTGGAGACGTCCTCGCTGTCGGCGTCGGCGTTCTCGGCGCGCACATGGGTCGGGCGCGACAGGTAGCGGCGCGACAGCTGGACGATCTCGCCCGGCATGGTGGCCGAGAACAGCATGGTCTGCCGCTCGGCCGGGACGAGCTTGATGATGCGCTCGATGTCGGGCAGGAAGCCCAGGTCGAGCATGCGGTCGGCCTCGTCCAGGACCAGCATGGACACCTGACCGAGGTCGAGGTGCTTCTGCTTCACCAGGTCCAGCAGGCGGCCGGGCGTGCCGACGACGACGTCCACGCCCTGCTTGAGCGCCTCGATCTGCGGCTCGTACGCCCGTCCGCCGTACACGGTGAGGATGCGGGAGCCGAGCTTGCCGCCGGCGACCACGAGGTCCTCGGTGACCTGCAGGGCCAGCTCGCGGGTGGGCACGACCACCAGGCCGCGGGGCTTCTTGCGGTTCTTGCGGGGTTTGCCGACGCGCTGGAGCATCGCCACGCCGAAGGCGTAGGTCTTGCCGGTGCCGGTGCGCGCCTGGCCGATGACGTCCTGCCCGCTGATCGCGAGGGGTAGGGCCATCTCTTGAATCGGGAACGGGGAGACGATGCCCTCGGTCTCCAGGGCATCGGCGATCTCGGGTATGACTCCAAGGTCTCGGAACGTGGTCAGCTCGGCCTGCCTAAGTCTCCTGCGAAGGCGGGCTTCCGGGACCGCTGGCAGAAGGAACCTCGTGCCGGGTCCGCGCGGAAAAGCCAACCCTCATCTCGTCTCGGCGACCGCCCGCGGCGTAACGCGCGTGGGGGCTATCAGGCGATGATCTCCCTGACGACATACTGCGGTCGCACTCTTACAGAGCAGTGTACTCGATACCACAAGAGTGAGCCGATTTCTTGGTGTTCGACATCGCGAACGGCCGTGTCTTCAGGGGTTTCTCCCGCCTCGAGGCCATCCCCTGCCCCCCAGAACGGGCTCCGCGGACAAGGTTCGCGGCCGGGGCGCACGGGCGGGGGCCCACGGGCCGGGGCGGGACTCGTACCCTGCATCCATGAGTGATTCCCCTGCCGGTGTGGTCGATCTGCTCGGCGTCCTCGCCTACGCCGAGCTGACCGCGTTCCTCAGGCTCGCCGAGGACGCCGCCACTCTCGCCCCCACGCTGACCGACCGCGCCGAGCTCAGCGATCTCGCCGCCGCCGAATACGCCAACTTCCGGCTCCTGCGCGATCGGCTGTCCTCGCTCGGCGTGGACCCCGAGGGCGCCATGGCGCCGTTCGTGGCGGCGCTGGACGACTGGCACGCGCAGACCAGGCCGGGCGACTGGCTGGAGGCGCTGGTGAAGGCGTACGTCGGCACCGGCATCGCGGCCGACTTCTACCGCGAGGCGGCCCGGCACGTGGACAAGGAGACCCGCGAGATCGTCGACGAGGCGCTGGCGGAGGAGGTTCGCTCGCAGTTCGTGGTGGAGCGGGTGCGCGCGGCCCTGGCGGACAACCCCAAGCTGGGCGGCAGGCTCGCGCTGTGGGCGCGGCGCATGGTCGGCGAGGCGCTCAGCCAGGCCCACCGGGTGGCCGCGGCGCGCCCCGACCTGGCCCTGCTGCTGGTCTCGGCCATCGCGCAGGCCCAGGACGACGCCTCCTCCGAGGCCGCCGGCGGACGGGCCGAAGCGGTGACCGACCTGGTGGAGATCGGGCGGTTGTTCGCCCGGCTCACCGAGGAGCACGGCCGGCGCATGTCGGCACTCGGCCTCGTCCCGGGGCCCTGAACGCGGAGTTTCGGACTTCTGGCGGAACAGGTGCCGTGATCGAGGGGCGCGAATGCCCCGAGCGGTTGTAGCGTGCGAACATGAGGGCCTCGCGCCGCTACGGCAGTTTCCTGATGAGATGTGGACCGAACCGCTGGACATCCCGGCCGGTGTTGCGAAGGGGGAGCGCCGGCTGCCCGGCGGTCAGTCACAAGCGGGACGAGGTGCGGCCCGCACGCCGTCCCTGTGGTTGCTCGCTCCAGTCGCGAGAAGAGTGCGCGGGCGTGTAGAGCCCGCGACGGTCGTCGCCGGGGGCCTCAGCGCGGGCCCCCGCTTCACCGCCCGCGCCCCGGGGGACGCGCCCCCGAAGCGGACGGTCAGACGGTGCCGCCGAACCCGACAGGACGCGTCTCGTCGCCGCCGATCTCGACGAAGCCGAGCGCGGACACCGGGACGACGATGCGCTTGCCCTTGACGTCGGTGAGGGAGAAGACCCCTCGATCGGCCGCCAGGGCGTTGCGCAGTTCCTGCTCCACGTCTTCGACGGACATCTCGGTCTCGACGATGATCTCTCGGTGCACGGAGCGCACGCCTATCTTGACTTCCATCGGGCTGCCTTTCGACGTCGGCGGGGAAGATGTGCTGGTGCCATCGTTACTCTTCGACGGGCGGGCGACCGGCGTTGATCGCGTCAAGCGAACAGCCGGAGGCCGTTGATCGCCGCAGGCGAACAGCGGGACGAGGGCTCAGGTGGTGCGGGGGAAGCCGCCGATGCCCCGCCAGGCAAGGCGGGCCATGAGCTGCGTCGCGACGTCCTTGGGGATGGAGCCGTGGCTGGCGAGCCAGTAGCGGGCGCTCACCTCGGCCATGCCGACCAGGCCGACGCCGAGCAGGTGGGCCTCGTCGCTGGAGCAGCCGGTGTCCTCCTGGATCACCTGGCTGATCATCTCGGCGCTCTCGCGCAGCGAGCGCTCCATGCGCTGGCGCACCGGCGCGACGTTGCGCAGGTCGGACTCGAAGACCAGGCGGAAGGCCTCACCCTGGCTGGAGACGAAGTCGAAGAACGCCCCGATGGCGGCCTGGACGCGCTGCTTGTTGTCGGTCGTGGAGGCCAGCGCCTCGCGGCAGCGGTTGGCCATGTCGTCGACGTGCAGGTCGAGCAGGGCCAGGTAGAGCTCGAGCTTGCCCGGGAAGTGCTGGTAGAGCACCGGCTTGCTGACGCCGGCCCGCTCGGCGATCTCGTCCATCGCGGCCGCGTGGTAGCCGTTCTCCACGAAGACCTCCTGCGCCGCGTTCAGCAACTGGCGGCGACGGGCCATCCGGGGCAGCCGGGTGCCCCGGGGCTTGGCGTCCGGGGTAGCGGTCACGGGTCTCTCCTTGAGGACGGTTCACCCGCCGCGCGGCCGCTGGCGGCGCGGCGGTCGGTGCTGATCATGGTTCCGGTGCGAGGTTGACATCCTACGCGCGGGTAATCGGGATCAGCGATAGTCGTCGTCGTCCAGGTCCACGACGCGCTCCTGGTCGGCGGCGTCGGCCGGGTCGGCGTCGTAGGGGATCTCGAGCGGCCACTCGCGCCGTTCGCCGCGAATGATGAGGTGCTGCTCGATGGCGTCGGCCTCGGGGACCTCGGTCCGCAGTTCCTCGGCGACGTCGTCGAGGGGCTCCAGCGCGTCCAGCGGGACCTCGCGGCCGCTCAGGTCCATCTCCGACATCTTCCGTCCCTCCGTAGGCGGTGAGCGCTCGGTTCGCGCGCTCCATACCCCGATGCGTCCAGACTACGGCCCCTCCCCGGCCTGACTTCGCTCCGGCGGCGTCATGAGGTCGCCGAGTCGTGCGACGCGGTCGAGGACGTCCTCGGCGGTGAAGACCAGATCGCCCGGACGGGCGCAGCCGGCGACCTCCTCCCAGGTGATCGGCGTGGAGGCGGTGGGGACGGGGTTGGCGCGCAGCGAGTAGGGGGTGACGGTGGTCTTGGCCGGATTGTTCTGGCTCCAGTCGATGAAGACCTTGCCGGGGCGGAGCTTCCTGGCCATCTGGCTGACGATCTCCTCCGGGCTCTGCTTCTCCAGCCGCTGGGCGAGGGCCTTGGCGTACCCGGACGGGTCGTCCTCGCGGCCGGTCCACGGCACGTACACCTGCATGCCCTTGTTGCCGCTGGTCTTGGGGCACCCCGTGAGGCCGTCCTCGGCCAGCGCCTCGCGCAGCCGCAGCGCGACCCGGCAGCACTCGACGATCGTCGCTGGGGCGCCCGGGTCGAGGTCGAAGACCATGGTGTCCGGCGGCAGCGCGCGGCCCTCCTCGTCCACCCGCCACATCGGGGTGTGGAACTCCAGCGCGGCCAGGCCGGCGAAGTAGACCAGCGTGGGCAGGTCGTCGACGATCGCGTACTCGATGGTGTCGCGGTCCTTGGTGCTGCCCGGGGCGGGCAGGCGGGCCGTGCGCACCCACGCCGGCGTGTGCGCGGGGCGGTTCTTCTCGAAGAAGAACTGGCCGTCCACGCCGCCGGGGTAGCGCTTGACGGTGAGCGGGCGCCCGCTGAGGTGGGCGAGCATCGCGGGCGCGACCCGGCTGTAGTAGTCGATCACCTCTGCCTTGGTGAACCCCGCCTCGGGATACAGCACTTTGCCCAGGTTCGTCAGGGTCAGTTCCCGTTGATCGACCTTGACCCGGACCTTGTCCGCCACACGCACCACTTCCCCTGAGGTTTCTTTTCCCGTGCTCTCGTCCATCACCGTTCGAGCAGATAGTGGCTTGACCGGATACGGCATTCCACACTGGGTATCTGCCCATTTGGATACTGCTTTGCGCCCTTGCCGCTAGCGAACATGAGTTCGATAGTGGGGCTGAGGTGAGGAGAGGTCATGCGTAGCATCTGGAAGGGTGCCATCTCGTTCGGTCTTGTCACGATTCCCGTGAAGCTGTACTCGGCCACCGAGCAGAAGGACGTGTCGTTCCACCAGGTGCACCGCGAGGACGCCGGCCGCATCCGGTACAAGCGGGTGTGTTCGGTGGACGGCGAGGAGGTCCCGTACTCCGAGATCGCCAAGGGCTACGAACTGGCCGGCGGCGAGATCGTGGTGCTCACCGACGAGGACTTCGCCGACCTGCCGCTCAGCACCTCGCGCCGCATCGACGTGCTGCAGTTCACCCCGGCCGAGCAGCTCGACCCGATCTTGTTCAACAAGTCGTACTACCTGGAGCCCGAGTCCGCGGGCGTGAAGCCGTACGTCCTGCTGCGGGACGCCCTCGAACGGACGGGGCAGGTGGCGATCGTGAAGGTCGCGCTGCGCCAGCGCGAGTCGCTGGCCGCCCTGCGCATCCGCGAGGGGGTGTTCGTGCTGGAGACGATGCTCTGGCCCGACGAGGTCCGCGAGCCCGGCTTCGAGTTCGTGGACGAGGACGTCGAGGTCCGCCCGCAGGAGCTGCAGATGGCCGAGTCGCTGATCGAGACCATGGCCGGGGAGTTCGACCCCACCGAGTACCACGACGCCTACCGCGAGGCGCTCCAGCAGGTCATCGAGGCCAAGGTCGCGGGCAAGGAGCTCGTGCGGCCTGAGGCGGCCGAGCAGGCCGGCCCGGCGGTGGACCTGATGGCCGCGCTGCGCGCCAGCGTCGACGCGGCCAAGCGCGAGCGCGAGGGCGGGCGCGAGAAGGCCCCGGCGGACAAGAGGAAGCCGGCCGCGAAGGCCACCGCCGGCCAGGCTGAGGAGAAATCGGAAAAGGCGGAGAAGGACACCAAGAAGCAGGCGCCGAAGCGTCGCGCCCGCAAGTCCGCCTGACGGCCGCCGTTTCCGCCGTGCGTCATCCACGGCGGGGACGGCGGGCACCGGGCAGGGGGTGTGCCGGGGCTTTTCCCGAAATGGACGGAATCAAGCCTGAATGGTGGTGTCGTCGAAACGCCTGCGGTCACCGCGCGCGGGGAAGGCCCCGGAGCGGAATCGCTCCGGGGCCTTCCATTAGGTGCTAAGCGGCCCGTCGTGCCTCCGGGTGGGCTCGCCACCCGGAGGGCCGCCTAGGATCTCGGATCAACGGTCGCCGTGCTCGCCGTGGTGGTGCTTCTTGCCGTGCCAGTGGTGCTCGGGCTTCCAGTGACGGCGGTCGTCGCGGAACCAGTTGTTGTGCCCGCCGCCGTGGCTGTTGTGGCCGATGATGGCGCGGAAGAAGCGCGCCTCGACGACCTTGAAGAAGCAGTTGCGGTGGCCGCCCCCGCGGCTGTGGTGGTGACGACGGTGCTTGCTGAAGCCCTTGCCGCCCCAGTCGCCGTCGCCGTCGTCGTCCCCGTAGCCGCCCCAGCCGCCGTGGTGGCCGCCGTGGCCGCCCTGGCCGCCCCCGTGGTGGCACTGGCCGCCGCCGAAGCCGCCGCCGCCGCCGCCGAAGCCGCCGCCGAAGCCGCCGTCGAAGCCGCCGAAGTCGTCGCCCCAGCCGAAGTTGGTGGTGACGGCCGCGGACGCGGACGCGCTCGTGGCCGTGGTCGCGCCGAGGCCGACGACGCCACCGGTGAGTGCAGCGGTGACGGTCAGCATGGCCGCGTATTTCTTGACGTCGGGCATTGCGTTTTCCCCCTTGACGCATCGGGTTGCCCAGCGGATGCATTTACTGGATTAGGAAGTAAATGCCGGATGACTCGTTATGAGTCTTCCCACATGTCTAGTTTTCCGGGCGACCCATACGACAAACGGTGATCGCTGCCTTTTGGCAGCTACTTAACCTGCCCTTATATCTTTCAGATCGTTATTTCCCGATTTGTCCGATATTTCCCGCGATCTTGTACCCTCTCCCCCCACCCCTCAGGACCCCAGCCCCGGCCCGCAGGGGCCCCGGCAGCCCTGGACGGGGGTTATCGTCGAAACCGAGGGTGAACGCGAGGGGGAAAGACGGTGGACGAACCGATACCGCACTGGCCAGGAGAGCTGATCGACCTCGGCGACCTGGCCGTCTATGTGCGCTCGACGCCCGAGGGGCCGCCCGAGAAGGCCGTGTTCGTGCACGGGCTGGCGGGTTCGGCCACCAACTGGACCGACCTGATGGGCGAGCTGCGGGACGAGGTCAGAGGTTACGCCCTGGACCTGCCCGGAGCGGGCTACTCGCCCGAGCATCCCGGCGGCGACTACTCCGTGGCGGCGCACGCCGCGGCGGTGACGTCGCTGATCGAGCGGCTCGGCGGCCCGGTCCACCTGCTCGGCAACTCCATGGGCGGCGCCGTCTCGGTGCGGGTCGCGGCCACCCGGCCCGACCTGGTGCGCACGCTCACCCTCGTCTCACCCGCGCTGCCCGACCTGCTGCCCCGCTACGGTCCCGCCCGCGTCGCGATGTCGGCCACCCCGCGCATCGGTGAATGGGCGATGACCCGGCTGCGGGCGCTGCCGGCCGAACGGCGCATCCGCGCGACCATGGAGATGTGCTACGCCGACACCGGCCGGGTCCATCCCGACCGGCTGGAGGACGCCGTGGCCGAACTGCTCCGACGCGACGAGCTGCCCTATGCCGGAACGGCCCTGGTCGGCTCCGCCCGCGCCCTGGTCGGCGAGTACTTCCGCCGGGGCGAGGAGAACCTGTGGCGGCTGGCCGGGCAGGTCACGGCGCCCACGCTGGTCGTCCACGGCCGGCACGACCGCCTCGTGCACCCGCGGATGGCCGCGCGCGCCGGCCGCACGTTCCCCGACGTGCGCCTGGTGCTGCTGCCGCACGCGGCGCACGTCGCACAGATGGAGTGTCCCGGCCTCGTGGCCCGCCACGTGCGCCTCCTGCTGCAGGACGGCGCCCGACGGCCGCTGGCGAGGACGGGGTGAAATATCCGCAGAAAGCCCAGAAGTCGAGGGATACGGCCTTCGTCGGATAAGATCGCCGATTCGGGAATGCGGGGGCGACCGGGTTAGGTTGTGACAGACGGCGGGGCGCGTAGCCTGACGGGCGAGCCGCCAATTAGTGAATCCCCTGAAACGGGAGCGTAGAACTGTGTCGTTGCCACCGCTGGTAGAGCCGGCCGACGAGCTGACCGTTGACGAGGTGCGCCGCTACTCTCGCCACCTGATCATCCCCGACGTCGGGATGGCCGGGCAGAAGCGGCTGAAGAACGCCAAGGTGCTGTGTGTGGGCGCCGGCGGCCTCGGTTCCCCGGCCTTGATGTACCTCGCCGCGGCCGGTATCGGCACGCTCGGCGTCGTCGACTTCGATGTCGTTGATGAGTCAAACCTTCAGCGGCAGATCATCCACGGCCAGTCGGACGTCGGCCGGCTGAAGGCCGAGAGCGCCGCGGCGAGCGTGCGCGAGATCAACCCCCTGGTCAACGTCGTCATCCACAACGTCGCCCTCACGACCGACAACGTGATGGACATCTTCGCCGCCTACGACCTCATCGTGGACGGCACCGACAACTTCGCCACCCGCTACATGGTCAACGACGCGGCCGTGTTGCTGGGCAAGCCCTACATCTGGGGCTCGATCTACCGCTTCGACGGCCAGGCGAGCGTCTTCTGGGCCGAGTACGGGCCCTGCTACCGCTGCCTGTACCCCGAGCCGCCCCCTCCAGGCATGGTCCCCTCGTGCGCCGAGGGCGGCGTGCTCGGCGTCCTGTGCGCCTCCATCGGCTCCATCCAGGTCAACGAGGCCATCAAGGTGCTGACCGGCATCGGCGAGCCGCTGGTCGGCCGTCTGATGATCTACGACGCGCTGGAGATGAAGTACCGGGACGTCAAGGTCCGCAAGGACCCCGAGTGCCCGCTGTGCGGCAAGAACCCGACGATCACCGAGCTGATCGACTACGAGGCGTTCTGCGGCACGATCTCCGACGAGGCGGCGCAGGCCGCGACGGGCTCGACGATCACCGCCCAGGAGCTCAAGGACATGATGGACCGCGGCGACGACATCTTCGTCGTGGACGTCCGCGAGCAGAACGAGTACGAGATCGTCAACATCCCCGGCGCCGTGCTGATCCCCAAGGGCGAGTTCCTGCGGGGCACGGCTCTTGAGCGGCTGCCGCAGGACAGGAAGATCGTCCTGCACTGCAAGTCGGGCGCCCGCTCCGCCGAGGCGCTGGCGGTCGTCAAGAGCGCCGGCTTCTCCGACGCCGTCCACGTGGGCGGCGGCGTGCTGAGCTGGATCAAGACGGTGGACCCCTCGCTGCCCACCTACTGACGCGACCTCGAACGCGACCCGCCCTCCCCAGCGGAGGGCGGGTCGCGTCATTTCAAGATTCGGGTGTTTCCGGATGAGGCCGGGTGCGGGGTCATCCGTCGGTGAGGGAGAGGCCGGAGCGGGCGACGATGTCGCGGAGGGCGGCGACGTGGGAGGTGTAGGCCCGGCGGCCCTCCGGGGTGAGCCGCAGCCAGGTGCGGGGACGCTTGCCGACGTGGCCCTTGCGGATCGCTACATACCCGGCCGACTCCAGCGCGGCGGCGTGCTTGGACATCACCGAGTCGCTGACCTCGACCTCGTCGCGGACGAAGGCGAACTCGGCCTCCTCCACCGCCGCGAGCAGCGACATGACGCGCAGCCGCACGGGGGCGTGGATCACCGGGTTCAGTTCGGTCATCAGCCGGCCTCGACGGTGGCCGCGATGCGCCGGGTGATCCACCGGCCGACGAGCGGGCCGGTGACCGCCATGAACGCCGTCATCGCCAGGCCCGCGTAGGTGCGGGCGTAGGGCACCCCGGCCCCCGACAGGGGCAGGGCTACCGCCAGGCACACGCCGACGCAGACCGCCACCCAGGCCATGAACCAGAGCAGGATCGAGCCGGTGACCAGGCTGCGGTGGGGCCGCTGCCGCTCGAAGAGCACCAGCGCGCCCACCGACCCCGTGAGCGCGAGCGTCAGGACGACGATGCCCGCCGCGGTCGCCGCGCCCGGGGTGCCGGGTTCGGTGAGGAACTGCATGCCGGTGACGAAGAGGGCGACGCCGGTGGTGTACCAGGCGGGGAACCAGGGCCGGGACCTGATCATCCGGGCCTGCGACTCGCGGATCTCGCGCAGGGTGCGCGCGGCCTCCTCGGGCGAGATGTCTGACGCGGGCCCCGAAGGGGTGTGTGCAGCACCCCTTGGGGTGGTGTGCGACGCGTGCTCGGAAAGGGTGTGCGCGGCGTCCTGCGGGGTGGCGTGGGCGGGGTCTCGGGGGGTGACGCGGGGGGCGTCTTCGGGGGTGGCGTCCATGTCGGCTCCTCACTTTCCACTTAGGAAAGTACTTTCCACTTTCCATAGCGTCAAGTACTTTCCAATGGGGTTTATGCGGATGGAACGCCGGATGTCCGCTTGTCCGGGGCGTTAAGGTCGGGCAGGTGAGTGTCCTGCGTACGTGGCCGTCCCTGGTGGTGGCGTCAGCGCTCACTCTCGTCTGCGCGGTGGCCGCCGCCGTGTCCGCCGGAGCCGCGGGCACCGAGTTGACCCGCGGCCCGAGCGCCGCCGAGGTCCATCGGGCGTCGGCCGAGGAGACCGCGCGCCGCTGGCAGGTGTGGCCCGCGGGCAGGATCTTCCCCGCGGCCCTGCCGTACGTCGCCGAGCAGGGCGGGCAGGAGTACGCCCGCAGGGTCGGCATCTCCTCCCGCACCGACTGCTCGGCCGCGGTGGACGCCGCGCTCCGCGCGGCGCTGAAGGCCGCCCGCTGCCGGGCCGTGCTCCGGGCGACCTACCTGGACGCCCTCCAGGGCGTGGTCGTGACCGTGGGCGTCGCGGCCTTCCCCGACCAGGACTCCGCGCTCAGGGCCCGCGCCGCGTTCCCGCCGGGCGGCGTGCCCTCGCCCGGGCTGCGCGCCCTGACCTTCCCGCAGACCGTCGCCGACCGCTTCACGGCCGCCGCCCGCCAGGCGTCCTCGCTGGCGCAGGCGGGCCCGTACCTGGTGGTCACCACGGCGGGCCAGGTCGACGGCAGGCCGGCCCGGTCGGTCGGGCACCAGCGCTCCACGATCTTCGCCTTCGCCTCCGACCTGGCCGAGCGGGTGCTGACCGCGCTTTCCACCCCGGCGCGGCCCGACTGCGCCGGCAAGGACTGGCAGTGCTGACCACGACGCCCGTCCGCGCCGGGCGGTCGCGAGAAGCGGCGCGAGGGCCGGTGCGAGGAGCGGCGCTAAGGCCGTCGCGAGAACCGTCGCGAGGATCGGCGTGGCGACCGCGCGCGACGCTGCTCCTCGCCGGGGCCGTGATGCTGGCCCTGGCCGTGCTCGCGCCCGCGTTCGTCCTGGCCGCCGCGCCCGCCCGCGCCGACCAGGTGCGCGGCAGCCAGCGACAGGTGCTGCGCACCCTGGACGTGGCGCACGCCTGGCGGCTGACCCGGGGTGCCGGCGTCCTGGTCGCGGTCCTGGACTCGGGGGTCGACCCCCGGCACCACGACCTGGTGGGCTCGGTGGTCACCGGTCCCGACCTCACCCGGGGCGCCAACCCGCGCGGCACCCCGCCCCGCCGCCTGCACGGCACGTACATGGCCTCGCTGATCGCCGGGCACGGGCACGGGCCGGGACGCTCCGACGGGGTGATCGGGGTGGCGCCCGCCGCCCGCGTGCTGTCGGTCCGGGTGATCCTGGAGGACGACGAGCCGGGCTTCCACGCCTTCAACTCCCAGGCGCGGTTCGAGAACGTCGTCGCGCGCGGCATCCGGTACGCCGTCGACAAGGGCGCGCGGGTCATCAACATGTCGATCTCGAAGGACCGGCCCACCCGGCAGGAGCGGGCGGCGATCCGGTACGCGGTCTCCAAGGGCGTGGTGCTGGTGGCCGCCGCGGGCAACGACGGCGCGGGCCGCCGCGACGGGCCGTACTCCTACCCGGCGTCGCTGCCCGGGGTGATCTCGGTCGGCGCCGCCGACCACGGGCTGCACAAGGCGTCGTTCTCCAACCGCAACTCGCTGGTGCAGGTGGCGGCGCCCGGCGTCGACGTCTTCGGTGCCGGGCCCGGCGACCAATACTGGGTCGGGCGGGGCACCTCGCAGGCCACGGCGCTGGTGTCCGGCGTCGCCGCGCTGATCAAGGCCAGGTATCCGCGGATGTCCCCGGCGCTGGTCGCCCAGGCGCTCACCACCGGGGTCACGCGCAGGCCCGCCCGCGGGTACGACCCGGGCGTGGGCTTCGGCGTCGTGAACGCCGCCCGCGCGCTCGCCGAGGCGGCGAGGCTGGCGCGCCACCGCCACACCGCCTCGGGGCCCGGCGCCCAGGACGCCGACCTGCCCATGTCCGCCGGGCTCGGCGCCGGGCCCGCGCCGCTGCCGCCGGTGCGTGTGGTGCGCCGCGACACGGGCATGATCACTCTGTACGGCGGGATCGCCCTGGCCGCGACCGCGGGCACGGGGGTGAGCCTGGCGGCGGTGGTGGTGCTCCTGCGGCGCGGCGGGCGCGGCAGGCGGGCGAGGGCCGCCAGAGGCGCGAGGCGGACACCAAGCAATGTGAGGGAGGCGAGGGGGCCGGTGGCGGCGGGCGCCGACGTAGCATCGAAGTATGTCGCCTGAGGAGCCACGGGCGCGGCCGGTGACGCCCTGGCCCGCGCGTGCCGGTGGCGCGCGCGGCGCGCCCCGGCTCCCCACGGGCGGTCTCCGCCCGCGCTCGGGGCCCTTCCGGTCCGAGGCCGGCCCGGCCGGCGGGGGAGCGCGGTCGTGGAGCGGCTCGCGTGCCCGCGCGGCGGGCCTGCGGGCGGCGCGAGACCGCGAGGAGCTCGAGCGCGGCATCCGGTTTCGCTCCCTGTTCTTGCTGATCATGGGCACGATCCTGGCCATCGCCGCGATCAACGTGCTGCTCGGCTCGGTCGGGGTGCTGCAGGAGACGCGTTCCCGGCCGCTGACGGTCGCCGAGCGCGCCCGCTACGCCGAGCAGGACGTCGCGCGGCGCTGGCAGGCGTGGCGGGCCGACGCCGTCTTCCCGGCCCAGGTCGAGTACCTCGGGCTCTCCCGGGTCCGCCAGTTCGCCCGCCGCGTGGGCATCGCTCCCGAGGCGCGGTGCCCCTCCGTGGTCGACGCCCCCGTCGCCTCGGTGCTGCGCGAGCACGGTTGCCGCACCATGCTGCGCGCGACCTACGTCGACCAGACCTCGACCTTCGTGGTGACCGTGGGGGTGGCCGTGCTGGCCGATGAGGAGAAGAGGGTGGACACCGCCGCCGACCTTCCCGTGGACGACCGCGTCGGCGTCCGGCCGGTGGCCTTCCCCGGCACGGCCACCGACCGGTTCGGGGCCGCGCAGCGCCAGCGCACCGGCTGGACCGGCGCGGGCCCGTACATCGTCTTCTCCACCGCCGGGTACGCCGACGGCCGCACCCGCGCCGCCGTGCCGCCCGAGGAGATCACCCACAGCGAGCTGTGGCCGACGGCCCAGTCGATCGCCGGGCACATCGCCCGCGGTCTCGCCGCGCCTCCCGACATCCCCCGGTGCACGCAGGGGAACGTGTGTTGAGGGCGGCTGGCGCGCTCGGCGCGGCGCTCGCGCTCGCCGGGCTGCTCGCCGGGCCCGCGGCGGGGCAGGACGTGCGCGACCGGCAGCGGTGGGTGCTCGACGCGATCAACGCCGAGCAGGCGTGGAAGACCAGCCGCGGCGCGGGCGTGACCGTCGCCGTGATCGACAGCATCGTCGACGTCAGGACCCCGGTCCTGAAGGACAAGGTCACCGTCGCGCCCGACATGCGGTCGAGCATCTTCGACGACGAGACCATCTCCTCCGGCCCGCACGGCACCGCGATGGCCTCGCTCATCGCCGGTTCGGGGCGCGACGGCGGGCTCATCGGCGTGGCGCCCGAGGCGCGCATCCTGTCGGTCCCGGTGATCGACGAGGGCGAGCCCGAGGACAACCTGATCGCGCCCGACGACGGCCTCGGGCTGCCGGCCGAGAGCCCGCTGTCGCGGGCGGTGCGGTACGCCACCGACCACGGGGTCCAGGTCATCAGCATGTCGCTGGGCGAGTACGCCGCCCAGCGCGCCGACCGCGAGGCGGTCGCGTACGCGCTGGCGCGCGGGGTGGTGCTGGTGGCGGCCGTGGGCAACGACGGCGACACGCAGGCGGCGCAGAAGCGCGGCACCTCCTTCTGGAGCTTCCCGGCGGGCTACGCCGGGGTGATCGGCGTCGGCGCCGTCGACCGCCGCGGCCGGCCGGCCGCGTTCAGCAGCGACAACCTCTCGGTGCTGGTCGGCGCGCCCGGCGTCGGCGTCCCGGCGGCGGTCCCGGGCGGCGGCTACGTGGAGGTGGAGGGGAGCAGCGCCGCCACGGCCCTGGTGGCCGGGGTGGCCGCCCTGATCAAGGCGAGATACCCGAGCCTCACCCCCGACCTGGTCTCCCGGGCGGTCTCCTCCTCCACCAAGGGGGGGCCGCGCGGCGGCTATGACGACAAGGCCGGGTTCGGCGTCGTCGACGCCGCCGCCGCGCTCGCCCGCGCGGGCGAGCTCGTCGGCTACCGCGGCTCGGTGGCGGTGCGCAAGGGCCTGCACTTCGGCGGCGGCACGACCGCCCCGGCCCCCACCCCGCCGGGGGCCGACCCCGTGCGGCTGTGGGTCTACGGCGCCGGCATCCTGCTCGGCCTGGTCGGGTTCGGCGGAGCCGTCGTCGTGCTCACCCGGCGGGCCGAACGGCAATGATCACATACGGGCCGCGAACAGGGCGCTGTTTGGCGGAGGTTCGGTGGCATTTCGGATGCGTTCTGACCGTTGTGGCCCTTTTCCATACCGGTGAGCGGTCAAGATTCGCTAGGGTTCCCATCTCGTGGGATACGAGTTGCGCGTACAACGCCTATCGCCGCTCGCCTACGCCGAGCTCACCGAGGTGACGGCGTCGGCGGACGCCGGCCTGGAGCTGCGGGGAACGCCGGAGTCCGGCCAGATCTTCGCCCGCCACGGCGAGACCGAGCACGTCGTCGCCCTATGGCAGGGGCGCCTGTACCTGGAGCCGACCTCCGACTGGCAGGTCGCCCAGCTCGCCCGCCTGGCCGAGATGCTGGGCGGCAGCCTGGTCGGCGAGGACGGCGAGGCGTACGGCATCCGTGAGGGCATCGTCGAGCAGGTCAACGGGGAGGCGACCTACGAGTTCGGCAAGCTGGAGGAGATCATCTCCCTCGGGCCCGCCCAGTGGAGCACGTGACCGGAGACCCGCCCCCCTTCGCCGAGCGGGTGCTCGACCTGGTCGAGCGCATCCCGCCGGGCAAGGTCATGTCCTACGGTGACGTCGCCGAGTACCTCGGCGAGGGCGGGCCGCGGCAGGTCGGCCGGGTGATGTCCACCTGGGGCGGCGGTGTCCCCTGGTGGCGCGTCGTCCGCGCGGACGGCCATCCGGTGCGGGGGCACGAGAACCGGTGCCTGTCCCGCTGGCGCGAGGAGGGCACGCCGATGAGGGGGGAAAGAGCAGATATGCGCCACGCCCGGTGGCAGGGAGATCATCAGTGATTTCTCAGTAACTCGCATTACCATTCCAGAAACGCCCCTCGCGGTGAGACTGGAAAGGCGGTGCCTCCCCGATGGCCACCGGTGCCACGCCCGCGCGGAACGGTGACATCGTCGCCGACCGGCTGCGGGCCGCCCAGGACCTCCATGACAGGGGAGATCCGCTCGACGCCGTGATCGCGGCGGTCGACCCCGCGGGGCTGACCCGCGCCCAGCGCCGCAGGCTGCACTACGAGGCGCTCAACGGGCCGCTCGGCCTGCGCCTCGAGACGGCCGCCCGCCGGGACGCCACCCGCCTGCGCCAGGCCATCGACCTGCTGCGCGACTATCTGTCCGGCGTCGACGCCTCGGTCAAGCGGCGCCTGCCGGTCGCCCGCCGGCTCGCCTACCACCTCATCGAGCACCGCGACCCGCGCGAGCTCGCCGAGGGCGACGAGCTCGCGGGGCTGGTCGCGGCGACCGCCGAGCCGTCCAAGCGGGTGCGGCGGGGGCTGGCCTGGTACGCCGACCTGCCGGTCATCGCGCCGCGGCCGCTGTTCCGGCTGCGCAGGTCCGACCTGGTCCCGCTGACCGAGGTCGCCGACGTCTCCTGGCACGAGGGGCGGCTGCGGGTCACCGGGCACGCCTATCTGGTGGGGCTGTCGGTGCGCAGCCGGCGCCTCAACCGCGCCACCGTGGTGCTGCGCGGCCCGCGCTGGGTGCCGCCCATCACGGCCCGCACCCGTCGCGCCTACCGGCCGCAGGCCACGCACGACGCCGCCGAGCCCGGGTGCAACTACGACTGGGCCGGCTTCGTCGCCGAGGTCCGCCCGTGGTCGCTGCGCTGGCGCGCGGCCCTCCGCGCCGCCGTCCACGGCGCCCAGCGCATGCTGCGCGGCCGTCCGGCGGTCCCCGACACCACGACCTGGTGGGCTGACATCGTCATCTGGAGCCGGGGCGCCCGGGCCACCGGCGCCCTGCGCGGCCCGGTCATGGGCCGCACCGAACGGCCCGCGGGCCTGCGGGTCCGTCCCGGGTGGTGGGTGCGGCCGGCGTGGACCTCCGACCGGGTGTTCCAGGTGGTGCTGCAGCCGACGCGCGCCGAGCTGACGGGCGTGACCCACGAGGGCGACCAGGTCGAGCTGACCGGTTTCCTTCCCGGGGTCACGGCCACCAAGGGCCGGGCCCGTCTCGGCGGCCACCGCATGGCCGCCGACTTCACTCCGGTCGAGGGGGGCACGCGCTTCTCGGTCGCGCTGGCCGTGCCGGCGCTGATGAAGGAGCAGGACGCCCGCAGGCTGTGGGTGGAGCCGCGGGGCGATCCGGCCGCGCCGGTGATGATGGACGACGACGCCGAGACCCGCATCGGGGTCGGCCGCCGCGAGATCACCGTGCTGCGCGACCGCCGCGACCGCGCCGTCGTCGCGGCGCACCGCGTCTGGCCGGTCATCACCTCGGCCGGGTGGGGCGACGACGGGGTCCTCACCCTGGCGGGCACCTACCCCGACACCGAGCCCGGCCAGCGCGACCTGGTGCTGCGCCAGCGCGCGGGCCTGACCTACCGCGTGCCGCTGGCGCGTTCCGGGGCGGGTTTCTCCGTGCGCGTGCCGCCGGGCGCGCTGCCGCGTTTCGGCGGCACGGTGGCGCTGGGGTCGGGCACCTGGAGCCTGTCGGTCGCGGGCGGCAAGGGCACCACCGCGCCGCTGCGCGTCGACCACCGCCTGCTCGACACCCTGGACGAGGGCGTCCACATCGTCGACGGCCGCGAGTACCGCCTGGTGGCGACGCGTTTCGACGTGCCCGTCCTGGTCGCCGCCGAGCGCCGTCCCGACGACGAGAAGGGCGCGGGCGGCCTGTGGGCGCTGCGCCGGGTGCACTACCCCGCCGAGCGGCGCCGTGAGCTGCGCGACGCGACGGTGTACCTCTCCTTCGACGGCCGGTCCTACTCCGACAACGCCCGGGCGGTGTACGAGGAGCGGTTGCGCCGCGGCGACGACCGCGAGCACATCTGGGTGGTCAAGGACGGCGCGTTCGTCCCGCCGGACTCCGCCGCGCTCGGCCTCGGCCCGGGCATCGCGCCGACCATCGTGCGCGAGGGCAGCCGCGAGCACTACACCGCGCTGGCCCGGTCGCGGCACATCATCACCAACACGCTGCTGCCCCAGTGGTTCCGGGCCCGCGAGGACCAGATCTGCGTGCAGACCTGGCACGGCACGCCGCTCAAGCGCGTCGGCGGCGACCAGCGCCACATGTCCCGCGAACCCCGGCCGGCCGCCTGGTACCGCCAGGCCGCCGAGGTCGCGAACTGGGACCTTCTGGTCACCCAGAGTCCGTGGGCGTCGGAGGTGCTGCGCCGGGCCTTCGGGTACGGCGGGGAGATCCTTTCCTCCGGCCTGCCGCGCAACGACGTGCTGTCCTCGCCCGAGCGGGCGGAGCTGGCGGCGGCCGTGCGGCGCGGCCTGGGCATCCCGGCGGGCAGGCGGGTGGTGCTGTACGCGCCCACGTGGCGCGACCACGACCGCAGGAACTCCTCGGTGCGCCTCGATCTGGCCGAGGCCCGGCGGGTGCTCGGCCGCGACCACGTGCTGCTGGTGCGGGGCCACATGATGCAGGCGCCGCCGGTGGGCGCCGGGCTGGTGGTGCCGGGGCCGGCTTCGCTGGTCCGGCCGGGGCCGGTCAGCCGGGAGTACCCCTTCGCCCTCGACGTCACCACTTATCCCGATATCGCCGACCTGCTGCTGATCGCGGACGTGCTGATCACCGACTACTCCTCGGTCATGTTCGACTTCGCCGCCACCGGCCGCCCGATGATCTTCTTCGGCTACGACTTGGAGCGTTACCGCAACTCCCGCGGCCTCTATCTCGACCTGCGCACCCAGGCCCCTGGGCCGCTGCTGAGCGAGAGCGGCGACGTCATCGAGGCCGTGCGCCTGATCGACGCCCTCTCCGGCGACTTCACCGACCGCTACGACGAGTTCGTCCGCACCTACGCCCCCCGCGACGACGGCAAGGCCACCACCCGTCTCGTCGACCACACCTTCACGGCGGACCCCCACCACACCCCCGCCCGCTGACGCCGCCGACGCCGCGCGGGGGCGCGCCGCGCGGCACCGGGGGAACATGAGCCCCCCTTGTGCCGCTTGACCGCATCCGCAACAAGCCTGTTACGCCCAAGGGTTGACCTTGACCGACGGTACGTGGATAACTGACCCGGGGGGTCATGCAACCCGTACCTTGGAGCAGTGGATGAGCGGCGTGCCCGCGCCCGCACTGGTAGGCCGCGCCTCCGAGTTGCGGGCTCTGATCGACGCGATGACCCGCCCGCCGGCCGTGGTCCTCGTCGAGGGCGAGGCCGGCATCGGCAAGACGCGTCTGGTCCGCGCCGCGCTCGGCCGTCTGGCCTCGGGCGACCGGGTCGTCCTGCTCGGCCACTGCCACCAGATCCGCGAGCCCTTCCCCTACGGCCCGGTGTTCGAGGCGCTGCGCGACATCGCCGGCCGGCTCCCCGAGGCCGGGGCGCTCAACCCGGTGACCGGCGCCCTGCGCGGTTACCTGCCCGAGCTGTCCGGCGCGCTGCCGCCGTCCCCGCCCCCGCTCGAGGATCCCCGGGCCGAGCGGCACCGGGTGTTCCGCGCCATCCGCGCCCTGCTGGCCGCCGTCGCGCCCGCCGTCCTGGTCATCGAGGACCTCCACTGGGCCGACGACGGCACCCGCGATCTGCTGCGCTTCCTGGCCGACCAGCCGCCCGCCGGGGTCGCCCTCGTGGCCACCTACCGGCGCGAGGACCAGGGCGCGGGCCGCTCGCCCCTCGGCCGCGCCTACCGCCACCAGCCCGACACCACCAGCGTCGTGGTGCCGCTCGCCCCGCTGGACGTCTCGGACGTGGCGAGCCTGGCCGGGGCGCTGCTCGACAGGTCCGACCTGTCGTCCCGGTTCGTCGAGCGGCTGCATGAGCGCACGGCCGGAATCCCGTTCGTCGTGGAGGAGGTCGTGCGGTCCCTGCCCGGCGCGCTGGACCCGGACGCGCTCGACCGCGCCGCCGTGCCGCTGCTGCTGCGCGAGGCCATGGCCGACCGCATGGCCGGGCTGTCGGCGGCGGCCGTCGGCGCGGTGCAGGCGGCGGCGCTGCTGCGGCTCCCCGCGGGCGAGCAGTTGCTCACGGCCGTCGGCGGCACCTCGGCCGGGCTCGGCGAGGCGCTGCGGGCCGGGGTCCTGCACGAGCACGCGGGCGGCCGGTACGGCTTCCGCCACGCGCTGGCCCAGCAGGCGGTGTACGACGCGATCCCCGGTCCGGAGCGCAGGTCCGGGCACGAACGGGCGATGGGCGCGCTGCTGGCGATGGACTCCCCGCCCATGGTGCAGCTGGCCTTCCACGCGCGGCACGCCGGCGACACCGAGGCGTGGCTGCGCCACGGCACCGCCGCCGCCCAGCAGGCCGCCGCCCTCGGCGACACCGCCGTGGCGGTCGAGGTCATCGAGGGCATGCTGGACGACCCCGGCCTGCCCGCGCCCGAACGCGGCCCGCTCGCCCTGATGCTCGGCCGCTTCGCGGCGACCGGCCTGTCCCACCAGCGGGTGGTGCGGCTGCTGCGCCACGTGCTGAGAGACGACTTCCTGTCCCGCGACCTGCGCGCCGAGGCCCGGCTGAGCCTCGGGGTCGTGCTGTCCAACCAGGCCGGCGACACCGCGGCGGGCCGCCCCGAGATCATGGCGGCCTGCGCCGAGCTGAGCCACCGGCCGACCCTGGCCGCCCGCGGCTGGGCCAGCCTGGCCATGCCGGGGTGGGGCGTCGAGCCGCTGGCCAAGCACCAGGAGTGGATGGAGCGTGCCGAGGCGCTCGTGGCGACCGCCGACGACCCCGAGCTGACCGCGGCCGTCCTGGCCAACCGGGCCTCCCTGGAGATGATTATCGGCTCGCCCCGCGCCTTCGCCGTGGCGGCGACGCTGCCCTCCGGCGACCCGTCGACGGCGGTCCGGCGCGAGGCCGCCCGCGCGTACTGCAACTTGCACGACTCGGCGACGACGCTCGGCCACTACGCCGCCGCCGAGAGGTTCGGCCGGGAGGGGCGGCGGCTGGCCGCGGAGACCGGCGCGAAGTACCCCGCCTACCTGCTGGACGTCTCGACCATCCGCAGAGAGTGGCTGACCGGCCGCTGGGAGGGCCTGCGCGACCGCGCGGCCGCCCTCGGGGAGCTGGCGACCGAGACGCCGCTCATCGTGGTGGACCTGTGGCTGGTGCTGGGCTGGCTCGCCGTGGCCACCGGAGAGTGGGACGAGGCCACCAAGCACTTCCACAGCGCCGGCCTCGACGCGCCCGAGGCGCGGTACGTCCCCATCGTGCTGGCCGCCGCCGGCGGGATGATCGAGCTGCACCTGGCCCGCGGCGCGCTCGACCGCGCGGTCACCGAGGCCGAACGGGCGGTGGGCCTGCTGCGCCGCAAGGGGGTCTGGGTGTGGGGCGCCGGCCTGGTGCCCTCGGCCGTCGCGGCCATGGTCTGGGGCGGGCGGACGGGACGGGCCGCCGACCTGGTCGCCGAGTACGCCCGCGGCATCGCCGGGCGCATCGCGCCCAACGCCGACGCCGCGCTGGAGGTGGCACGCGGCGCCCTGGCCGCCGCCGAACGCCGGCACGCCGACGCCGCCGCCCGCTACGCGCAGGCCCGCGAGGCCTACACGGCCATGCCGCAGCCGTACGCGGCGGCGCGGGCCGGCGAGGGGGAGGCGAGGGCCAGGCTCGCCCTCGGCGACGGCGGCGCCGCAGCGGCCTTCACCGAACTGGCCGAGCGGTACGGCGAGATGGGCGCCACCCACGACGCCGCCCGGTGCCGGCGCGTGCTGCGCGACATCGGCGTGGAGATCCACCTTCCCCGTCCGCGCGCCAACCGGCCGCTGCGCAACGGCGCCGGCGCGCTGTCGCAGCGCGAGCGGGAGGTGGCCCGGCTGGTCGCGCTCGGCCGCACCAACCGGGAGATCGCGGACGTGCTGTTCCTGTCCAGGCGCACGGTCGAGAGCCACGTCGCCACCGTGCTGCGCAAGCTCGGCGTCCGATCCAGGACCGAGGTCACCCTGCCCGTCTGACCGAGATGTCCAGGCCGCCGGGCACGCGGAAGCCCCCGGGACCAGGTGCGATCCCGGGGGCCTGGAAGTGCGCCGGCCTAGACGGTGATGGTCCAGCTGTCCAGGTAGCCGGTGTCGAGGAGGTAGTTGTCGCTGACCTCCAGCGCCCACTGGCCCGCCGCCACCTGGCTCACGGCGACCGAGTAGGTGCGGGTGCCGAAGGACGCGCAGCTTCCGCTGCCGCTGGACTTCAGCGTGTAGTAGGTTCCGCTCGGCCCGCGCAGCCGGATGCCCAGGTCGTACGCGCAGGGGTGGTTGATGGTCACGCTGACCTGCACCGGGGAGACCGCGTTCCCGCTGGCGGTCGAGGTGACCGGACTGGTGACGGTGGACCCGTCGTTGATGGTGTAGTCGGTGCCGTTGGTGAACGTGCGGGTGCCGGAGGTGCCCGTCACGGTCAGCGAGTACACCGCGGTGTGGGTGGCGCCCGTCCCGGTTCCGGTGATCGTCACGCTGTAGGTTCCGGCCGGGGTCGAGCTACTGGTGGAGATGGTCAGCGTGGACGACGAGCCCGAGGTGACCGAGGACGGGCTGAAGCTCGCGCTCGCGCCGGAGGGCAGGCCGGACGCCGACAGCGCGACCGTCTGCGCGCTGCCCGCGGTGGTCGCCGTGGCGACCGTCGAGGTGGCCGACGAGCCCGGGGCCACCGAACCCGCGGTCGGGCTCAGCGTCAGCGAGAAGTCGTTGCTGGAGCTGGGGGTGCAGGACGGCTCACCGGACTGCGCGGGCACGTTGATCGAGTTCCACGCCGCCTTGGTGGTCGCGCACTCCGTGCTCGTCGCGCCGTACAGCTCCACGGCCGCCGCGAGGGAGGCCGAGCGGATGTTGGCGTACCGCCAGCTCGACGTCTTGCGCTGCAGGGCGCCCATGTAGATCTTGCCGGCCTTCTGGATGCCGAGACCGGTCACCGAGGAGGGGCCGCTGGAGCAGATCGGGCTGTTCGGCTTGCCGCCGCCCGGCGCGGAGCCCTCGGCCAGCAGGTAGAACCAGTGGTTGAGCGGGCCGGCCGCCGAGTGCACCTCGGTGCTCGGGATCGAGGACGACCAGCAGTTGGGGTCGCCGGCGAGCGACGGGTTGTACATGTACCTGATCGGCCCGTCCCCGACGAGGTCGACCTCCTCGCCGACCTGGTAGTCCGGCGGGTCGTTGGGGTTGTTGGCGTAGGCCTCGGTGAGCGAGCCGAAGATGTCGCCGGTGGACTCGTTGATGCCGCCGTTCTCGTTGCCCGAGCCGGCGCCGCCGGGGGTGGTCTGGAAGATCGCGTGGCCGAACTCGTGGGACACCACGTCGATCGGCGTGGCCTGGCGGGCGCCGTCCTGCGAGTGCCCGAAGTTGGTGTAGCTGCCGTTCCAGTAGGCGTTGACGTCGTTCAGGCCCACGCGGGTCGGGAAGCCGCCGCCGCTGCCGTTGATGCCGTTGCGGCCGAGCCACGAGCCCAGCATGTCCCACTCGCGCTGGACGCCGTACAGGGCGTCGACGCAGGCGGTCTCCAGGTTCGTCCCCGAGCCGTTGCCCCAGGCGTCGTCGGTGCCGGTGTACGCCGAGCCGTTCTGCCCGCCGCAGCGCAGGCCACTGCGGGTGGAGTCGGTCATCGAGTACGAGCTGCCCGAGCCGCTGGTGTTGATCGTGACGCTGCCGTAGTAGTAGCCGGTGCCTGTACCCGCGCGCACGTCGTCGTAGGAGTCGGCGATCTCGCCTGTGGCGGCGTCGACGAAGACATGCTGGATGCTCGGCTTGCCGGCGGCGATGCCGGCGACCGTCGCCTCCCACGTCAGGCGCGGCTTCTTGCCCCAGGCGAGCATCACCAGGCGTGGGGCGGCGCTGTCGTCCACCCGCTCCAGCTTGGTCTTGGCGGTCGCGGTGGCGCTCTCCGCGCTCACCGCAGGCGTGGTCGACAGGCCGGTGGGCATGGCGGCGGAGGCGGCCGCGGTGTCGCGCACCCGTCCCGAGGAGTCGGCGATCACGACCGCGTCGCCGCCGACCACCGGAAGGCCCTTGTAGGAGCGCTCGTAGGCGACGGAGTAGACGCCGCCCGCGCCGGCGGTCACGTTGGTGCGCTTGTATACCTCGTTCAGGCTCAGCCGGAGGTCGTCGAGGCCGCTGGCCACGGCCTGGTCAGCGGCGGCCGCGGCGCGCTGCGACGGGTCCGCGGCGGCGCGCTCGGCCGCGGCGACGGAGGAGTTGACCTCTTTCTTGGCCCCGGGCGAGGGCTTGGCGCCCGCGGGGGTGGCGGGTGCCACAACGGCGACCGTGGCCACGCAGGCCACGGCGGCCAGTAGAGCTCTGCGCCTCATGCGCGTTCTTCCTTTCTCTGCCTCCCACCTGCGCCGGTCGCCGGTCGGGCGGGCACGGCCGTCGCACCGCAGGGGGGTAGCCCGGCGGCATGACAGGTGGGATTGGGGGGTGATGAGAGAAATGAATGGCGAGCCCGGCGGACGGAGCGGTATGGGCGGGGGGTCTGGCCGCGCCATCCGCCGGAGAACATCTCCCATGGCGGGAGCGACGGCTACGGCGGGAGGGGCGGGAATGTCACGTCAGGGCGCTCCTGTTCTCGCGTCCCGGGCCGGGAGCGAACCGGCCCGCGCCCGAGACGCTAGGTGCGCGCGTGAGGCTTGAACATCCGTAGGTACATCCGTACATGTACGGAAAAATGCTCTGAAGTGGCTCTTATCCGGGTGGAGAGCATGCGGAAACAGCGCGCGGGAACAGCGTGCGGGAACAGCGCGCTACTCTTCGGCCGGCTGATCGAGGGCCGGGCGGTCAGGAGCCGGGCGGTCGGGGGACGGGTCGCTCGGTCAGCCGCGGCCGTGCGGGGCGGTCCAGTCGGTCAGCGGACCGGCCGGGACGATGCGGGACGGGTTGATCTGAGGGTGGGTCTGGTAGTAGTGCCGCTTGATGTGGTCGAAGTCGGTCGTCCCGCCGAAGGCCGGGCGCTGGTAGAGATCGCGGGCGTACGCCCACAGGTTCGGGTAGTCGACCAGGCGGCGCAGGTTGGCCTTGAAGTGGGTGACGTACACCGCGTCGAAGCGCGCCAGCGTCACCCACAGCCGCACGTCCGCCTCGGTCAGCCGGTCGCCGAACAGGTACCGGCCGGAGGCGAGGCGCTCCTCCAGCTCGTCCAGGGTCGCGAACAGGGCCTGGACCGCCTCGTCGTAGGGCTGCTGGCCGGTGGCGAAGCCGCAGCGGTACACCCCGTTGTTGACGGTGGCGTACACCCGGTCGTTCAGCTCGTCGATCTGCGGCCGCAGGTCGGCGGGGTAGAGGTCGACGGAGGCGTCGGCCCACCGCTCGAACTGCGTGCCGAGGTCGATCGAGATGTCGGGGAAGTTGTTGCTGACGATGCGCCCGCTCTGGCGGTCCCACAGCACGGGGACCGACACGTGCCCGTCGTACCCCGGATCGCTCGCCTCGTACGCCTCGCGCAGCAGGGTGAAGCCGTTGACCGGGTCGGCCGTGTGGCCGGGGCCCTCGCGGAACGCCCAGCCGCGCCCGTCGCGGACCGGGTCCACGACCGACATCGACACGACGTCCTCCAGCCCCTTCAGCGCCCGTACGATGACCGACCGGTGCGCCCAGGGGCAGGCCAGCGACACGTAGAGGTGGTAGCGGCCTGGCTCGGCCGGGTACCCGCCGCCGTCGGCGCTCACGCGGTCGCGGAAGCTGTACGGCGGGCGGGTGAACGCGCCGGTCGCGCTGGTGGACTTCTTCAGGCCGTAGTCCCCATGGACGGTGAAGTCCACCGGGCTCGCCACGGCTGCCGTATCTGTCACCGAGGTGCTCCTTCCTGGCCGGCACAGGGCCTCCCGCTCAGGACTACACCATCGCCGCCCGGCTCGCGCGGCGGGGCCGCCTCCGGGCGGCGGCGCGGGCGCAGCCCGAACACCAGGCCGGCGACGACCAGCGCCGCGCCCGCGATCTCGGCGCCGTTGGGCCGGCCGGTGCCGAGGACGACGGTCCCGACGATGGCCCCGACCGGCAGGAACCCGGAGAACAGCCCCGCGCGCTCGGCCCCGAGGCGGGGCAGCGCGTCGTACCAGCAGAAGAACGCGAACGCGGTCACCACGACCGCCAGGTAGGCCAGCGCCGCCGCCTCGGCCGCCGTGGGAACGCGCAGCGCCGCCCGTCCGTCCACCGCCACGCCCGCCACCAGCAGCAGCGGCACCGCGGCGATCGTCGCGTACGCCGAGACGCGCACCGCGCCCAGGCGCGCCAGCAGGGGGACGGCGAGCAGCGAGAACCCCACCTCGCACGCGAGCACGCCCAGAGCCAGCACCACGCCGAGGGGCGTGCCGCCGCCGAGCCCGGTGGCCACCCCTGCGCCGCCCGCCACGATCGCGGCCGCCGCCACCAGGTGCGGGGTGGGCCGTCGCCGCTCCATGAGCGGCCCGGCGAGGGCGAGGACGACCGGCACGGTCGCGACGACCGTCCCCACGGTCGCGGGGTCGGCGTGCCGGGTGGACTCGATGACCAGGACGTTGAAGACGGCCAGCCCGACGACGGCCAGCAACGTGATCAGCCCCATCTCCCTGCCGGTCAGCCGCAGGTGGGACAGCCCACGCGCCCGCATGACCGCCAGCAGCACCAGCCCGCCCAGCGCGTAGCGCAGGGCCTGGCCGCCGTAGACGGGGTAGTGGTGCAACGCCGGGGACACCGCGGTCAGCGTCCCGACGCAGAACATCGCCGTCCCGGCGCCCGCCGCGCGGCGCGCCCGGCCCCACCGGCCGGCCGCCGCCCGCGCGCCCCCCAATCGGGTCGTAGCCCTGTCGTT
>NZ_JBHTCG010000021.1:0-149345 GCF_042665155.1 Sphaerisporangium rhizosphaerae | reverse complement strand
GGCCGACAACTCCACCAACCGAGCACGCTCGGCATCGGTCAGCTTGATCTCCACCGCGGACGGCCCCGAAGACGACATACGGCAATCATAGAAATTTAAGTGACGAATTTCAGGCGCATGACACTAGTGCGCTGTCCACGAACGTGCACCGGCTCGGGCGCCGTAGCAGGCGCCGGCATCGCCGTACCACGACCCGCCGACCCGGCGCCGATCACTGCAGCACGTGGCCGGGGATGGAGAGCCGCGCCCGGGGAACGTATGTGGTCACCGCACCAGGTGCGGCCCGAAGTGGAGAGCCGCGCCCGATGAACGTACGCGGTCACCGCACGCGGCCCGAGGTGGAGAGCCGCGCCCGGGGAACGTCTGTGGTCACCGCACTAGCGGGCCGGGACGGGCGTCTTCAGGCCTCCGGCCCCGACTGGTGGACGACGGGCCGGACCTCCATGGCGAAGTATCGGGCGTCGGGCCAGCTCGCGGCGATCTCGACGGCGCGCTCGGGCGTCTCGCACTCGACGAGCAGGTAGCCGGCGAACTGCTCCTTGGCCTCGCTGAACGGCCCGTCGGTGATCGCCGGGACGCCGTCGCGGACGCGCACCGTCTTGCTCTGGGACGGGTCGGCCAGGGCCTCGCCGCGCAGCAGCTCGCCGGTCTCGGTCAGCTCCTTCATGATCGAGTCGACCGCGCCGAACAACGCCTCGCGGTCGGCCTCGGACAGCTCGTCGACGTAGCCGGGACGGTTATGGATCAACAGCATGTACTTCACGATCGGCTCCTTGCCGTGGGTGGCGACCCCTGCGGGGTCCGTCGTAAGGGAGTCGGAGCCGGCCCGGCCCGCTCTACGTCACCCTCGCGATTATCTTCCCGGACTTTCCCGGCGGCCCGTGCGGCCGCTACCGCGCGAACGCCCGCGGTCAGGAGGGTGAGGGCGTGGCGCCGGCCTTGGCCGCGACGGGGATGGCCGTCAGCAGCTCCCAGGGCTCGCCGTCGTGCCAGGAGTCGATGAGCCGGGCCACGGCCTCCTGCGGCTCGAACTCGCCGCAGCCGTACGCCCCGAAGCAGCCGGCCTCCTCCAGCGCGGCGATCAGCGGGTCGTCGTCGGGAAGGGACTGCGTGTAGGACGCGGCGTCGAGCAGGGCGAGCGCGCAGCGCGCGTTCCAGCCGCCGTCCCGGGCCTGCACCCGGTCGAGCCGCCACCTGGCCCGCGCGCGTAGATGGCCTGCGAGCGAATCGGTCGTCCCCACCACGAACCCTCTCCACGATCTTCACTAAGAGTGGGAACATCATCACCCATCGTGACGCGTGATCGTGGGATCTTTACGAACCCTCGTATCGGGCCCCCCGGAGGTATTCGCCGAACCGACATCCGGGAATATGGGCATCATGACGGAAGCCTTCGACGATCTGCTCACCGCCAACGAGGATTTCGCCAGATCCTTCCAGCAGGCGGACCTGACCGGTCAGGCCAGGCGCGGGCTGGCCGTGGTCACCTGCATGGACTCACGGATCGACCCGCTCAAGCTGCTCGGCCTGTCGGCCGGCGACGCCAAGATCCTGCGCAACGCCGGGGCGCGCGTGACCGAGGACGTCCTGCGGACGCTCGTGCTCGCGGTGTACCTGCTCGGGGTCGATCGCGTGCTGGTGATGCCGCACACCGACTGCCGGATGGCCAAGTCGACCGACGAGGACGTCCACGAGCTGATCAGCCGCCAGTACGGCGTGGACACCCGCAGCCTGGAGTTCCACACCGTCCCCGACCAGGACGCCGCGCTGCGGCGTGACATGGTGCGCATCCGCACCTACCCCTACCTGCCCGACCGCCTGGCCGTCGGCGGAGCGGTGTACGACGTCCACACCGGCAAGCTGATGCCGGTCGAACTCTGACCCTGCCCGTACCGCCCGCATACCGTGAAGGCCGGGATCTCTCCCGGCCTTCACCTCATCAACGGCGATCTCGTGAGCGCCGGCGGCCCGCACGCCCTGAAAGGCCTCACGCCCCGCCACCCCCGAGGAGCCGCAGGCGTCAGGCGTCGATGGCGTCGCGGTCGACCTCGGCGGCGCTGCTGACGATGAACTCGCGGCGGGGCGCCACGTCGCTGCCCATGAGCAGCGAGAAGATCTGCTCGGCCGCCTCGACGTCCTCGATGCGGACCCGGCGCAGGGTGCGGTGGCGCGGCTCCATGGTGGTCTCGGCCAGCTGGTCGGCGTCCATCTCGCCCAGGCCCTTGTAGCGCTGGATGGGGTCCTTCCAGCGCTTGCCCCGCCGATCGAGGTCGCGCAGGGTGCGGTGCAGCTCGGCGTCGGAGTAGGTGTAGAGGTACTTCTCCTTGCCCTTGCCCGGGTTGGTGATCTCGATGCGGTGCAGGGGCGGCACGGCGGCGAAGACGCGCCCGGCCTCGACCATCGGCCGCATGTAGCGGTGGAACAGCGTCAGCAGCAGGCAGCGGATGTGCGCGCCGTCCACGTCGGCGTCGGCCATGAGGATGACCTTGCCGTAGCGGGCGGCGTCGAGGTCGAAGCCCCGGCCGGAGCCGGCGCCGATCACCTGGATGATCGCGGCGCACTCGGCGTTCTTGAGCATGTCGGCCACCGAGGCCTTCTGCACGTTCAGGATCTTGCCGCGGATGGGCAGCAGTGCCTGGAACTCCGAGTCGCGGGCCGCGCGGGCGGTGCCGAGGGCGGAGTCGCCCTCGACGATGAACAGCTCGCTGCGGTCGACGTCGTCGCTGCGGCAGTCGACCAGCTTGGCGGGCAGCGCGGAGTTCTCCAGGGCGCTCTTGCGGCGCTGGTTGTCGCGGTGCTCGCGGGCGGCGATGCGGGCCTTGGCGGCCGCGACGATCTTCTCCAGGACGGCCCTGAGCTGGAGCTTGTTGGCCTTCCTGGTGCTGGCGAACAGCTCTTTGAGCTCCCGGGAGACCACGTGGGCGACGATGCGGCTCGCCGCGGAGGTGCCGAGGACCTCCTTGGTCTGGCCCTCGAACTGCGGCTCGGGCACGCGCACCGTGACCACGGCGGTGAGGCCCTCGAGGAGGTCCTCCTTGGTCACCGGGTCGTCGCCGTTCTTGAGCAGGCGGGTCTCTCTGAGCTGCTCGTTGATCGTGCGGTGCAGGGCGCGCTCGAACCCGCTGATGTGGGTGCCGCCCTTGGGGGTGGCGATGACGTTCACGAAGGAGCGCACGGTCGTCTCGTAGCCCTTGCCCCAGCGGACGGCGACGTCGACAGTCAGCTCGCGCTCGACCTCGGTGGAGGTCATGTGGCCCTGCTCGTCCAGCACGGGCACGGTCTCGTGGAAGTGGCCGACGCCCTGCAGCCGCATGACGTCGCAGACGGCCTCGTCGCGGGCCAGGAACTCGGTGAACTCGGAGATGCCGCCGTCGAAGCGGAACTCCTCGTCCAGCGGCTCCTCGCCCCGGCTGTCGCGCACGGCGATGGTGAGGCCGGGGACCAGGAAGGCGGTCTGCCGGGCGCGGACGTGGATCTCGTCCAGCGAGACCTCGGCCTCGGGCAGGAAGATCTGCTTGTCGACCCACCAGCGCACGCGCGTGCCGGTGGCCTTGCGGCCCAGCGCGCCGCCGTCGCGCAGGCCGGACTTCTTCTTGAACTTGGCGCCCGGCCCCTCGCCGTCGAACACGCCCGGCACGCCGCGCCGGAAGCTGATCTCGTGGACGCGCCCGTCGCGGTCGACCTCGACGTCCAGCCGGGCGGACAGGGCGTTGACCACCGAGGCGCCGACGCCGTGCAGGCCGCCGGAGGCCGCGTAGGAGCCGCCGCCGAACTTGCCGCCCGCGTGGAGCTTGGTGTAGACGAGCTCCACGCCGGCCAGGCCGCTCTTGGGCTCTATGTCGACCGGGATGCCCCGGCCGTCGTCGCGGACCTCGATGGAGCCGTCGGGGAACAGCTCGACCTCGATGCGCTTGCAGTAGCCGGCGAGAGCCTCGTCGACGGCGTTGTCCACGATCTCCCAGAGGCAGTGCATGAGACCGCGGCTGTCAGTGGACCCGATGTACATTCCGGGGCGCTTACGGACGGCCTCCAGGCCCTCCAGCACCGACAGATGACGGGCCGTGTAACCCGTCTCCGTGCTGACTGCGGTCACTCCCACTCCCACCGAGCATCGAACATGTGTGCGTAGCCTACCGTTTCCGATGGTCCACCGTGCCTAAGCGTGCCACCAACAGGGGGTTCTGCGTCAGGCGGCGGCCGATTCACGTCACTTAACGACACATTCTGCTCTCGGCGTATCCGGAAGGCGATTGGGAACGTCCGCATCGGGTTAGATGTTGAGCCAAGTGACTGACGCCAAATCCCCACGTCAGTGGGGTGACCCGAAAGGCGATACGTGACTGGAGCTCTCGCCCCCACCAAGCCGCTGACCGCCATCGACCGATGCGACCGGTGCGGCGCCCAGGCGTACATCCGCGCGTCCCTCCCCATGGGCGGGGAGCTACTGTTCTGCGCCCACCACGGGCGTCGGCACGTTGCGGCTCTGCGCGACAAGGGCGCCGACATCCAGGACGAGTCGGCGCGTCTCAGCGAAACCCCTACGAACACAAGCGAGCGGTGAGCTCAGGCCCGTCGCTCTGACCCAGATAACCGAGCACAACCTCATAACGGTGAACCGTGAACGCGGCGATCCGAGGAGGCGTCCCCCCGGACACCTCCTCGGCCTCGCCGCGTCGCGCTGCTAGGGCCCGCGCGCCGGTGCTACCTCACGCGATAGTGGTAGCGCCCCGCCGGCGTGAAGCCCTCGGCGGCGTACATGGCCATGGCCGTGGTGTTGCGCCACAGGACGACCAGGTAGGCCCCGGTCGCCCCGCGCGCGCGTCCGTGCGCCAGCAGGCCGCGCAGCACGCCGCGCCCGAGGCCTCGCCGCCGGGCGGCGGGCACCGTCGCCATGCAGTAGATCCCCAGCATGCCGTCCTTGAGCACTGATCGGCCGACGGCGAGCGGCGCGCCGCCCTCGTGCACGGCGGCGTAGCTCGCGGGCACCCCGCGGACGATGCGCTCGGCGGTCGCGAGGCCCCTGTCGAACCTGCCGTCGACCTCCCACCAGGTGGTCAGCCAGCCGGGCCCGGGCTCGTCCGTGATCGTCACCGGGTGGGCGGCCGGCGGGGTCGCACCGTCCAGCGGGGCGGTCATGTAGGCGGCCTCGTCCACCAGGCGGTAGCCGCGCCCGGCGAGGTGGCCGTCCAGCCATGACGGCGCGCGCGGGCCCACGGAGAACACGCACGGCAGCCCCCGGGCGGCGTAGAACCTCTCGGCCTCGTCGAGAGCCTTGTCCGGATCGTCCGGCTCTCCCCATGGCAGCACGGAGTTGGCGCGTTTGGTCACGCCGTCCGCCGCGCGCAGGATCCAGTCGCCGACCACCTCCTGGTGCGTCGCCGGCCAGGCATGGTGCACAAGAGCCTCGATGTCCGCACATTCCTCGTTCATCAGCGCAGACTCTAGCCGATCTTCCCTCCTCCCGGCCGAGCCGCAGGAGGCCGCGCGACCCGGCTGACCTGCGGAGGCTAGGATCGGGAGCCGTGCTCATCCTGCTGCCGCCCTCCGAGGGAAAGGCCGCCCGCGGCACCGGGCGCCCCCTGGACCTCGGCGCCCTGTCCTTCCCCGAGCTGACCTCGGCCCGCGAGAAGGCCCTCGACGCGCTCGACGCGCTGGTCAGGGGCCCGCAGGAGGAGGCGATGGCGGTGCTCGGCCTGTCCCCCGGCCAGGCCGGCGAGCTGGGCAGGAACCTCGCCCTGCGCACCGCCCCCGCCCTGCCGGCCTCCAAGCTCTACACCGGCGTGCTGTACGACAATCTCGGCCTGGCGACGCTGGACGCCCGGGCGCGCCGCCGCGCCGGCAGCCGGATCATCGTGTTCTCGGGGCTGTGGGGCGCCCTACGGCTCGGCGACCGCGTGCCGCCCTACCGCCTGTCCATGGGCGTGCGGCTGCCTCCCCTGGGCGGCCTGGCGGCCCACTGGCGCCCGAGCCTGCGCGAGGCCCTGGACGGGGGGAAGGGCCTGATCGTCGATCTGCGGTCCTCGACCTACGCGCAGGCGTGGCAGCCAGGCTCGCGCGCGGTCACGGTGCGCGTGCTGCGCGAGTCGGCCGGGTCGCGCACGGTGGTCAGCCACATGGCCAAGGCCACGCGCGGCGCGGTCGCCCGCTCGCTGGTGGAGTCCGCCGCCGACCCGCGCACGCCGGGCGAGCTGGCCGACCTGCTGACCGGCCTCGGGCACACCACCGAGCTGGGCGCCGCGCCCTCGCGGGGGCGGCCCTGGACCATGGACGTCGTTATCCGTTCGTGATCACATTCAGCCGCGAGCACGCCTTGTGGAACTCCCTGGCCGGGTCGCCCAGATGCGACCACGGCATGTCGCTGAAGCGGCCACCGGTGCGCGACAGGTGGCCCCTGGCGGGCCGGCGCATCTCCGCCAGGTAGAAGGCGGCCCCGAACGCGTTGTGCGCCTCCACGGCCCGCGGATGCGGCCGCGAGCCCCTGCCGTCGTGCCAGCGCCCGGACGCCGCGCTGATCTCCCGCTGCACGTCGAAGGTGCCCCACGCGCGCGACCGTCCCGAGCGCTCCCCCGCGACGTGCTCGAAGTGGGCCAGCGGCAGCAGGGCCCAGAGCGGGTCGCCGACCGGCGCGAACCGCCCCGCGCCGCGGGCGAACTCGAACATCTCCTGGCTGGTGCCGCCCCACCCGGGCGACAGCGTCATCAGCCGGACGACGTGGGCGGCGTACAGCGAGGGATGACGGCGCCAGGCCTCGGCCCACAGGGAGTCCTTCTCCTCCCTCGGGCTCTCCAGGGCCAGCGCCATCCACAGCAGGCAGGTCCAGGGCACGGGGTCGCCCGGCAGCAGCTGGGCCGCCGCCAGCAGCGGAGCCCGCGCCGACTCCATCGCCTGGTGGAAGGTGCGCAGGCGGCCGGCCTGCACCGCCCGCGCCCGCACGTCGGGCTTGATCTCCCATGCCTCCTCGACGCGCGCGCGGCCGAGCCACAGCCACAGGTCGGGGTTGACCCGATCTCGCTCGAGCAGGGCCTCGATGCCGCCCGTGACTCCCACGGCGGCCTTGGCCAGCGCCTCCACGCGCAGCGCGCGCAACTCCGGATCCGCCCGGGTCGCGACCAGCGCGGGGATGGCGGGTTCCAGGAATCCACGTCCGAGAGCGGCCACCGCGTCGTCCAGCACGGTGTCCGCCCAGGGACGGCCTGCGATCAGTCGTGGCCCCCGAGCACGCGCCCGATCCACTTCGATCACACCCATGCCGCGTGAGCCTAGAAGCCGTCGAGACGTTGCTCACTACCGGCATGTTACGGATGCGTTAAGCACGCCTCACCGTATCCGGGCACAGAACGGCCCCCGCCCGTGACCGGGCGGGGGCCGTTCGGCGGGTCAGTCGAGGTAGTCGCGCAGGACCTGCGAGCGCGACGGGTGGCGCAGCTTCGACATGGTCTTGGACTCGATCTGGCGGATGCGCTCGCGCGTCACCCCGTAGACCTTGCCGATCTCGTCCAGCGTCTTGGGCTGGCCGTCGGTCAGGCCGAACCGCATGGAGACCACGCCCGCCTCGCGCTCGGACAGCGTGTCGAGCACCGAGTGGAGCTGCTCCTGCAGCAGGGTGAAGCTCACCGCGTCCGCGGGGACGATCGCCTCGGAGTCCTCGATGAGGTCGCCGAACTCGCTGTCGCCCTCCTCGCCGAGGGGGGTGTGCAGGGAGATCGGCTCGCGCCCGTACTTCTGGACCTCGACGACCTTCTCAGGGGTCATGTCCAGCTCGCGGGCGAGCTCCTCGGGGGTGGGCTCGCGGCCGAGATCCTGCAGCATCTGCCGCTGGACCCGGGCCAGCTTGTTGATCACTTCGACCATGTGCACCGGGATGCGGATGGTGCGCGCCTGGTCGGCCATGGCGCGGGTGATCGCCTGGCGGATCCACCACGTGGCGTAGGTGGAGAACTTGTAGCCCTTGGTGTAGTCGAACTTCTCCACCGCGCGGATCAGGCCCAGGTTGCCCTCCTGGATGAGGTCCAGGAAGAGCATGCCGCGGCCGGTGTAGCGCTTGGCCAGCGAGACCACCAGGCGGAGGTTGGCCTCCAGCAGGTGGTTCTTGGCGCGGCGGCCGTCCTCGGCGATCCACTCGAGCTCGGCGCGGACGTCGACGGGCAGGCGCTCGCCGTCGTTGGCAAGCTGCTCCTCGGCGAACAGGCCGGCCTCGATGCGCTTGGCGAGCTCGACCTCCTGCTCGGCGTTCAGCAGGGGGACCTTGCCGATCTGCTTGAGGTAGTCCTTCACCGGGTCGGCGGTGGCTCCGGCGGCGGCGACCTGCGCGACCGGCGCGTCGTCGTCGTCATCGGAGAGGATCAGCACCTCGTCGTCACTCTGGACCTCGGCGCCGGCCTTGGGCTCCTCTTCGACCTCGGCCTCCGGCTCGGCCTCTACCTCGGCTTCCGCCTCGGTGTCGGCGTCGGCTTCCGCCTCGGGCTCGGCCTCGGCGTCCACCTCCACGTCGATGTCGAAGTCCTCCAGTTCGAGGTCGCCCTCGATGTCGAGGTCCTCGTCGTCCTCGGAGGCGACCTTGGGCTTGGTTTCGATCTTGGGCGATGGCGACGCGGGCACGGCGACCTCCGGCTTGGCCTTCTTGGCGAGGGCTGCAGGGGTTGCGACCTTGGCGGGAGCGTCAGGGGCGGGTGCGGCCTTCTTCGCCGGCGCGGCCTTCTTGGCCACGGGCTTCTTGGCGACCGGATTCTCACCGGTCGCCGCGGCCTCGCCCCCGGCACCGCTCACCACGGCCGTGACGGTATCGGGCTGCTCCTTGGCCGCCGCGGTGGCGGTCTTGGTCTTCTTGACGGGGGCGGCGGTGCGACGCTTGGCCGGGCCACGAGACTTCTTGGGCGCCGCCGAGTCCGCAGCGGTCACCACGACGGTCACACCCTCTTTGCTGAGGTTCCGCAGGAACACCGCGGCGTGCGACATCGGGATGTCCGCCTCCTCGAAGGCCTTGCGGACATCCTCAGACTCGAGGAAACCCTGCGAGCGCCCACGCTCGATGAGCCGCTGAATGACGGGCTCGTTCAGCTCAGACGGCTTCGAGCGAGTCGAACTTGCAGGCGACACGAACACCTCTCGAACGAACGCATGGTGAGAATGGACCCAGGTGCCCGCTAGGGGCTCTTGCTTCTTTTCGGTGGTGGGCCGTGCGAACCGCGACGTGCCTGTCCAGCATTGTGGCATGACCCCGCAGTCCATACGGCCGCCTCACAGCGGTTGCCCTCCACCCTAGGCCGACCGGAACAGTAGTGCGTACGGAAGCGGGTCACCGATACCCGAAAGCAACCCTTATGACTGTTTCATTCAGTCACTCTTTGTGGCGGCCGGCACGTGGACGGCGAGCACTGTGACGTCATCGTCCTGCTCATACCCCGCCAGCATGCGATCCACCAGGAAGTCAAGCAACATGTGCGGATTTCCTAGGACTTCGGGGGGCGCTTCGGCCACCACCGACGAAAGTTCCGCGAGTCCCGCGTCCAGCCCGCGCTTGCGGTTCTCGACGAGCCCGTCGGAGTAGAGCACCGCGGTGTGCCCCGGCGGCACGCAGAACCGGAACTGCTTGCGGGTGGTGGGCCAGCCGAGCGGCGTGCCGGGCTCGCCGTCGGACAGCACGGCGGTGCCCTGCGGGGACACCAGCAGGGGCGGCGGGTGGCCGGCCAGCGCGAGGGTGCCCTCGCCGGTGGCGGGCTCGACGACCATGTACGCCAGGGTGGTGACCTGCTCTTCCTCCTCGGTGGCGTCGAAGACGCGGTCAAGGCCGGTGAGCACGGCCGCGGGCGGCGGGTTGGTGAGGGCCAGGGCGCGCATGGCGTTGCGGATGCGGCCCATGCCGGCCGCGGCCTTGACGCCCTTGCCCATGACGTCGCCGACGACGGCCGCGACCCGGGCGTCCTGCAGGACGAACGCGTCGTACCAGTCGCCGCCGACCTGGACGTGCCTGCTGCCGGAGCGGAACCGCTGGGCCAGCACCAGGCCGGGGATCACCGGCAGCCGGTCGGGCAGCAGGCTGCGCTGGAGGGTCTCGGCGGTGCGGTGCTCGCGCTCGAACAGCGTGGCGCGCTCGACCGCCAGGGCGCACTGCCCGGCCAGGGCCTCCAGGAAGACGCCGTCCTCCTGGGAGATCTTCTGCGGGCGGGTGAAGGCGAACCTGAGCGCGCCGAGGGCCCGCCCGGCGGCCAGCAGCGGAAGACCGACCCAGGCCCGCTCGTCGCTGCCGGCGAGGAACCCGTCGATGACCGCCTCGTCGGCGCCGGCCTCCACGAGCTGGGCCTTCAGGCTCTCGGGCGACTCGGCGAACACCGGCCTGCGGCTGTTGACGGCCATGGTCATCAGGCTGGACTGGGAGAGCGGGATCTCCTCGCCCGTGCCGCCCGGAACATCGGCGACGCCGCCGTTGTTGGTGAGCTTCAGCGCGGCCCGGTCGGTGTCGAGCAGCGCGACCGAGGACTTGTCGGCGGCCAGGGCGGTGCGGCCGACGTCGATGATGACCTGGACGACCTGCTCGACCGTGAGGGCCTCGGCGAGCTGGGCGGTGGCGCCCTGCAGGCGCGCGGTGCGCAGGGCGGCGGCGCCGAGCTGGTCGGTCAGCCGTCCCCGCATCTCCTCGGCCTCGCGCTGCGGCGTCACGTCGCTGTTGGCGCCCACCCACTCGACGACCCGGCCGTGCCGGATGATCGGGACGGCGCGCACCTCGAAGTGGCGGTAGCCGCTGGCCCGGGTGCGGACGCGGTAGCTCCACTCGAACAGGGTGCGGCCGCGCAGGGCCTCGCGCCAGGCCTCCTCGGCGGCCGGGCGGTCGTCGGGATGGACGGCCTCCAGCCAGCCGTAGGCGAGGTACTCCTCCAGGCTCTGGCCGGTGATGGCCCGCCACTGCGGGGCGTCGTCGACGACGGCCCCGGTGGGCGAGGCGATCCACACGAGCTGCTGCTGGGACTCCACCAGCGAGCGGTAGCGCTCCTCGCTGCGGCGCAGCTCCTCCTCGGCGAGCTGGCGCTCGGTGACGTCCACGCCGAACATCGCGACCCCGGCGAGCGCCCCCTTGTCGCCGTGGATCGGGTAGAACGACAGGCTCCAGTGGCGGAGCTCACCGGTGGCCGACATGCTGCGGTAGCGCTGGTCGTCGTGGACGACGGCGCGGTGCTCCTGGACGACCCTGCGCAGGGCGGCCTCGATGAGGGCCGACAGGTCGGCGGCGACGATCTCGGACGCCAACCGGCCGACGTGCTCCTCGGCGGCCACGCCGCTGGCGTCGGCGAAACTCTGGTTGACCCGCTGGATCCTGCCGGTGGCGTCGAAGAACGCGAAAGCGAACGGGGCCTCCGCCAGCAGGCCTGCGAACAGGGCGGGGTCTGAGATGTCCACACCCGACTCCCGGGGACGGGGCACGGAGGTTTCGGCGCTCATGGTCGGCACCTCCGTCGCGTGCCAGGGTCTCCCACGAGGCACATCTCCATAACTGTGATTGGTAGCGCGGAATCTGCACTACATCATCGGCGATGGGCACGCGCGGACGGAAGCCCCGGCCGCGATGCGGTCAACGCATCCTGTCAAAAACGCGCCGCGGTGTGCAGCAAGATCGGCCGACTTTCTCACCACGCGCATCGTGGCCTGGTCGGTCCGCAGCACCTCGGCCAAGCCTCCACCTCTCCGGCATCCGCGACCCTGACGGCGGCGCGAGGCGCCGCGACGGCACATGGCGCGCCCGAGACCGGACGCGTTTCGAAGACAGCTTCCCACAGGAGCGGCTCCGGGGTGCCCGATGTGCCGAACCCTTACGGCGACAGGGGTTGACACCATCGCGAGAAAGGGTGGAATGGGAACCGCACGCCCCCTCAGAGCACTGGTCCGGGGGATGGATGTCCCCCGGCTCATCGGAGGATGCGAAACCGCCCATGCCTGCTCTAGCAACGCGTTTCACCGAAGGGACCGCCGACCGGCGGGGGACCGGCTCACAGGCGACCGCACCGCGTGAGCCCCGTTCTCCCGCGTCGGGGGACGAAACGGCCGTCAGTGCCCGTCTCCAGGACGAGTTCCTCGGAGTGCCCGTCGAAGTCGTGGACCGCTGTGTGGAGGACGTCGAAGCGTGCGCAGCGCATCTCGGCGTCGATGTCACCACGGCCGTCGTCGAGCGCATCGCCCGCGAGCATCTGCTGGCGGTGGCGAGCTCGGTGCCGCTGACCGACCGCCCGCCGAGCGGCGCGCACGAGCCCCGCGGATGACCTTCGCCGGCTCGGCGGGGTGACAACGCGGCCCTGACGGTAACAGCGGGGTCACCAGGGCGCGTTCCGTGCACCTTTCTGGCGCGGAATGCGAGAGGGTAAGGGCGTGAGCCGCCGACGACGACGAGACCCCCGGGGGACCCAGCCGCCGGACGACGTGTTCGCGGAGATGCTTACGGCGGCCCGCGAACTGCTCGCCGTCCGCAGTCCTCTGGACGCCGAGCTGATGGTCTCCGACATGCTGGGCGCCTGGTGGGGCCGCAGGCTGCGCCGGGGCGACGTGGAGGAGTTCCTCGGCGAGGGGCTGGTCGACTACGCCGCGAAGGCCGGCACGCCCGCCGCCCTCACGTTGCTGGTCGCCGTCGCCTATCTCGGCACCGCCCGTCAGGCCGCCAAGGCCGAGGGCGCCGCGCTGGCGCTCATGGAGTCCGACGTCGCCCGGCCCCGCTGGGCCGAGCGCGTTGGAGCGGTCAAACCGCGCGGCTGTTACGTCTCCAGGGACGCCTACGGCGACCAGGACACCGTGGTGTGCACCTTCGCCTACCGCGGGGCCCCTCCGGCCTTCCAGGGCCGCGACAGCGCCGCCTCCGCCGCCTCCGTCTCCGCCCACGCCTCCTCCCACGGCGCCGCGGCCCCGGCCGGCTCGTCCCAGGGCGCGGGCGCCGCCGCCCACGGGGCGCCCGCCGCCCAGGGCACGGGCGCCGCCGCCCAGGAGGCACCCGCCGCGCAAGGGGCGCCGGCCACTCAGGAGACCGCCGCCCAGGAGGCCGCCGGCCGAGCGACGGCCGGCCGGGGGGCGGTCGCCTCCTCCGGCCAGGACGCCGCGACCGCGCCGGAGGCGCCGGCCCCTCCGGTGGAGCATCCCGAGGACGCCCACGCGCTGGTGGTGGTCGTCGACTACAACATGCGCGGCATGGCCCGCGACGCCTGGGTCTCCTCCCACGTGGACGAACTGCTGCGCAAGGCCGCCGTCGAGGCCGCGGGCAACCCGATGCTGTCGTTCGAGGAGATCGAGCCGCAGCAGGCCAGGGCGCTGCTGGAGTTCGCGATGAAGGCCACCGCCGCGTCCCTGGGCCGCCGCAAGGGCCCAAAGCTCGTCAGCGACGGCTACAGCGCCTTCCACGCCTTCGCCAGGGCCCGCATCAAGGCGCTGCCCCCGGGCCGCAAGCGCCCCGCTCCGCTGCTCAGCGAGGCGCCCTACAGCCGCGACCGCCGGGCGATGCTGGCGGCGGAGTTCCTGGCCTCCGACGCCGCCGAGCACCTGTCGGACCCCTCGGCCGCCTCCCGGTGCGCCGACCACATCATCGACTACGGCTGCGACGAGGACTTCAACCGGCCGCTGCGGGTCAGCCCGACCAAGTGCGAGACCTTCCTGCTCGACTGGCTGCCGCGCAAGGTGCTGCTCAGCCCGGCCGAGCAGGAGGCCATGCCGCACGTCCTGCTGTCGTGGGTGCGCTTCGCCGCCGCCAGGACCGGCCTTCCCGAGGAGGGCGTGCGGGCGACGCTGGACGCCGTCTGGGAGGCCACGGGGCGCTTCACCGAGGCCTACCGCGACCCGACGACCTTCGGCCTGGACCGCTCCCTCGTGGAACGTCTCCTGCCCGACGGCGACCTTTCGGCCCTGGCGCGGCGGGCCTTCGCCTTCCCGTTCCTGGAGGGCACGCACGGCGACGTCGAGCTGTGGCGGCTGCGGCCCTCGGAGGACGCCGACCGTCGCATCCTGCTGGAGATCGACCACGCCGACGAGCGCGACCGTCCCGACTTCGCCGAGCACCTGGCCTGGCACGAGGAGATCGCCAAGCGGCTGTGGGACGGCGAGCCCGAGCAACTGTGGGAGGCCGCGCAGCGCCTGCTCGACCTCGGGCACGACCGGCACGACGTGCTGCACGTCCTGATGGAGATCGCCGAGCGCATCGGCGACCACCCCGACGAGCTGGCCGCCGCCCTGGACGACATCGCCGACATCCCCGACGAACCGCCCGCCTGACCGGGGTGCGTCCCGGCCTCGGGAGCCGGGACGGGGCGATCAGCGCGTGAAGCCGATGTCGGCGTACCTGAGGGTGTAGAAGCCCGGGGCGCCGATGTTGGCCAGGGTCGCCTTGACCCCCCAGTTCTGGGGGCGCTGGTAGAGCGGCAGCACGTTGACCTCGCGCCAGATCAGCTTGTCGGCCTCGTTGGCGTCGCGGCGCGCCCGCACCGGGTTGAGGTCGGAGGACGCCCGGCGCATCGCCGCGTCGATCTCGGGGCTGCCCGACCTGCCGAAGTTGGCGTTCCAGCGCGCCTTGCCGTCGGAGGCCCTGGTGCGGTCGGCGTAGGTGGCGTAGCTGCTGGAGATCGGGAACGGCGTGCCGATGTAGGAGAACGGCGCGATGTCGAAGTTGCCGGGGATGACGTACTTGGAGAAGAAGTCGTCGCTCGGCACCGACTGGATGGTGACCGTGACCCCGATGCGGCGCAGCATGGCCTGGGCGAGCTCGGCCTCCGACTTGCTGAGCTGCAGCCCGGAGGGGATGACGAAGCGCACCGCGAGCTCCTTGCCGTCCTTGCGGCGGGTCGGGCTCGCCCTGCGCCAGCCCGCGGCGTCCAGCAGGCGCTCGGCCTTGGCCGGGTCGAAGGCGCCGAGTTCACCGGAGTTGTCCTGGTAGCCGACCTGGGTGTTCATGAACAGGTGGTTCTGCAGCGGTGTGCCCTTCCAGCCGAGGCCCTGCAGGTCGGACCGGGTGATCGCCGAGCGGTCCAGGCCGAGGACGATGGCCTGGCGCACCCGGGCGTCCGAAAGCGCGGGGCTCTCGGCGTTGAGGGTGAGGTGCCGGAAGTCGGGCCCGGCGGCCTGGCGGATCACCGCGCCCCTGGCCTGCGCCGCCCTGGCGAGGTCGGGCGCCGACGGGCCGACGTCGAAGACGTCCAGCTCACCGTTGGTGAACGCCCCGACGAGGGAGTCGGTGGCCAGCGACCGATAGATGATCTTGTCCAGCTTGGCGCGCCCGCCCCACCACCGGTCGTCGCGGACGATCGTGATCGTCTTGGCGGTGAGGTCGAACGCCTGGAACCTGAACGGCCCGGCGGTCACCGGCACGCGGTTCAGCCAGCCGGTGTTGAAGGCGTCCGGCGTCGCGTTGGCCGACTTCGGATACAGCGGCCAGAACAGCGACTGCCACTCCGAGAACGGCGTCTGGAAGGTGACCTGCACCTCGTAGTCGTCCTTGCCCCGCGCGACGCTCGCGATGTCCTGGTAGCCGGTCGTCGAGGCGACGTGGAAGTCGGGGTTGCGGCCGTTCATGGCCTTCCACTGGGCCTCGTAGTCCTGCCAGGTGATCGGCCGGCCGTCGGACCAGCGGGCCCGGCGGTCGAGGGTGTAGGTGACCACCTGGCGGGGGTTGGTCGCGGTGACCCGGGCGTCGGTGACGTAGTCGGTGTTCGGGGTGGGCGTGGCGTTCTCGTCGGCGCGGAAGGCGGCGGGCATGAGCGCGTCGACGACCTTCTTGACCTCGGCCAGGTTGCCGTCGACGTGGTTGATGTTCCACTGGGTGGGGAACTCGGTGAGCCCCCAGCGCAGGATGCCGCCGTCCTTCACCCGCTCGCGGGGCACCGGGTTGACGTCGAAGGCCTTCATGGACGCGGGCGCGCCCCCGGCGGCGCGGTGGCCGCCGTCCGCGCCGCCCCCGCAGGACGCGGCCGTGAGCGGCACGGCGACGGCCAGGGCGGCGGCCAGCGCCCGCCTGCGGACTGTTGTCACGTTTCCTCCCGATCTACAAGCTCTGGGTACCGGCGCCGCCTCAGACGACGCCCAGCCTCTCCGCGTGGTGGCACGCGGCCCCGTGGTCGCCCTGCACCGGGCGGACCTCGGGCTCCTCCTCGACGCAGCGCGCCCGCGCCGGGCCGGCGAGGGTCGCGAACTTCGGGCAGCGGGTGCGGAACCGGCAGCCCGACGGGGGGTCGGCGGGACTGGGGAGGTCGCCTTCCAGCAGGATCCGGCGGCGCCGGCGCTCCTTGTCGGGGTCGGGGATGGGGACGGCGGACAGCAGGGCCTGGGTGTAGGGGTGCGCCGGGCTGCCGTAGACCCGCTCGACCCGGCCGATCTCGGCGATGCGGCCGAGGTACATGACGGCCACGCGGTCGGCGATGTGCCGGACGACGGCCAGGTCGTGGGCCACGAAGAGGTAGGACAGCCCGAGGCGCCGCCCGAGGCCGGACAGCAGGTTGAGCACCCCCGCCTGGACCGACACGTCCAGCGCGGACACCGGCTCGTCCAGCACGACCAGGCGGGGCGAGAGGGCCAGGGCGCGGGCGATGGCGACCCGCTGGCGCTGGCCGCCGGAGAAGTGCTGCGGGTAGCGGGCGGCGTCGGCGGGGTCGAGGCCGACGAGCCCGAGCAGGCGCCGCACCCGCGGGCCGGTGTCGCGGTGACCGTGGGTGACCAGCGGCTCGGCCACGATGTCGTGGACGGTCATGCGCGGGTCGAGCGAGGCCAGGGGATCCTGGAAGACCACCTGCAGGCCACGCCGGACGGCCAGGCGGTCGCGCGGGGTGAGCGTCGCGGTGTCGCGGCCGAACACCTCGACGCGGCCCGCCTCGGGACGGGACAGTTCGAGGATCTCCATCAGCGCCGTGGTCTTGCCGCAGCCGGACTCCCCCACCAGGCCGAGCGTCTCGCCCTCGCGGATGTCGAAGCCGACGCCGTCGACGGCCCGGACGGTGCCGACCCGGCGCCGGAACACGGCCCCCTTCATCAGGGGGTGGTGCTTGACCAGCCCGGCGACCTCCAGCACCGCGGCCCGCCCTTCTCGCGGCTCCGCCGGCGCGGCCTCGACGCGCGCGAGGGCGGCGTCGCCCGCCGCGGGCCGGGCCGCGGCCTTCACGAGCGGGGCGCCGGAGGTCCCGTCGAGGTCGCCGGAGCGGTGGCAGGCCGCGCGGTGCCCGGGGGCCACCTGCGCCGGCGAGGGCTCGCTCCGCGCGCACGCGGCGACCGCCATCGGGCAGCGCGGCTCGAACGGGCAGCCGGGCGGCAGCCGGGACGGGCAGGGCGGCGCGCCGTCGATCGGGGTGAGCGGCAGCCGCTCGCCCGCGTCGAGGCGCGGCACCGAGCCGAGCAGGCCGATGGTGTACGGCATGCGGGAGCGGTGGTAGACGTCGCGGACGGTGCCGGACTCGGCCTCGCGCCCGGCGTACATGACCAGCACCCGGTCGGCGAAGCCGGCGACGACCCCGAGGTCGTGGGTGACCAGCACGATGGCGGCGCCGGTCTCGCGCTGGGCCTTCTTGAGGACCTCCAGCACCTGGGCCTGGATGGTGACGTCCAGGGCGGTGGTGGGCTCGTCGCAGATGACGACGTCGGGGTCGTTGGCGATCGCCATCGCGATCATCGCCCGCTGCCGCATGCCGCCGGAGAACTCGTGCGGGAACGCCCTGGCCCGCCGCCGGGGGTGGGGGATGCCCACCAGGTCGAGCAGCTCGACGGCCCGCTCGGCCGCCTGCCGGCGGCTCACCCGCTGGTGGACGCGCACGGCCTCGGCGATCTGGTCGCCCACGCGGTAGACGGGCGTCATGGCCGACAGCGGGTCCTGGAAGACCATCGAGATCGCCCGGCCCCGGTAGGCCGCCAGGCGCTTCTCGGGGACGCCGAGCAGCTCGCGGCCGTGCAGCAGCACCGAGCCGGACACCGTGGCGTGGCGGGGCAGCAGGCCCATGACCGCCAGGCAGGCGGCGGACTTGCCCGCGCCGGACTCCCCCACGATGCCCAGCACCTCGCCGGCCCGGACGTGGAACCCGACGCCGCGCACCGCCCGCACGCCGCCGAAGGCCACCTGGAGGTCGCGCACGCGCAGGACGGGGTCGTGCACGGCGGGCTCCGCCTCGCCCGGCCGCGAGACCGGGTCGTCCACGGCCGGCTCGCCCTCGCCCGCCCGGCGCGCCCGCTCACGCAGGCTGGGCTCGGCGTCATCGGCGTCCCGCGCCCGCTCTCGCACGGCTGGCTCAGCGTCGCGCACGCCCCGCGCCCGTTCTCGCACGGCGGGCTCCACGTCGCGCACGTCCCGCGCCCGCTCTCGCAGGGCGGGCTCCGCGTCGCGCACGCCTCGCGCCCGCCCGCTCACGTGGACCTCCCCGTGCCGGGGTCGAACGCGTCGCGCAGCGAGTCGCCGACCAGGTTGACCGCCAGGATCGTGATGATGAGCCCTCCGGCCGCGAACCAGAACGTCCAGGGCGCGTACAGCGCCGTCTTGGACCCGTCGGCGATGAGGCCGCCGAGGGAGACGTCAGGCGGCTGAACCCCGAACCCGAAGTAGGACAGGCTCGTCTCGGTGAGGATGGCGGCGCTGACGTTCAGCGTCGCGTCCACGATCAGCAGAGACGCGAGGTTCGGCATGACGTGCCGGAAGATGATGGTGCGGGGCGGCACGCCCATGAACCGCGCCGCCTTGACGTACTCGCGTTCCTTGATCGTCTGGGTCATGCCGCGCACGATCTTGGAGGTGACCATCCACAGGAACAGCGCGAGCATGACGACGAAGAGCATCCACCGCCCGCCGGCGAACAGCGGCGACATGACCGCGAGCACCAGGAACGCGGGCAGCACCAGCAGCAGGTCGGCCACCCACATGAGCGTGCGGTCGGTCCAGCCGAGGAAGTAGCCGGCGAAGGAGCCGGCGACGGCCGCGAGGCCCGTCGAGAGCACGGCGACGAGCAGGCCGACGACCAGCGACTTCTGGGCGCCGCGCATGGTGACGGCGAACACGTCCGCGCCGGTCTGCAGGGTGCCGAACCAGTGGCCGGGCGAGGGCGGCTGCATGAAGGCCGAGAAGTCGAGCTCGCCGGCCGACCAGGGGCAGGCCAGCGGCCCGGCGAAGGCGAGCAGGAACATGGACGCCAGCAGCGCGAAGCCCGCGGCGCCCTGCCTGGTGCGGAAGAACCGCCCGGCCACCACCCGGCCCCGTGAGGGCGCGCGGACCCGCCCGGCCCCGGCCTCTCCCTCGGCGAACTCCTCCTCGCTCAGCGTCGTGCTCATCGGCCCACCCGCACCCGCGGGTCCAGGACGGCGTGCAGCACGTCGGAGGCCAGGGCGGCCAGCAGCACGGCCAGCGCCGCGAAGCAGCTGATCGCCGCGACGGTGTTGACGTCGTTGGTGCGGATGGAGGCCACGAGCTCCTCGCCCATGCCGTGCCAGCCGAACACCGACTCGGTGATGGTGGCGCCGACCAGCAGCGCGCCGAAGGTGAACGCGAAGTACGTCGCGGCGGGGATGAGGGCGGTGCGCAGGGCGTGCTTCACCAGGGCGGTGCGCCTGCGCAGCCCCTTGGCCATCGCCGTGCGGACGAAGTCCGCCTCCAGCACGTCGAGCATCATGTTGCGCTGGTAGCGGCTGTAGACGGCGACCTGGCCGACGGCGAGCGAGAGCGTCGGCAGGGCCAGGTGCTTGACCCGGTCGAGCAGCCCCGCGCCGGGGCCGCCCGCGAGGCCGGGCGTGGCCTCGCCGCTGACCAGGAACACCTGCGCGCCGAGGTGGTCGTTCAGCCAGATGGCGCCGATGATCAGCATGTTGGCGAGCACGACCGTGGGGATCGCGAGCACGGTGAAGGCGGCGATGGTGGACAGCCGGTCGAACCAGCCGTACTGCCCGACGGCCGCGGCGGCGCCGACGAGCACGCCGGCGACGCTGCCGAGCAGCAGGCCGAGCACCACCAGCCGCAGCGTCACGCCGAGGCGCCGCCCGAGCTGGGCGCCGACCGGGTCGCCGTTCCAGGTGCGGCCGAGGTCGCCGTGCAGCACTCCCCCGGCCCAGGTGAGGTAGCGCCGCAAGAGCGGGGTGCGGTCGTCGAGGTTCTGCGCGCGGAGCCGGGCGTCGATGACCGCGGCGGGCGGCCGGGGGTTGCGGCCCTCGTAGTTGGACCGCGGGTCCAGCGCGACGGCGGCCAGCATGTACGCCAGGCTCGCGGCCACGGCGATCAGCACCACGTAGTTCACCAACCGGCGAAGCAGGAATCCCGCCATCGCCCCCCTTCCGCCGACTGCCGAGGCGTGCCGGATCGCGCACCGTGAGGGACGTTCCGCGTCCCTCCGTGCCCATCCTGCTACATCGCGTAACCATCCGGTGACAAGAAAGTCGTCAATCGGACCAGGTGTCGGCCGCGGGCCACGACGGGCGGGCCGTCAGGACGGCGCGCGTGCGGCGGTGAACCGAGGACGCGGACCCCGCGGGCAGGCCCGCGGGGATCAGCGGTCGGCCAGCTCGTCGACGGCGGTGCGCACGTCGGCGCTGGTGATGGTGGTGAGCTCCTCGGCGCTGGCGGTGCCGCCGCGCCCCGCGAGGCGGACGTCGCGGCCCAGCGCGGCCCGCTCGAACAGCGAACGAGCGAAGCGGCCGTTGCCCAGACCGTCGATCAGGCCCTCGGCGCAGACCCACGCGAAGACCTCGGCCAGGTCGCGCCGCGCGGAGTCGTCGAACCGGTCGCCCGACTCCTCCGCCAGCAGCGCCGCGATCTCGGTGAGCTCGGCCGCGCTGTAGGAGGGGAAGGTCACGCGCTGGTTGAACCTGCTGGCCAGGCCCGGGTTGGTGGCCAGGAGCCGCTCCATCTCGGAGGCGTATCCGGCCAGGATGACGACCAGCCGGTCGCGGTCGTCCTCGGCGCGCTTGAGCAGGGTCTGCACGGCCTCGGCGCCGAAGGCGTCGCCGCCCTGGTAGCCGCTGTTGACCAGGCTGTAGGCCTCGTCGATGAACAGCACGCCTCCGAGCGCCCGGTCGACCAGCTCGTTGGTCTTGATCGCCGTGGCGCCGAGGTGCTGGCCGACCAGGTCGGCGCGGGAGGCCTCGACCACGTCGGGCCGCGAGAGCAGGCCGAGCGCGGCGAAGACGCGGCCGAGCACGCGGGCCACGGTGGTCTTGCCGGTGCCCGGCGGGCCGACGAACACGAAGTGCCGCATCTGCGGCGGCGCGGGCAGGCCCTGCTCCTGGCGCATGCGGGCGACGCGCAACTGCGCGGCGATGGCCCGCACCTGGCGCTTGACCGGCTCGAGGCCGGCCATGCGGTCGAGGTCGGCCAGGGCGTCGGCGAGGGTCGGCGTGGCCTGGTAGCCGCGGAACCGGGCGGTGATCTCGTTGAACGCCTTGGTGAGGTCGGCCGTGGTGGTGGTGAGGAGATCATCGCGGCTGGGCGAGCCGCCGGCCCCGACCACGCGCACGTCGCGGGCCTGCGCCGCCGCCTCGACCAGGCTGCGGGCGAAGCGGGCGTTGCCCAGTTCGTCGATCAGGCCGCGCCGGTGAACGTCCTCGAACAGCCCGTGCAGCGCCGCGGGGGCGTCGGCCTGCAGCCGCTCGCCCCGCCGGGCGCGCAGCAGCTCGACGATGCCGACCAGCTCGGCCGGGGAGTAGGTGGGGAAGTTGACGCGGGTGGAGAACCGGGACGACAGACCGGGGTTGGAGGCCAGGAAGGCGGACATCTCCTTGTCGTAGCCCGCCAGGATGATGATGAGCCGGTCGCGGTCGTCCTCGGCGCGCTTGAGCAGGGTCTGGACGGCCTCGGCGCCGAAACGGTCGTGCTGGCCCTCCCCGGAGTTGACCAGGCTGTAGGCCTCGTCGATGAACAGCACGCCGCCGAGTGCCCGGTCGATCAGCTCGTTGGTCTTGATCGCGGTTGCGCCGAGGTACTCGCCGACCAGGTCGGCGCGCTGGGCCTCGACGACGTACGGGGTCTCGAGCAGGCCGAACGCGTAGAAGATCTTGGCGACCGTGCGGGCCACGGAGGTCTTGCCGGTGCCGGGCGGGCCGAGGAACACGAAGTGGCGCATGGGCTGCTCGGAGGCGTACCCCGCCTCGGCGCGCAGCCGCGAGGCCTCGATGGACGCCGCGATCGAGCGCACCTGCTCTTTGACCGGGTCGAGGCCGATCATGCTCTCGAGCTCGCCGAGGGCGTCGTCGACCGAGATCGGCGGCGGCGCCGAGCGCTCTGCGCCGCCGTCGCGCTCGGCCGCGCCGTCCCGCACGCGCTGGCGCGCCTGAACAGGGGCCTCGGGGCGCGCCGCCGCCAGCCGCTTGCGCGCCTGCCCGGCCTGGACCAGGCGGTAGGCCAGCACGGCCACGGCGACGCCGTACGCCGCCCACGTGGCGGCGTCCGCCGAGAAGGTGGCCACGGCCAGGCTCACGAGGGCGGCGGCGCCGAGGGCGGCCATGGTGGTGATCCACGGCGTCACCCACCTGATGAGGTGGGCCGCCACGCCGGTCAGCACGGCGAGCAGGACGAACAGGGTGGGCAGCAGGGAGTGCGGGCTGACGTACTCGGCGGCGACCATCATCAGGGACGACCACGCCACCACGACCAGGACGGTCGCGGCGGCGCGGGGATAGCGGAGCGTCAGCTCGCCGTAGCCGAGAAGTAACAGAGTGGTGGCGAAGGTGGAGAACGGCGACCAGCCGAGGAAGACGGCGAGCACCATGGCGCCTATGAGGACAGCGCCGAAGATGACCCGTCTCGTGGCACGGGAAAGCTGGAAATAACGGAGCCGGACGTGCTCGAACGCATCACGGGCCGCGGCGCGCCCCGCCGGCCGGGCCCTGTCGGAGTCCCGCATTTTGCCTCCCCGGTCGCCTCCCGGTTATACCGCACCAGGGCCCCGAACGCGCGTCGCGCGCCGCGCCCGCCACGACGCGCCGCGTTCACGCCCCCCGCGCATGGCGGCGCGCCCCCGCCGGCGCGTCGCGGTGCTCGCGACGGCACGCCGGCGGAGGCGCGCGGGCGGTCTTCCGCCCGGCCGGGGCCGGGCGTTCTCGGGGCGGGGCGGTCAGGCTCCCGCGTAGAGGCGGTGCACGAACTCGGCGAGCTTGCTGTCGGGCAGTTCCTTCGCCAGGTCGGCCTCGCTGATCATCCCGACGATGCGGTGGTTCTCGATCACGGGCAGGCGCTTGATCTGGTGCTGCTCCATCTTCATCAGTGCTTCTTCGATGTCGCTGTCCGCGGACACCCACACCAGCCCGTGGGCCAGTTCGCCGGTCGTCGTCCGGTCGAGGTCCCTGCCCTCGGCGCAGCACTTCACCACGATGTCCCTGTCGGTGATGATGCCCTTGAGCCGGTCGTCTTCCCCGCAGATGGGCAGCGCGCCGACCGCGAGATCGCGCATCATCTGCGCGGCCGTGCGCAGGCTGTCGTGCTCGCCGACGCACTGGGCGCCCGGGTGCATGACGTCCTGAGCCCGCTTGTCGCTATGCGGTGTGCTCATCGGTACCCCCGAAGGATGCTGGATTTCTACCTATAAGTAGGTATATGTCCAGATCTCGAGACCCTCCCAACCCTGCGCACGGGTAACTTAACGGAAACTTCGTCCCCCGCGAACACCCGGACGGCCCCGAGCCGGGCGGACGCCGGCGACGCCCAGGAGGTCACGGCGCCTGCGGCGTCGGGCCCCGCGCGCTCACGGACGCCGGGGAGCGGGCCTGGCCTCGTGGCGGCCGGGGTACTCGCCGACCATGACGTGCTTGGGCGTCACCCGGAGCACGTTCTCGGCGGGGTCGGCCAGGGCGATGCCGCGCACCTCGGTCCAGAACCGCCGCCCGATCGGATCGGCCACGAAGACCGCCACCCGCGGGTCGCGCTCGGCCGCGGCCCAGGCGTCCTCGGCGGCGATCAGGCGCAGTTCCCCCGACCGGGTGACCGAGGTGACCGCCCCGACGGCGAGGGTGCGGGGGCCGCCCGCGTCGGTGTAGGACAGCACGACGCCGCGGGAGTAGGTGAACGCCCGCCGCACCTCCGGGCTCAGCGCGACCGACGGGCCCGCGTCCCCGGGCAGGCGGGGACCGCAGCCCTCGCACAGGATCAGCGAGGCCCGCCACGGCCCCGCCGACCCCCGCCACCACGCCCGCGCGGCCCGCGCCGCGAAGGCGAGCACCACCACGACCAGCGCCGCGGCGACCGACCACCACGCCCACGCCCCGGCCGATGGCCGCAGGCCCAGGACGGGCACGGCTCCCGCCAGGACCAGGGCCGCGGACGCCGCGAGCAGGAACGTGAGCGCCACCGCCAGTCCCCGGTCCTCGCGCAGGATCTCCCTGAGGCGCGAGCGCAGGCCGCCGCGCCGGCGCACGTACAGCATGGCGATCGGCACGCAGGCCCCGGCGAGCGCCGCGCGCGGCTCGGCCGCCACCGCGGGCAGCAGGGCGAGCAGGACCACCAGGAACCACAGGCGGGCGGCGATGATCCACAGGGTCACGTCGGTGTCGCGCCGGCCGACGCGCTCGGGGGGGACGGCGGTGAACTCGGCCAGCGCCCGCACGGGCCGGCCCTGCCAGGTCTCGGCGAACGCGCGCAGGCTGGTCACCGCCACCCCGTTGAACAGCACCAACCCGAACAATCCCGCCCAGAAGCCGCCGACGACGTCGTCCCAGCGGACCATCTCGGGCGCGCCGGCCGCCGCGACCAGGGGGACGACCTCGTCGGCGAGCGTCCACGCCGGCAGGGTGAGCAGCGCGGCGGCGTACGCGGCGACCGCGAGGACCGTCACCGACACCGCGACGCACAGCCACAGGTCGCGGGCGAGCATGCCCGGCACGTACCGCCACACCGTGATCCGGCGGGCCCGCCGCACGGTGAGGGCGGCCGCGACGAGCAGCACCGCCGCGCCGCCGATGCGCGCCTGGTCGCGCAGGTCGTACCAGAAGGCGAGGACGGCGACGGCCGCGAGGCAGAGCGCCAGGAGCAGGCGCACCTGCCTGGCCCACAGCTCCAGGGCGCGGCGGGCCAGGCCGGTCTCGCGGGGGTCGACGCTCCACACCGGGTCGTGGTGGTCGCGCGGGCGGCCCCAGCGCAGGTGGGCGAGCCCGAGGTTGACCCGCGCCCCGGGGTGCTCCTCCTCCCTCCGCAGCGCGGCGTGGTAGGCCGCGGCGGCCTGCCGGTGGTCGCCGCGCAGCAGGGCGAGGTCGCCGATCAGCACGTGCGGGTCGGGTTGCTCGGGGGCGAAGCGCACGGCGTGCTGGGCCTGGCTCCAGGCGTCGCGCCATCGGCCGGGGAGCCTGCGCAGCACTGAGCCGAGCCGTAGCCGTGCGGCCCAGGAGCCGGGTGCGAGCCGGACGGCGTCCTGAGCCGCTACGACCGCCTCGGAGTCGCGGCCGAGGCGTTCATGGGCGAGACTCACCAGCCGATGCCCCCACTCGCCGTCGGGGTCGCGCGCGACCGCCTCGCCGGCGGCCTCCAGCGCTCCCTCGGGCAGGTCGCGCGCCAGCCGGGCGACGGCGACGACGCACCAGGCGCGGGGATCGGAGCGATCTCGCGGGGATGGCACCGGTAAGGGATCTGACTCGCTGGCGTTCCCCACGCCGTCATGGTCCGTTGCGGATCACCGATTGCCTAGATGCCGGACATATACCTATAGCTCTCTAGAGAGGTCGGCGCCGCCCCACCTTGATCACCAACCCCAGGGGCACCTCCAGGGCGGAATGTCGCGAAGGTCGGCATAGTCCGATAGCCACCGTTTCACCGCAATCGTTCGTCGCCCGGGGGGCCAGGACGCGGTGAGTCAGGGCCATTGTCACAACCCGCTGAACTATCAACCGAGATGGCCTAAGCTGCCTCGCATGTTCTGCGGGCGAGAACCTTTCGGCTGATCAATGACCGTTCTGGGCACCCGGCCAGGGAGCCGCGTCAGAGGCACGACCATAGACCATCAGGCGAACCGGTGGTCGGTGCTCGCGTTGCTCTGTTTCAGCCTCCTGTTGATCGCCGTGGACGCCACGGTCCTGCACATCGCCGTCCCCGCCCTGACCGCAGCCCTGGAGCCGTCCGCGGTCGAGCTGCTGTGGATCATCGACGTGTACTCGCTGGTCGTCGCCCCGCTGCTGGTGACCTTCGGAACGCTCGGCGACAGGTACGGCAAGCGGCGGTTCGTGCTGGCCGGTTATGTCGTCTTCGGCGTGGCGTCGCTCGCGGCCGCCTTCTCGGGCGGCCCGCTCGCCCTGATCCTGTCGCGGGCGCTGCTCGGCGTCGGCGGCGCGATGATCATGCCCGCCACGCTCTCGATCATCCGGCAGGTGTTCACCGACCGCCGCGAGCGGGCCATCGCCCTCGGCGTCTGGAGCGCGGTCGCCGCCGGGGGCGCCGCCCTCGGCCCGCTGGTCGGAGGCGTCCTGGTCGAGCACTTCTGGTGGGGCGCGGTCTTCCTGATCAACGTCCCGCTGCTGGTGGTGGCGCTGCCGCTGGCCGCGCGCCTCCTGCCCCGCGCAGGCGGCGACCCCGGTCACGGCTGGGACGTGCCGAGCGCCGCGCTGTCCACACTGGGCGTGCTGTTCCTCGCCTTCGGACTGAAGGAGCTGGGGCACGGCGGGACGGTCGGGACGGCCCCGGCGGTCGCCATCATGATCGCCGGCGTCGGGCTGCTGGTCTGGTTCACCGCGCGCCAGCGCCGTCTGGCCCGGCCGTTCCTGGACATCGGGCTGTTCTCCGAGCGTGGCTTCGCCATCGGCGTCCTGTGCGTGCTGCTGGCCGTCTTCTCCCTGGTCGGGCTCCAGCTGATGCTGGCGCAGTACCTCCAGCTCGTGCTCGGCGACAGCCCGCTGCGGGCGGGGGCCCGCATGCTCCCCCTCATGATCGCCGCCATCGCGGGCGGCCTGTGCGCGGCCCACCTGCTGCAGCGGTTCGGCCTGCGGGCCACCATGACGGGCGGCCTGGCCCTCGCCGGGCTGGCCCTGGCGCCGACCCTCCTCTGGGGGGCCGAACAACACCCGGTGATGCTCTGCGTGTGCTTCGCCGGCATCGGCTTCGGCGTGGAGGTCGCGCTGCTCGCCGCCTCCGACACGATCATGGCGTCCGCGCCGGAGTCACGCGCCGGCGGCGCGGCGGCGATCGAGGAGACCGCCTACGAGCTCGGCGCCGGGCTCGGGGTGGCCGTCCTCGGCACCGTCACCACCATCGTGTACGCGCCCGGCGTGGCCGCCGTGCCGGGGGTCGCGCCGGCGGCCATGGGCCAGGCCAGGGAGTCGCTGGCCTCGGCCGCGCACGTCGCCCGGGAGGTGGGCGGGCCCGCGGGCGACTCGCTCATGGACGGCGCCCGCGCGGCCTTCGTCACCGCTCTGCACTCCACGATCCTGGTGAGCGTCGCCCTGCTGGCGGTCACCGCGATCACCGCCCTGGTCCTGCTCCCCCGCCGTCCCTCTCGCTCCCCGGTCCCCGGCCCCGACCGCGAACGCATCCCCCTCTGACCCGGCCGGCCCGCGACCCGGCGACCGGCCCACGGCCCCGCCGTCCCGCGCACCGTCCCGCGCCCGCTTCCGTGTTCCGTCCAGCCCGTCCGTGCGCCGCTCCGGCGCGCATGTCGGGGGCGATACAGGGCAATTGTCTGTGCAACGCCGACCGACCCCAGGAGAATGGCTACCGTGAGACGAACCTTCCAGGATCTCGCCGCGCTGGCCGCCCGGCTGGGCGTCGGCGGCATCTTCTTCGCCAACGGCTGGCACAAGCTGGAGTTCGGGCTGACCGCCACCAGTGAGCAGTTCGCCCGGATGGACGCCCCGGGGCCGGGGCTGTGGGCCGCCACCACCATGCTCATCGAGCTCATCGGAGGAGCCCTCCTGGTCGCGGGCCTGGCCGTCCCGGCCTGCGGGCTCATACTCTTCGCCGAGGCGCTGGCCGTGTTCGTGCTGGTCAGCGGGGACACCGGCCTGCCGCTGACCGGCGGGGACATCAACCTCATCGTCGCCCTCGGCTCGGCGTCCGTGCTCCTCGCGGTCGTCGGAGCCGGGCGCCTGTCGGTCGACCACCTGGTCGTGATCCGCAGGCGCGAGGCCGAGGCCGCCGACGAGATGGCCGCCGACGCCGAGGCCGACCACGTCATCGCCTCCTGGCGCGAGACCGCGCGCCCCGCCTCGTCCTCCGGCGACGCCCCGGCCCCCGCCGCGTCCGGCACGGGCGGCGACGCGGGGGGCGCCAAGCAGGCCCCCGTCCAGCGCCCGGCCGTCAAGGACGCGAGCGCCAAGGGCCCGGTGACCTTCCCCGAAGGCCGTACCGGCGCCGGCGACACCGGCGGCACCCGCGACGCCGGCGGCGCCGGCGAGGTGACCGCGCCCCGCAAGGCCCGGCCGCGCCGCCCGGCCAAGCCCTCCGACGACGCCGAGGACATCACCACCGACGCCCCGTCCACCTCCACCAGAACCGACCGCCTGGTCGCGGGCGGCAGGAAGACCACCACCCCTTCCGACACCGACTAGCGTGACCGCGAACCTCCAGGGCGGATGATCAGCCTCGGGCGAACTCTGCGGTCATAAGGGGCGAATGGGGGCGAGGATGGGCGCATGCGCCTGCCCGGCTGGTTCGCCGAACGTGTCGAGCCCACCTCCCCCCATCAGGAGCTGCGCGTCTCCACGCTGGAGCTCTTCTTCGACCTGGTCTTCGTTTTCACCGTCACGCAGCTCACCACGCTGCTCGTCGACGGCTTCGCCCCGCAGGCCCCCGCGCAGACCGCGCACGGCGGTCCCGTCGAGGGCGCGGTGCGCGTGCTGCTGGTCTTCGGCGTCATCTGGTGGATGTACTCGGGGTACGCCTGGCTGACCAACACCGTGCCGCCCGCCCGCCCTGCCCGGCGGGTGCTCATCCTGCTCGGCATGGCCGGATTCCTCATCATGGCCCTGGCCATCCCCCGGGCCTTCGACGGCGGCGGGTGGGCCTTCGCGCTCGGCTACCTGATCATCGTGCTGGTCCACGCGGGCCTGTACCTCCAGGCGACCGCCTCGTTCGTCCGGGTCATCCCGTTCAATCTCGCGGCGACCGCACTGCTGTTCGCGGCCGGCCTCGCCGAGGGCGTCCTGGTCTACCTGCTGTGGGCGGCGGCCATGGTGCTGCTGTGGGGCAGCCCGTACTTCATCGGGCAGAAGGGCTTCCCGCTGCACCCGGCGCACATCGTCGAGCGGCACGGGCTGCTGGTGATCGTGGCCCTCGGCGAGTCGGTGGTGGCCATCGGCATCGGCGCCCACGGCGAGGTGAGCCCGGCCCTGCTGGCCGCCGCCGCGCTGGGGCTGGCCCTGGCGGCGTGCCTGTGGTGGAGCTACTTCGGCGGCGAGGACGACGCCGCCGCCGAGCACGCGCTGGTACAGGCCGAGCCGGTGCGCCGCACCCGGCTCATCCTCGGCGCCTACTTCTACGCCCACATCCCGATGCTGCTCGGCATCGTCGGCGTCGCGGCGGGGGTGAAGAACGCGATCGGCCACCCGCTGGACCACCTGCACGCCGGCCCGGCGATCGCCCTCGCGGCGGGCGTGACGCTCTACCTGGCGGGCGACACGATGTACCGCCGGGTGCTCGCCCTGCCCGCGCGCCCCCTGCGCACGGTGGCGGCGGCCGTCGCGCCCCTCACCATCCCGCTCGGCCTGTGGTCCTCCATCGCCCAGCTCACCGCCCTGGTGGTCATGCTGTCCTGCGCCCTGGCCGCCGAGCACACCGCCGCGTCCCGGGAGGCCGCCACCGGGTGAGCGGCCTGGGCACGGTTCAGAGCGCGGGGTGGTCGGACGCCGCCGTCACGCCGGGCCGCGGTGCTCGCCGAGCGGGCCGCGGGCGGCGCGCACCGCCGGTCAGCCCTTCGTCGGTGCGGGCGCCGAGTTGGCGAGGGGCGGGACGGGACCGGGGGCCGTCGTGCTCTGGCGGATGGTGAGCCGGGGCGGCAGCAGGGTGGCGTCGGGGACGGCGCCGCCCTCCAGCTTGGCCATGAGCAGGCGGACGGCCTGGTGGCCGACATCGGCCGCGGGAATGAGCACCGAGGTGAGCGGCGGGCTGGCCCGTTCTGCGACGTCGTCGGGGCAGATGGCGACGACCGAGACCTCCTCGGGCACCCGCCGGCCGAGCACTCGCAGCGCGCCCAGCACGTGGCCGACCGCGGCCTCGTTGTGCACCACGATGCCCGAGAGCCCGGGATGCTCCTCCAGCAGGGCCTTCACGGCCGCGCACACCTCGTCGAAGCTCTCTTCGCACGGCCGGGCGATCGCCGTCGCGCCGTGCTCGCGCCCGGCCTCGGCGAAGCCCTCCATGGTGCGCTCGGCGTAGCCGGTGCCGCGCTGGTAGACGACGTTCGGCGCGCCCAGCAGCGCGATCTCGCGGTGGCCGAGGGAGGCCAGGTGCTCGGCGCAGATCGCCCCCGCCTGTGCGAAGTCCAGGTCCACGCAGGTCAGCCCGGAGGCGTCGGCCGGGAAGCCGATGAGCACGCTCGGCTCCTCCAGCTCGCGCAGCAGCGGCACCCGGGGGTCGTGGATCTCCACGTCCATCAGCACCAGGCCGTCCACCAGCGCGCTGGCGGCGACCCGCCGCAGCCCGTCGGGCCCCTCGTCGGCGGTCATCAGCAGCACGTCGTGGTCGAACTGCCGGGCGGTGGTGACGACCGAGGTGGCGAACTGCATCAGGACGGGCAGGTGCATGCCGGCGCGCAGCGGCAGCACCAGGGCGATGACGTTGGACCGCTTGCTGGCCAGCGCCCTGGCGCCCGCGTTTGGGTGGTAGCCGAGCGCGCGGACGCTGCGCATGACGCGCTGGCTCGTCGTCGCCGAGATCGCGCGCTTGCCGCTGAGCACGTACGAGACGGTGCTCACGGCGACGCCGGCGTGCTTGGCGACGTCGGCGATGGTGACCGTTCTCAACGAGCGCTCCCCGTGGCCTGCCGGGTGAAGCGGAGCTCGCTCACCGTGACCCCCTCGTTCTCGAACACGACATAGAGATCATGCACTCCCGCCGCCCCGGCGAGGGGACAGGTGACCGTGGCCAGGTCGTACCTGTCCCGCGACGGCGCCACCGACACCGCGCCGATGACCTCGCCGTACAGCGGGTCGTCCAGCCGCAGCGTCAGCACGCCGCCCTCGGTGCTGGAGACGGCCAGCAGGCAGTCGGCGGCGCCGCCGGCGAAGTCGACCTCCCGGAAGGCGATCCACCCGCCGGGGTCGGTGCCCCGGACCGCGTCGCCGCCGGAGCGGGCGGCGTCGCACAGCACGACTCCGTCGTACTCGTCGTTGTCGGCCGCGTCCAGGGGGCGGGCGTAGGGGTCGCGGGCGGGGATGCTCTCGCCGGCCACCGTGAAGTGCGCGCACAGCCGGATGTCGCGCGCCGACGCGCCCACCTGGACCTTGTGCGGGGCCTCCTCGACCACGAACCTCCCCCGTGTGACGTCCCAGAACGCCAGGTCGGCGACGTCGACGGACAGGGTGAGGGTGCGGCTCTCCCCGGGCGCGAGCCGCACCCGCTCGAAGCCGCGTAGCTGGCGCAGCGGCTGCTTGACGCGCGAGCGCCGCTGGCGGGTGTAGAGCTGCACGACCTCGGTGCCGGGGCGCAGCCCGACGTTGGTGACGGTCACCCGCACGTGCAGCACGTCGTCCGGCGCGAGGGCGGCCGAGGACAGGCGCAGGTCGGAGTAGACGAACCGGGTGTAGCCGAGGCCGTGGCCGAACGGGTACAGCGGCGTGCCCCGGTAGTACAGGTACGTCGAGTCGGTGGCGATGATGTCGTAGTCGAACAGGTCGGGCAGCTCCCGGGCCGACCTGTACCACGTCTGGGTGAGCCTGCCGCCGGGGTCCTCGTCGCCGAACAGCACGTCGGCCAGGGCGTTGCCGTACTCCTGGCCGCCGTGGGCGGACCACAGGACGGCCGGCACGTTCTCCTCCGCCCAGGTGACCGCGAAGGGACAGCCGCTGCTGACGACCAGCACCGTGCGGGGGTTGGCGGCGTGGACGGCGCGCAGCAGCGCCTCCTGCGCGGGCGGCAGGGCGAGGTCGGCGCGGTCCTCGGTCTCGCGGCCGTTGACCAGCGGATGGTCGCCGAGCACCACGACGGCGACGTCGGCGGTGGCGGCCAGCTCGGCGGCGGCCTGGGCGCCGCTCTCGACCATTTCCAGGGTGAGCACGGCGGCCGTGTCGGGGTCGTCGGTGAGCCGCAGGACGCCGTCGGGCGCCAGCCCGACGTGGCGGCCGGTGGAGATGTGGCGCAGCGCCACGGTGCCGCGGGGACGCTCGTCCAGCCGGAAGGTCTGGCGCACCTCCCAGCCGCTCGGTCCTGGCTGGTCGTTGACGAGCACGCCGTCGTCGCCGACCGACACGTACCTGCCGTTGGCGCAGGTCCGCAGCGCGTAGGCGCCGCCGCCCCAGTCGAACAGGTCGAACCAGGTGGCGCGGGCCTCGCCCGTCTGGGAGACGGCGAGCGGGCCGCCGGCGAAGTGCTCGGCGGCCGTGACGTGGCCTCCCGCCGCGTTGAGCGCGACCCGGTCGACGCCCTCGGCGAAGGCGGTGACGCACCGTTCGGCGAGCCCGGCGCGGGCGGTGACGGCGTAGGGCAGCGTGCCGCTGTACCAGTCCTCCATGAGCGTGTCGGCGAGCGGCCCGATGACCGCGACGCGCTCGGGGGCGCGCAGGGGCAGCAGGCCGTCGTTCTTCAGCAGGACGATGGACTGCGTGGCGGCCCGCCGGGCGAGGGCCTGGTGCCCGGCGCTGTTGACGATGTCCTCGGTGTCCTCGGTGATGCCGTCGTAGGGGGTGGCGGGGTCGAACTCGCCGAGGCGGAGGCGGACGGCCAGCGCGCGGCGGACGGCGGCGTCCACGTCGTCCTCGGCGAGCAGCCCGCGCTCCAGCGCCTCGGTGATGTGGCCGAGGGTGGCGGCGGGCCGGTCGTCGTCCTGGGTGAAGCTGTCGGTGCCGGCCTTGATCGCCGCCGCGTAGGCCTGCGGCAGGTCGTCGTGGTAGCCCTGCAGGCCGGCGAGGTTGCCGGGGGCGTAGGCGTCGCTGACCACCAGCAGGTCGTCGCCGGTCCAGGCGCGCACGACCTCGTTGATCAGCGGGCTGAGCATGGCCGGGCGGCCGTTGACCAGGTTGTAGGAGGGCATCAGCGAGACGGCGGCACCGGCCTCGATCGCGGGGCGGAAGGCCCGCAGCTCGTACTCGCGCAGCACGCGGGGCGGCAGGTTGCTGGAGGTGACGCAGCGGTCGGTCTCGTTGTTGTAGGCCAGGAAGTGCTTGAGCGTGGGGGCGGTCCTGAGCGTCGGATGGTCGCCGCGCAGGCCCCGGGAGTAGGCGGTCCCCATGACGCCGGTCAGCCATGGGTCCTCGGAGTAGCCCTCCTCGTTGCGGCCCCAGCGGGGGTCGCGCAGCGGGTTGACGACGGGCGCCCAGACGTTGAGGCCCGCGCCGGCGGGGTCCTTGTGGTGCATCGCCACCACCTCCTCGCCGGTGGCCGCGCCCACCTGGCGCACCAGGTCGGGGTCCCAGGTGCTGGCCAGTCCGATGGCCTGCGGGAAGACGGTCGCCGGGCCGAGCCAGGCGAGCCCGTGCAGGGCCTCGGTGCCGGTGCGGAAGGCCCCGACGCCGAGCCGGGGCACGGCCGCCTGGTACTGGTGCAGCAGGCCGATCTTCTCCTCCAGCGTGAGCCTGGCGAGCAGGTCGGCGACGCGCGCCTCGACCGGCAGGGCGGGATCGCGGAAGGTGCCTGACACCGGTTCGTTCATCTGGGACCGTCCTTCGCTCACCGAGGTGCGTTTCGAAGCGCTTCGACGCCGAGCGTCTCTGGTGGTCGAAGCGCTTCGACGCGGCCGGGACGTCCAGGCGTATCGAAGCGCTTCGACGGAGTGCACGAAGATTTCAGCAGCGTTACATCCGGGGTTCTCCTGAAGAGTGCCGCTTCGCGGCCTTTGGGTCAAGAGTCCGTCAAGAGTCCGTCGCGAGTCAGCCCTGGGCGGGCAGGCGGCCGGAGTCGACCGAGTCCAGCAGGCGGGCGGCCGCCCCGAGGGCCGCCGCCCCGTAGCCGAGGGTGGAGGCGACCAGGCGGGTGCCGCCGGCCTCCGGGGCGAAACTGCGGCGGGCGAACTCCTCGCGCGCGGCGGGCAGCACCCACGGCGCGAGGGCGATGTAGTAGCCGCCGAGGACGACCACCTCGGGGTTGAGCACGTTGGCGATGATCGCCACGCCCTTGCCCAGCTCGCCGCCGATGGTGGCCAGGGTGTCCAGCATGAGCGGGTCGCCTCCGCGGGCGAGCCGCACGACCTCCTCGATCTCGGGCTCCAGCTCGGCGGGCGCGGCGTCGGGGGCGGTGCGATGGAGCACGGCCGTCATGCCGGCGACGGCCTCCAGGCAGCCGCGGCGCCCGCAGCGGCACTCGGCGCCCGAGGGGTCGATCTGGATGTGGCCGATCTCGCCGGTGAAGCCCTGGCCGCCGCGGCGCAGCCGGCCGTCCATGATGACGCCCGCGCCAACGCCGACCGCGCCGGTGAGGTAGACCAGATCCGCCGCCCCGCCGTGCGGGCCGAAGCGGTGCTCCGCGAGCGCGGCGAGGTTGGCGTCGTTGTCCACCAGCACGGGGAAGCCCGGGTCGCGCAGGGCCTTGGCAAGGTCGCCGGCCAGGTCGACGTCATGCCAGCCCAGGTTGGGCGCGATGCGCACCGAGCCGCCCACGTCGACCAGGCCCGGCACCGCGACCGTCAGGCCGAGCACCTGGCGGGCCTCCTTGCCCATGCGGCCGAGCACCCGCCGGGCCAGGGCGGCGACCGCGGCGACCGCCTGGTTCGGGGTGGCGGTCGCGCCGGGGAAGGACCGGCGCCACGACAGCAGCTCGGTGCCCGCCAGGTCGACGGCGACGGCGGTCAGGTAGTCGACGTTCACCTCGATGCCGATGGCGGCGTAGGGGGAGCCGTCCAGCACGAGCATGGTGGCCGGCCTGCCGACGCGGTTCTCGGTGAGGCCGGTCTCGCGCAGCAGCCGCCGGTCGATGAGGTCGGCGACCAGGCTGGACACCGTGGCCTTGTTGAGCCCGGTGGAGGCCGCGATGTCGGCCCGGGAGCAGGGCGCGTTCTCCCGTACGAACCGCAGCACGACCGCGAGGTTGGTGGCCCTGACGTCGGCGAAGTCCGCCGGCTGAGGCCCGGTGTGCGTATTGATCAAAATCAGCCCCGTTCCCGCTGAGCCCCGGTGGGCCCATCATGCCGCATCGTCGAGCCGCTGGTCATACCTCGCCCCTGTGCTCCCTCGCCGCGCTCCCTCGACGGCCGCTGTCACCAATCCGTGACCGGCCGCCCGGGGGAACGGCCGGGCCGTCCCTTGTGGCGCCCGGGCCCCTGGACTAATTTGTTTGGTCATCAGACGAACTAACTCTACCCCGGGGCCCGCCCCTCCCGACACCCTCGACCCTTCACACACCTGGCCCGACCTGAAGGAGCGCCGTTGACACCCCCCGTACGAAGCGCCGCACACCCCCGCGAAGGGAGCCTCCGATGACATCTCCCACTGACGGCGCGAGCGCCGTCACCCATCCCAGCCGCCGGGGGTTCCTCGGCCTGGTCGGCCTCGGCGCGGCCTCGCTCGCCGGAGGCGGCCTCGTGGCCGGCTGCTCCACCCCCTCCGGGCGCAGGCCCGGCAGCGGTGGCGCCACCGCGGCCGCGGCCGACAAGCTGAAGTCGCTCACCCCGTCCTACGTGCCCTTCCAGGGCGTGAAGCCGGACGTCCCCGGCACCGTCTCCAACCTGCTCGGCGTGCCCGACGTCGGCGGCGGCTTCCTGAACTACCCCGCCACCCTGGCCGACGCCGTTTCCGGCACGGCCGGCAAGGGCGGCTCCTACAAGGCGATGACGCCGCTGTGGGGCCCTCCCCCGCCCGGACTGTCGGAGAACGCCTACTTCCAGGCGTGCAACGCCGACATCGGCGCGACCATCGACTTCCAGATCGCCGACGGGATCACCTACGTCGACAAGGTGACGGCCCGGCTCGCGGGCGGCGACATCCCCGACCTCATGGTCATCCCGCAGTGGGAGATCGAGAAGATGGCCGACTTCAACCGGGCCGTCGACCAGGCGTTCGAGGACCTCACCCCCTACCTGCAGGGCGACAAGGTCAAGGCCTACCCGATGCTGGCCAACCTGCCCAGCCCCGCGTGGGGCTTCTCGGTCTTCAACGGCAAGCTCATGGCGGTGCCCTTCCCGACCGACCCGTTCCCCCTCGCCCTGCTCTACCGCAAGGACATCTTCGACCAGCACTCCGACTGGAAGATGCCCACGACCGCCGACGAGCTGTTCGACCTGGGCAAGGCGATCACCGATCCCAAGGGCAAGCGCTGGGCGTTCGGCGACATCCACGAGATGGTGTGGCCCGTCTTCAAGGTCCCGCAGGAGTGGCGGCTGGAGGGCGGCAAGCTCGTCTACAAGTACGAGACGCCCGAGTGGGAGGCGTGCGTCGCCTTCATGCGCAAGCTCTTCCAGGAGGAGCTCATCCACCCGAACGTGGTCAGCGCCAACCGCGGCGCCAACGAGAAGGACCTGTTCGCCTCCGGCCAGATCGTCATCTACCGCGACGGCCTCGGCGCCTGGCACGAACTGCTGCAGCAGCACCGCGGCAAGAACCCGAAGTTCGCCATCGAGGCGATGCCGCTGTTCTCCCATGACGGCAGCACGCCGATCATGTACCACAACAAGCCGGCGGGGATCTTCACGTTCGTGAAGAAGGGCCTGGGCAAGGACAAGATCGCCGAACTGCTGTCGATCCTCAACTGGTGCGCCGCCCCGTTCGGCACCAAGGAGTACGAACTGGCGACCTACGGCGTGGAGGGCAAGCACTTCACCCGGGACGACAAGGGCGTGCCCCAGTTCACCGACCTCGGGCGCAAGGAGGCGCAGCCGACCTACGTCTTCCTCGGCGGCAGGCCGATCGCCGCCGACTACGTGGCCTTCCCCGACGCCGTCCGGGGCAGCGTCGGATGGCAGAACGCGTCGTTCAAGTACATCGAGAAGACCCCGCTCGACGGCATCCGGGACCAGCGGCCGTCCCGGATGGCGGGCCTGCAGATCCCCACCGAGGACAAGTTCACCGACATCATGCGCGGACGCCGGCCGGTGAGCGACGTCAAGCAGATCGTCGCCGAGTGGCGGCGCGACGGCGGGGACGAGGCGCGCGAGTTCTACATGAAGGTCCTGCGGGACAACGGCCGTGCGTAGCCGCCCGACAAGCATGGCGAGCGCGACGACCGTGCGCGACGTCCGAACGGGCCGGCCCCGGCCGGGCGGGCGAAGGCGGCCGGAGTGCTGAGAAAGGCCACGGAGACCGGCCCGGCGGGTGACCTGACCTCACCCGCCGGAACCGGCACCACTAACAATGTCCGCAACACCGCCTCCAAAGCAAGCCGGAACGGCAGGAAACCGGGCGGCGGCGGCGCCGATCCCGCCCGCAGGCCGTTGCCGAGCCGCCTCCGGCGGGACTGGCCGCTGCTGCTGATGACGTTCCCGGCGGCCGGACTGCTGCTGGTCTTCCACTACGTGCCGCTGCTCGGCAACGTCATCGCCTTCCAGGACTACTCGCCCTACGTCGGCTTCAAGGACAGCCCGTTCGTCGGGTTCAGCAACTTCCAGTGGCTGCTGGCCGACCAGAGCTTCTGGGACGCGACGCTGAACACGCTGAGCATCACCGCGTTCCAGCTCGTCTTCTACTTCCCCGTGCCCATCGCGCTGGCCATCCTGCTCGACAGCGTCGTGCGGCCCCGCCTGCGGTTGCTCATCCAGGGCATCGTCTACATGCCGCACTTCTTCTCCTGGGTGCTGGTCGTGACGCTGTTCCAGCAGATGTTCGGCGGGGCCGGGCTGATCTCGCAGATCTTGCGCGACCACGGGCACAAGGGCGTCGAGCTGATGACCAACCCCGACACCTTCCTGCTGCTGGTCACCGCGGAGACCGTCTGGAAGGACGCGGGATGGGGAACGATCATCTTCCTGGCCGCGCTCGCCGCCATCGACCAGAACCTGTACGAGGCGGCGGCGGTGGACGGCGCGAGCCGCTGGAAGCGGATGTGGCACATCACGCTGCCCGGCCTGCGCCCGGTGATCATCCTGCTGCTGATCCTGCGCCTCGGCGAGGCGCTCAACGTGGGGTTCGAGCAGTTCTTCCTCCAGCGTGACGCGGTCGGCAGGGAGGCGGCCGAGGTCTTGGACACCTTCGTGTACTGGCGCACGCTGACCACCGGCGAGTGGAGCTACGGAGCGGCGGCGGGCCTGGTCAAGGGCCTGGTCGGGCTGCTGCTCATCCTGGTGGCCAACAAGGTGGCCCACCGATTCGGCGAGCAGGGGATCTACAAACGATCATGACGACCACGACTTCGCGCCCGGCCTGGGACGAGGCGCCGCGCCTCGCCGGACGGCTGGCCAAGAACCTGACGCTCACGCTGATCGCGGCCTGCGTCGTCTTCCCGGTCTACATGGTGGTGCTCACCAGCCTGTCCACCCAGGAGACCGTCACCCGGGCCGGCGGGCTGGTGTGGGTGCCCGGCGAGCTGTCGTTCGCCGCCTACGGCGAGCTGTTCTCCGGCGGAGTGGTCACCCGCGCCGTCGTGGTCAGCCTGGCCGTCACCGCCGTCGGCACGGCGATCAGCCTGTCGGTGACCGTGCTGGCGGCCTACGGGCTGTCGCGGCCCGGCTCGCTGTTCCACCGCCCGCTGCTGTTCATGATCCTGCTGACGTTCCTGTTCGGACCGGGGATGATCCCGAACTATCTGCTGGTCAGTTCGCTCGGGCTGATCGACAGCTACTGGTCGCTGATCCTGCCCGGGGCCGTGAGCGCGTTCAACCTGGTCGTGATGCGCGCGTTCTTCATGAACATCCCCGGCGAGATGACCGACAGCGCGCGCGTGGACGGCGCCGGCGAGTTCCGCATCCTGTGGCGCATCGTGCTGCCGGTCTCCAAGGGCGTCATCGCGGTCATCGGCCTGTTCTACGCGGTCGGCTACTGGAACTCCTTCTTCAACGCCGTGCTGTACCTCAACGACGCGAGCAAGTGGCCGCTGCAGGTCGTCCTGCGGCAGTACGTCCTGCAGGGGCAGTCGCTGATCGTCGGCCAGACCAGCGACACCATCGCCGGCCATCCCCTGCCGCCGAGCCTGGCCATCCAGATGTCGATCGTCACGGTCGCGCTGATCCCCGTGCTGTTCGTCTACCCGTTCGTGCAACGCCATTTCACAAAGGGAGTCATCATCGGCGCGGTCAAGGGGTGATGATGTGCGGATGCGAGCGAGAAGAAGACCTCTGACGGCCGTCGCCGCCTGCGGGTTGCTGGGCGCCCTGTCGCTGCCGGCCTGCGCGGCCGTGGCCGACGGCGGCCACGGCCGCCCGGAGCCGCACGTGATCGGCGGTTACCGCCACCTGGTCGTCATCTACGAGGAGAACCACAGCTTCGACAACCTGTACGGCGACTGGGGCACGGTCGGCGGGCAGCGCGTGGACGGCCTCGGCCGGGACGCCGTCCGGGTCAGGCAGGTCGCCCAGGACGGCACTCCCTACCGCTGCCTGGCCCAGAACGACGTCAACCTCGCCACCCCTCCACTGGCGGACACCTGCCAGGACGCCGCGCACGGCGTGGCGGCCAGCCACTTCGCCAACCGGCCGTTCACCATCGACGACTACATCGGGCCCGAGGACAGGACCTGTCCGGCGCCGGGCGTGTCGGCTCCCAACGGCGTGCCGGAGGACGCCGACGGCGCCGAGCCCGGAGGCTGCACGCGCGACCTGGTGCACCGCTTCTACCAGGAGCAGTACCAGATCGACCACGGCCGGCAGGACCGCTACGTGACCGGCAGCGACGCCATCGGCCTCACCATGGGCGTCTACGACACCCGTGAGCTGCCCATCTGGAAGTACCTCCACTCGGCCGGCGCGCCCAAGTACGTGATCGCCGACCGCTTCTTCCAGGGCGCCTTCGGCGGCTCGTTCCTCAACCACCAGTGGCTGATCGCCGGCCGCGCGCCCGTCGACACCAGCGCGGGCCCGGGCGGGCCGAACGAGGGGCTGCACTCGGTGCTCGACGCCGCGGGGTTCCCCAACGCCGGCTACCCGCTGTACAAGCCGGCGACGGCGGTCAAGGACGCCCAGCTCACACAGGCGTGCGGGCCCACGGCCAACCCGGCGTTCGCCTGCGGCGACTACGCGGTCAACACCATCCAGCCGGCGAGCGCGCCGCACGGCGGCGGGGCGCGGCTTCCGCTCATCGACGACGCCGAGTACCCCAACATCGGCGACCGGCTCAGCGGCAAGGGCGTCAGCTGGGCCTGGTACTCCGGCGGCTGGGACGACGCGGAGGCCGGGCACCCGGGCCCGCTGTTCCAGTACCACCACCAGCCGTTCAACTACTTCGCGGCGTACGCGCCCGGGCAGCCCGGCCGCGCGCACCTGAAGGACGAGACGGCGTTCGTCGAGGCGGCCGAGGAGGGGACGCTCCCGGCGGTCAGCTTCGTCAAGCCCTACGGCGCCGAGAACGAGCACCCGGGCTACGCCAGCGAGCCGAACGGCAGCGACCACCTGGTGGACCTGCTCAAGACCGTCCAGAGCGGGCCACAGGCCAAGGACACCCTGGTGGTCGTCACCTACGACGAGTTCGGCGGCCAGTGGGACCACGTCGCGCCGCCCGGCAGGGACGGCCGCACCCGCGGCGCATCCGACCGGTTCGGGCCCGGCACCCGCATCCCCGCGCTGATCGTCGGCGGGTCGCTGCGGCACTCGGGCGTGGACCACACGGTCTACGACACCACTTCCATCATCGCCACGATCGAGCGAGGGCTGAGGCTGGCCCCGGTCGGCGTCCGTGACACCAAGGTCAACGACCTGACGGGCGCCCTGCGGGCCGCCGGCTCGCTGTGACCTCGGCGCCGGCCCTCTGGTGACACAGGGGGCCGGGCCACGGGCCGGTGGTCAGCGGGAGACGGCCCCAACGTGGTCGACCAGCTCGGAGATGCCCTTCTCGCGGGCGCAGTGGGCGCAGCAGTACCAGTGGCCGCTGGCCTCGACACCGTGGCCGATGATGCGGCACCCGCAGTGCTCGCACACGGGCGCCATGCCCTGGATGGCGCACTCGAAGCAGTCATAGGTGTGCACGCCGCCCTTGGCATGCACTTCGAAGCTCATCTCATAATCATTACCGCATACTTCGCATCTAGCCATGATCTTCCTTTCGAGTCGACTTTATCCCGAAGTACCCAGAAAGAACGCCCAACCCGCTAAGCCGGTCGATTCCGTACACACCTTTGATGCACTCCGGAAAGCCGGGCACCGGCCCGGACGGCGTGCCACATCGGGCCTCGCCGCCCGCCCGCTCCCCGTCGCCGCCAGGCGCTCCCGCAGGGCACCCAGGCGTGAGAGTCTGGTCAAAGTCCGGCAAAAGTGATGAGCACTCCCCCACCATCGCTTTTCATCCGCATAATTGACGATCTACCGATGGACTTTCCCTAAGGAGAATCCCGACATGCCGGAGGCTTCGCCCCTCCTCACGGATGATCCACCCGATTTAGGCGGCTACCAGGTCCTCGGCCGGCTCGGCGAGGGGAGCAAGAGCACGGTCTACCTGGCGAAGGGGCCGGATGACGAGCACGTCGCGCTCAAGCTGCTGCACGCCGGCCTGACCGGCGCCGACCGGTTCCTCGCGAAGGTCGAGGAACTGCGGCAGGTGTCGGCCTTCTGCACGGCCCAGGTCATCGAGACCGGGCTGGCGGGCGAGCGGCCGTACGTGGTCAGCGAGTACATCGACGGGCCCACCCTCAGGCGGGCCGTCGAGCAGGACGGCCCGCTGCGCGGCCCGGCGCTGCACCGGCTGGCCATCGGCACCATGACCGCGCTCGTCGCCATCCACCAGGCCGGCATCGCCCATCGCGAGTTCGACCCCAGCAGCGTCCTACTCGGCCCGGACGGCCCCCGGGTGATCGACTTCGGCATCGCCGAGGCCCTGGACGCCGGGGTCTCCAGCACGACGCGCTCGGTCGGCAGCCCGGCCTACCTCACTCCCGAACAACTGGAGGGCTCGGCCGTCGGCGCCGCGTCCGACATGTTCGCCTGGGCCGCGACCATGCTCTTCGCCGCCTCCGGGCGCGACCCGTTCGACGCCGGCAGCATGTCCGCCACGATCAACAAGGTCCTGCGGGACGAGCCCGACCTGAGCGTCCTGGACGGCGACCTGCTCAGCCTGGTGGGCCAGTGCCTGTCCAAGGATCCCGTCCGCCGCCCCACCTCCGGCGAGGCCCTCCTCCGCCTGGTCGGCCACTCGCAGATCCTCGCCACGGCCGAATCGATCGCCGCGGCGCCCGGCGCGTCCTCCCCGCACGCGGCGGACGCGACGCCGCCGTGGCCCCCGGGCGACCTGCGTTCGGCGCCGCCCCCCGACCCGGCGTCCCGCGTGACGCTCCCTCCCCCAGGAAGGGGCGCTCGCCGGCGCCGCGCCCTGCTGCTCGCCGCGGGCGCCGTCGCCATCGCCCTCGTCTCGGGCGGCGCGGTCTACGCGCTGGTTCCGCGCACGACCGTCACCGCCGTCGCGCGCGCCACCCCGACGCCCGTGCCGGCGCCGTCCGCCTCGGTCATCCAGGCCTCGCCCAGCCCGCCGGCCCCGCCGACCAAGGACGTGACCCTCCCCGACACCAAGATCGAGCTGCACGAGAACCCGGCGGACCCACTCCAGGTCAACGCCTACCTTCTCCAGAACATCGACGACAAAGTGCTGAGGAGCTACGCCCGCGACGCCGGCACCGACACCTTCCGCAAGATCGCCGAGAACGGCGAGTTCGGCGATCCGACCATCTCGCCGGACGGCGCCTGGGTCGCGATCAACCCGATGCTGAAGTTCGCGGCCGGGAACTACGACAACGTCGTCTTCCTCAACCGCAGGACCGGCGAGAGATTCGTCGTCGACACCCTCAAGCAGCCGCTGCGCGGGCTGGCCGGCGTGTGGAGCAGGGACGGCAAGCGCTACCTGCTCACCTTCTACCACTTCACCGACAAGAAGGAGCAGCAGTACCCCGGTGGCTTCGTCGTGGTGGACGTCACCACCCGCAAGGCCACCGTCGTGATGACCGACGACCAGCGGGACGGGTTCGGCAACTTCGACTGGAGCCCGGACGGCGCGTACGTCGTCGGCGGCTACGAGACCAAGGGCAAGCCGAGGTTCGGACTGCGCTTCCGCGACCTGAACGGCGACGTCGTGCGCACCCTGCCGTGGGTGAGCCAGATCCCCGGGGCGGGACTCTTCTCCCCCTCCGGCGCCTCCTTCTACAGCTACTGCCCGGAGTCGGAGTCGACGAAGGACACCAGCATCTGCGTGTGGAACCTCGCCTCCGGCAACCGCACGGCCACCATCCCGGCCTGGACCGAGATGTCCATCCAGGGCTGGTGGGACGAGCACCACCTGGTCCTGTACGACCAGCGCAAGGCCGACAGGAAGCTCGTCGTCATCGACTTCCACGGCAAGACCACCCGCACACTGGCCGAGATCCCGAAGAAGGACGCCAAGGCGGTTCAGCTCCGCCTCGGCCGGAAGTAGCGGGCATGAGCTCCACGGTCCCCCTGCGCCCCGGCGATCCGGTCCGCGTCGGCGACTACGAGGTCACCGGCCGCATCGGTGAGGGCGGCCAGGGCTCGGTGTTCCTCGCCAGGACCCCCGCCGGCGAGTCCGTGGCGATCAAGGTGCTGCGGCCCGGCCCGGCGGGGCAGGACACCGTAGGGCCGGGTTCACCGGACCGGTTCCTGCGCGAGACCGAGATCCTGCGCCGGGTGGCCCCGTTCTGCACGGCCCAGGTCGTGGAGAGCGGCACCGCCGACGGCCGCCCGTACATCGTCAGCGAGTACATCGAGGGCCCCACCCTCCAGCAGGTCGTCGACGCCGAGGGCCCGCTGCGCACCACCCGCCTTCACCGGCTGGCCGTCGGCACCCTCACCGCGCTGTCCGCGATCCACCGGGCCGGGGTGGTGCACCGCGACTTCAAGCCGAGCAACGTGCTGCTGGGCCGCGACGGTCCGCGGGTGATCGACTTCGGCATCGCCCGCGTGCTGGACACCTCGGCGACCGGCTCCGGCGCGATCGGCACGCCGCCGTACATGGCCCCCGAGCAACTGGAGGGCGGGCTCGTCGAGCCGCCCGCCGACCTGTTCGCGTGGGGATCGACGATGGTCTTCGCGGCCACCGGGCGTCCGCCGTTCGGGATGGACTCGCTGCCGGCGGTCGTGAACCGCATCCTGCACCGCGAACCCGACCTCGGCGACCTCCAGGGCGACCTGGGCGACCTGATCGCCGACTGCCTGTCCAAGGACCCGGCGCGCCGCCCGGCCGCCCGCGACGCCCTGCTGCGCCTGCTCGGCGCCCAGGAACGGCCCGCCGGGACCGACCTGCTCTCCGCCGGCTCCGCCGTCGCCGCCGGCGCGACGCCGCCCCCGTCCCCTCCCGGCGAGACCTCCGCCCCATCCCCTCCCGTCGAGACGCCGGCCCCGGCCTCTCCCGGCGAGATCGTCACCGTGCCGGGCGCGGCCTCCGCCGGGCGCCCGGGGGTCGTGCGGCTCGCGGCGGGCGCGGTGGCGCTGGCGCTGCTGTCGGGGGGCGTCGTGTACCTGCTCGGCCGGACCGGCGACGCGGAGGGAGGCGGCCCGGCGAGCCCGTCCGCCGGCTCGGTCAAGGCCGTCGCGGAGGTCACCGCCGCACCGGGCCCGGCAACCTCGACCACGCGGCTGCCCGGTCTGAAGACCACGCTGCACGAGAACCCCGCCGACCCGGTCCGGATGTCCTCCTTCATGTACATCGGGGGTCAGTCGACGCAGAGCTACGAGCGTGACCCCGTCTCGGGCCGCTTCACGGCCACCGGCCCCCTGCTCGAACCCGCGATGTCGCCCGACGGCAGGTGGACGGCCATGCTGCCCTGGCTGAAGGACCAGACACCCCAGCCGTACGACTTCGTCCGGCTGGTGGAGCGGGCGAGCGGGCGGGAGTTCGTCGTCCGGCTGACCGACAAGCGGCTGCAGAACTACAACCCTCAGTGGTCCTCCGACAGCCGCAGGCTGCTGCTGACCACCTACGACAATTCGTCCGGGGTCAGGAAGCCGGTCGGGTTCGCCGTCGTGGACGTCGCCACGACCGCGGTGACACCGGCCACTCTCGACGCGGAGGGCGCGGACGGGGCGCCGGTCATGTGGGCCCCGGGCGAGAGGACCGTCGCACTGCGCTACGGGCGGGGCCCGAGCGCCGGCCTGCGCTTCTACGACCTGCGCGGCAGAACCGTTCGCACCATCCCGGACGTGGGCGAGGCCTACGCCACCGAGAACGCCATCTCCCCCGCCGGCAAGTCGTTCGTCACCACCTGCCCCGACGTCTACGGCAGCATGTGCGTCTGGGACACCGCGACGGGCCGCCGCCGCTCCTCGTTCTCCGTGGGGAAGTCGTTCCTCACCATCGGGTGGTTCAACGACGCCTACGTGATGTACCAGGACACCTCGAAGAACCCCCAGCAGATCATCGTCGCCGACCTGAAGGGCAGGACCGCCCGCGTGCTCGCCGACATCCCGGCCTCCGAGGACAACGGCAAACCCGGCACCTCCGTCCACCGCTTCACCAGACGCTAGCCGGACGGGCACCACACCGGGGCGTGCGCCGGATCCCGGCATCTCACCACTCAGGAGCCCCCGAGCAGACGCGCCGGGGGCTCGGTCACTTCATGTGTCGTCAGACAGCGAACCGGCCCGCCTTGACGCCTTGGAGAAACGCCGCCCACCCGTCGTCCGCACACACGACAACAGGCCCGCGCACGTTTTTGGAGTCGCGCACGAGAACCGCCCCGGCGACATTGGTCGCCACCTCGACGCACTCGCCGCCGTCCCCACCCGACCAGCTCGACTTACGCCAGCGCGCACCGCTCAGGTCCATTTCTCCGTCACCGCTTCCTTGATGATCTTGCAGGACAGGTGTTGCGGGTAGGCGTCCGCCCGGACGGCGTCATAGCGGTCGATGATTTCGGTGATGGTGTCTCTGTCGGTTATCGTCCGCCCTCGCGGTTGGGACTCCACTCGAACCGTATACGCGTTACCGCGCATTTCGGCAATGGCGTACGCGCCGATCAGGCCCGACAGGGCCTCCGCGCCGTAGGGGACGATCTGAATGGTCACCTTGGGCCTGGTCGCCATCTCCAGCAGGTGTTCGAGCTGTTCACGCATCACCTCGGCGCCGCCGACGGGCCTATGCAGAACGCCCTCGTCGATCAGGCACATGACGGTCGGCGGATCGGTCCGGGAGAAGATCGACCTTCTCTGCATGCGCCCGGCGAACCGCTCCTCCATCTGCTCACAGGTCAGGCCGGGCTCCCGCTCGAAGATGCGGCGGGCGAACGCCTCGGTCTGCAGCATGCCCGGGATGAGAAGCGGGGCCCAGAAGCGGAGTGCGGTGGCCCTCTGCTCCTCTATCGCCCAGTCGCGGAAGTGGGCGGGGACGGGAGGCGGGGGCGGCCAGACCTCCAGGTAGAGGCGGCCCAGATCACCCTCCAGCCCGAAGACCTGGTCGCACAGCCCGGCGAAGTGCTCCGAGGGCCGGAACTTGCACGTTTCGACCATGGCGACGGCGCTGGTGGAGAAGCCGATGCGCCGTGCCAGCTGCTTCTGGGTGAGCCGCGCCGCCAGCCGGTGGCGGCGCAGCTCGTAGGCGAACCGCGCCCGAGGCGACTCCTCGGGATCGATGTCGATCATCTTGGTCATGAGGTCCCCTCGCGACACCTGGCCAGACCTGACTCACCGACCTCAGAGCGACTCTGAAGCCGTTGCGTAGTCGATTCGCCACCAAGAGTAAAGGCAGCGCTCCAAGCCTGGGGCGGGAAAGAGCGACTCCGTGGACGCATACGGAAAGTCACCGATATCGCGATGCGTCATCCCACCGACGACAACCGCCCACGACCGACGATCCACAAGCCACGGGAAAGGGCAACGGACATCCGCTCTCAGCATTACCATCCGTTGACATGACGATGACTACGTTAGGTGAACGACAGAGCACGGTGCGCTCGAGTACACTCCTGACAGAGCGTGGCGGACCGGAGGTGGGCTATGTCCGAGATAACGGTCGACGTGGACGATCAGGTCTTGACGGCAGCGGCACAAGCCCTGCGGACGTCCACCGAGAAGGACACAGTCAACGCCGCACTGCGCGCAGCGGTCGAACACGGCGGCATCTCTCACTCCGCCCCTCCCACTGCCGACGCCGACGAAGCCTTCGATCACGCCTGGAACAGGCTGGCGGAGATCGCGGAGTCCGGCGTATGGGACTGGATGTCCGACAAGAGAGCGTATCGCGGTGGCTACCCACTACCTGATCGACTCGAGCGCCCTCTGGCGGATGATGCGCAATGAGGCCGTCCGCGACCAGTGGCATGAAGAGACCAAGGCGAGATTGATCAGCCTCTGCCCTCTCGTCGAGATCGAGATGTTCTTCGGCGTGCGATGCCCACGCGAGCGTCGCGAATGGCGCGACCTGTTCCATGCGATGTTCGGATGGGTCTTCATACCGGACCGCGTATACGAGCGCGCCATCCAGACGCAGGAACTCATGATCGAACTGGGCCAGCATCGGTGTGCCAGCCCTGTTGATCTGCTGGTGGCGGCGACCGGGGAGCTCAATGGTCTGACCATCCTGCACTACGACCGTGACTACGAGACCATCGCCAAGGTCACCGGACAACCAGTGGAATGGCTGGCCCCTCCTGGATCCTTGAACTGACCTTGGGAGCGGCGGGGTCAGGGGTTGCGGCGGACCGCTACCAGGGCTACGTCGTCGGTGCGGGGGCCGAATCTGCGGGTGAGGCGGTCGCAGAAGTCGTTGAGGTCGTCGCCGATCGTCTCGGAGATGCCCCTGACGATCTCCAGGCCGTCGTCGAGCAGCATGGTGCGTTCCTCGACGAGCCCGTCGGTGAACAGCACGATGCTGTGCCCGGGGGCCAGGTGCAGCTTGTCGACGCGGTAGACCTCGTCGGTCACCCCGAGCAGGAGGTTGCCGAACCCGTGGTACTGGGCGGCCTCGCCGACCAGGAGCGGCGGAATGTGCCCGGCGTTGGCCAGTTCGACCTCGCCGGTGGCGGGGTCGATGATCAACATGCAGACGGTGGCCGTCATGCCGGGGTGGTAGCGGCGCAGGACCTTGTTGAGCAGAGCCATGATCTCGCTCAGGTCCTCCGTGCCGATGATCGAGGCGTGCAGCGCGTACCGGAGCTGGGCCATCACCGTCGCCGCGTACAGGGAGTGGCCGACCACGTCGCCGATCGCGACCAGCAGCCGCGCCCCCAGCGGCAGGATCTCGTAGAAGTCGCCGCCGACCTGGACGTTCTCGGCGGCCGGTTCGTAGCGGACGGCGAAGGCGATGCCCGGGACCTCGGGAAGGCGGGACGGCAGCAGGCTGCGTTGCAGGGTGAGCGCGATGGTGTGCTCTTCGGTGTAGACGCGCAGGGCGTCGACGGCCAGGGCCAGGGCCTGCCCGAGCTGCTGGAGCAGGTTGACCTCGTCGGGATCGAGGGGCGAGTGGGTGCGGGTGCCCAGATAGACCGACGGCCGGCCCTTCTTGCTGCGGCACAGCACGCCGGACGCCGGGGCGGCCGGGTCGGCGCCGGGCATGCCCGGCGGCCAGTCGCCGGGGTCCAGGACCACGGCCCGGACGCCCGCCTGGTCGTCCGGTGCTATGCGCTCGAATCTCTCGAGCATGTCCGGGGAGCCGTCGTTGGCCACCGCCGTGCCCCCCGCCCGGCCGTCGTACCAGCGCACTCTGCCGTCCGGCGGGAGGGCCAGCACCTCCGTGTGGCGTCTGAGCATCTCGCCGGCGCCCACGACGGCCACCTGCAGCAGGTGGTCGAAGGTCTCGGCCTCGTTGATCTTCCGGGTCACCTCGGCGAGGAGCGCCAGGCGGGCGGCCATCTGCTCGGCCCGCTGCCGCGCCCGCGAGTAGCGCAGCGTCGCCTCGACCGTGGCCGTGAACTCCTGGGGCTCGACCGGTTCCGACAGGTAGACGTCGGCGCCGCGCTCCAGTCCCTCGGTGCGGTCGGCCGGCGTCACGGCCTTGCCCGATATCTGGATGACCGGGATGGAGGCGGTGGCCGGGTCGGCCTTGATCCGCTCGCAGACCTCGAAGCCGTCGATGTCGGGCAGCCGCACGTCCAGCACGACGAGCTCGGGCCGCAGTTCGGCGACCTTCTCCAAAGCCTCCTGCCCGCCCGCCGCCTCGTGGACCCGGTGGCCGGCCCGGCGCAGCCAACTGGAGAGGATGTAGCGCTTGGTCTGGGTGTCGTCGACGACCAGCACCGTGGCGGGGGTCTCGTTCATGTTCTTCTACCCATGGCGGTGTGGATGGCGGCGAGCAGCTTGTCCCTGCGGAGTCCCTGCTTGGACAGCGCGGGGTGGGAGGCGGAGCTCTGCTGGGCGTTGTTGGTCACCGTCACGACGGGCACGTCTCGGAGCAGGTCGTCGTCGGCCATGTGCTGCAACAGGGCGGTGCCGTCCAGGCGGGGCATCAGCAGGTCGACCAGGACCACGTCGGGCGCGTTGGCCCGCATGAGCGCCAGGGCCTCGGTGCCGTCGCGGGCCTCGTCGACGTGCGCGGCGACCCCGCTCAGCAGGCGTCTGGCCAGGGCACGGAAGTCCGCGTCGTCGTCGGCGATGAGCATCCGCCCCATCTCGGGCGGCTGCATCTGGTGCGGCAGCCGCAGCACCACCGTGGTGCCCTGGCCGGGACGGCTGCTCAGCTCCAGCGTGCCGCCGAGCGCCTCCGCCACCCTGCGCGCGTAGGGCAGCCCGAGGCCGGTGCCCTTGGCGGTGACCTGGATGGGGCCGGGGACCTGGAAGAACTCCTCGAAGACCTTCTCCAGATTGTCGGCGGCGATGCCGATGCCGGTGTCGGCGACGGTGAAGACGACCTCGTTGGTCGAGGCGTCCAGGTCGGCCAGCAGTCTCACGGTGCCGCGCTCGGTGAACTTCAGCGCGTTCGACACCAGGTTGCGCAGCACCCTGCTCAGCAGCACCTCGTCGACGAGCACCTCCTGGACGGAGTCGGCCACCTCGACGTCGAGCGTCACCGCCTCGGCCTCTCCGGAGGGGCGCAGCGTCATGGCGAGCTGTTCGGCCAGGGCGATCAGGTCGATGACCGAGGGCCGGGGCTCCAGCCGGCCCGCCTCGGCCTTGGCCATGTCCAGCAGCTCGTCGACCAGGTTGAGCAGGGTTCTCGCGGAGGACTCGATGAGGCTCACCTGGTGCGGCTGTTCCCCGGTGAGCGGGTCGCCGCCGGGGCCGGCCATGAGCCGGACCAGCCCGATGATCGAGTTCAGCGGGGTGCGCAGCTCGTGGCTGACACTCGTCCAGAAGCGCTTGCTGGCTTCGCTCGACTCGCGCAGCTGGCGCGACTTGTCGTCCAGTTCCGCATACAGCGCCACCACGCCGCGGTTGGTCTCGTCCAGCTCCGCCGACAGCTGGCTGTACAGGGCCATGACCCCGTGGTTGGTCTCCTGCAGCTCCTCGTTGAGCCGCAGGACCTCCTCCAGGGTCGCGGCGAGTTCGCGGTTGTGCTCACGGAGCTCGTCCAGGACGGAGGCCGGAGCCAGATGGCCGAGCCGGGCGCGCATGTCGTCCATGCCCGCCACGCGGCCGCCCGAGGGCAGCCTTTTGATCATGCGGATCCGGCCGCCCGCGGGGTCGAGGGCGACCTCGTCGACCAGGCGCCCGGCCAGTTTGACGCCTTCGGACCTGCCGAGGTCCACACCCGAGGGGTGGTCCACGGTGATGAGCAGCTCGTGCTCGCTCACGGAGAACACGACGGAGGTGCCGGCGTGCACGCTGAACGCCTCCCGGCCCACCTCGCTCAGCGCGGTGGCCACCCTGATCTGATCCTGCCCTTTGAGCCCCACCAGCTCGGCGATCTCGCGGCCGATCCGGCGGATGGCGAACACGTCCTGGTGGTCGCCCAGGGCGATCCGGATCAGCTCCTGGTGGGTCATGTCGCGGCCTTCACCGTCACCACGCACGCGTCGTCTCTGCGGGTGCCGGCCTCGCGCAGCAGGGTCGCGCTGATGACCGATGGCGACCGGGCGAAGAGGCCCGGCATGGTCGCCGCGTTCCAGCGGCTGGTCAGCCCGTCGGAGTGCAGCACCACCGAGGCGCCGGCGGGCAGCGGGTAGACGAACTGCCGCAGCCGCCTGCTCTGGTGGCCGACGATTCCGGGCAGCGACACCATGCCCTGGCGTTCGTCGCCGTGGACGATCCAGCCGGCCACGTTGCCGAGGCCGGCGAAGGACACCTCGTCCCGGCCCACCCTGGCGACCGCGATCGCGCCGCCCCGGGTGTGGGTGAGGCCCCGGTGCACCCGTTCGAGGATCTCGGTGGGCCCGAGATCGGGCGTCTGGCGGAACACGCGCATCGCCTCGCGGGACGCCTCGGCGGCCAGGTAGCCGTGGCCGAGCCCGTCGCACAGGACCACGGTGGTCCCCGCGCCGGTCTCGACGGCGGCGTAGGAGTCGCCGCACACCGTTTCCTCGCCGATCGGCCGGGTCAGGCCGCTCGCCCGCAGCGGCGGCCCGGCCGCGCCGTCCTCCCAGAAGTGCATGGTCAGCACAGTGCCCTTGCCGGGCTGGGAGTACACGTCGTACCCCGAGGCCATGCGGGACATGGCGCCGAGCCCGATGCCGAGCGTGCCGGCCGTGGAGTGGCCGTCGCGCAGCACCCGGGCGAAGTCGCTGAAGCCGGGGCCCTTGTCGATGGCCACGAACTCGACCGCGGCGGCCGACTCGGGGTGCGCGCGGAGCAGGACGGTGCCCTCCGTCGCGTGCTTGACCAGGTTGGAGACCGCCTCGCCGACCGCGATCGCCATCTGCTCGGTGCGCACGGGGGTGAACCCGGCGGCCACGGCGAGTGTGGCGGCGGTCTTGCGCAGGGCCCCGACGACGCTGCGGTCCTCGGCCCGGGTCCAGGTGTCCCCGGGGGCGATCGTCATCTCGCCCACTTGGTCACCGTCACCACCGTGCCCACGCCGGGCGTGGAGGTGAGGTCGAACTCGTCCATCAGACGGCGTGATCCGGTGAGCCCGAGCCCCATCCCGCGGCCGGTGCTCCATCCTTCGGTGAGCGCGAGGTCGAGGTCGGGGATGCCGGGCCCCTCGTCGCCGAAGGTCAGGCGCAGGCCCTTGCGCGCGCCTTTGGTGACGACCTCGACGCGCGCCCAGCCGCCGCCGGCGTACACCAGTGCGTTGCGGGCGAGTTCGCTCGCCGCGGTCACGACCTTGGTCTGGTCGACCAGGGACAGCCCCACATCGATCGCGGTGTTCCTGACATGCTGACGCACGAGCACCACGTCGCCGTTGGCGGCGATGGGCAACTCCCGGGCTTCGGTCACCGCGCGGGATCCCAGACGTGATCCAGGAGCGCGATGCCCTTCTCCAGGTTGAGCGCCGTGCGCACCCCTCCCAGCGACAGGCCGAGCTCGACCAGCGTGATCGCCACGGCGGGGCGCATGCCCACCACGACCGTCTGCGCGTCCAGCATCCGCGCCACCCCGGCGATGGTCGCCAGCACCCGTCCGATGAAGGAGTCGACGATGTCCACGGCGGTGATGTCGATGATCACGCCGTGCGCGCCCGTGCTGACCACCATGTCGGACAGATCCTCCTGCAGGGCCAGCACGCTCTGGTCCTCCAGGTCGACCTGGATGGTGACGATGAGGACGTCGCCGAGCTTGAGGATGGGGATGCGCTCCATCAGGACCTCTCAGCCCTGACCGAGATGCGGGCCGAACGGGCCGCGGTGATCTCGACCCCGCTGCGCCTCAGCGCGTGGGCCAGAGCGTCGGCCAGCGTCGCCTTGGTGACGATGTCGCCGAACTCGACCCCGAGGGTGACGATGGTGTTGGCGATCTGCGGGCTGATGCCGGAGATGGCGCACTCGGCGCCCATCAGGCGCGCCGCGGCCACGGTCTTGAGCAGGTGCTGGGCGACCTCGGTGTCGACGGCCGGGACGCCGGTGATGTCGATCACCGCGTGCTCGGAGCCGGTGTCGACCAGCATCTGGAGCAGCTTCTCCATCACGACCTGGGTGCGCGCGGAGTCGAGCGTGCCGATCAGCGGCACCCCGACGATGCCGTCCCACAGCTTCACCACCGGGGTCGACAGCTCCAGCAGCTGCTCCGCCTGGTCACCGATGATCTTTTCCCGGGCCGCGGAGTAGGTCTCGAACGTGAACAGGCCGAGGTCGTCGATGAGCTTGGAGAACCAGATGTATCCGCGCAGCGTCTCGGCGTCGCTATCGGCCTCCACCGCCTCGTACACCGCTTCCTTGAGCCCGAAGATGGCGCGTGAGGTCTCCGAGGGGGTCAGGCCCTGCCGTGCCCGGGCGCGGGAGAACTCCGCGAGCAGGCCGCGCACGTCGCTGAAGTCCCCCTGGGGATGGGACAACGCCGTGCGCAACGCCGCGTATATCTCGCGCAGCTCGTCCGGCGAGGTCTCCGCTATCTGCCGCCAGCGCTCGAGCACCTGGGCCTCGGCGGCGCCGAGCAGGTCTTCGATGCGCTGCCGAGCCGCGATATTAGAGGTGGTCAAAAAGACTCCTAATTGTGTCGCCCCAAGGGATACTCGTCGGTCAGCCTATTGGCCGCGTCCCTCGCCACATAAGTGCGCATCCCATCGCAGGACGGCGCAAAACGAAAACAGTGGGTCATCGACTCTAACCCAGGCCCGATCGTGCTGTGACACCGGACACCGGACACCGGACACCGGACAGCGGCACGGCGCCTCGCCATGACGGGCGAGGCGCCGTGCCTTCCTGCGGATCGTGTGCGGACTACTTGGTCAGGGTGAGGTCCCTGACGCGGAGGTCGCCGGTGAAGACGAGGTAGAGGTCGTGGCGGCCGCCCGCCTTGGCGAGGGGCGTACGGGCGGTGGTGTAGGTGTACAGGCCGCCGGTGGCCGGCACCTGGAGGGTGCCGAGCGTCCTGCCGGTGGGCCCGTCGAGGCGCACCTCGATCTTCCCGGGGGCGGTGGCGGCCACGCCGGCGGTCAGGCCGGTGGCGCCGGTGCGCAGGTCGGCGTCCTTGAAGGCGATCCAGTCGCCGGTGGCCGTCCTGCCGACCGCGTCGCCCGCCGCCTTGGTCTCGTCGACCAGCTCGACGCCCGCGTAGTCGTCGAAGTCGGCGGCGCGGGTCGTCCTGAACAGGTCGCGGGGCGGGATCTTCTCCCCCGCGACGTCGAGCGTCGTGCGCTGGTGGACGGCGGAGGAGGAGCCGCCGACCATGACGTCGTGCCGGGCCTTCTCGACCGTCCACCTGCCGCGGGTGACGTCCCACAGGGCCAGGTCGGCGGCCTTGAACGACAGAGTGACGGCCTTGGTCTGCCCGGGCGCGAGGTGGACGCGCTGGAAGGCGCGCAGCTGCTTGACCGGCTGGGTCACCCGCGAGGTCGCCTGGTGGGTGTAGAGCTGCACCACCTCGTCTCCGGCCCGGCCGCCGGTGTTGGTGACCTTGACCGTCGCGGTGACCGTGCCGTCCGGCCGCGCCGTGCCGCTGTTGAGCTTCAGCCCCTGGTAGGCGAAGGTCGTGTAGCTGAGCCCGTGCCCGAAGGGGTACAGCGGGGAGCCCTTGTAGTAGAGGTAGGTGTGGCCGGTCTTGGTGATGTCGTAGTCGAGGATGCTCGGCAGGCCGGCCTCCGACTTGTACCAGGTCTGGGTGAGCCGCCCGGCGGGGTTGACGTCACCGAAGATCACATCGGCCAGCGCGTGGCCGGTCTCCGCGCCGGCGTGGGTGGTCCACAGCAGCGAGCCGACCTGGTCCTGCACCTTGGGCATGGTCGTCGGGTAGCTGTCCTCGAGGACGACGACGGTGTTGGGGTTGGCCTTGGTGACGGCCGCGATGAGGTCCTGCTGGCTGTCGCCGAGCGCCAGCCCGGTGCGGTCGTGGTTCTCCCGCCCGGCGACGAACGGGTCGCTGCCGACCACGACGACGGCGGCGTCGGCGGCCTTGGCCTGCGCGGCCGCGGTGGCGGCGCCGCTGGTGAGGACCTCCTTGGCGAAGCGGGCGGCGTCGGCCTTGGCGCCCATCTTCAGCGTGCCGTCGGCGTCGATGGTCACGTACGGATCCGCGGGCGACCACCAGCTCTCGTTGATCTCGTAGCCCACGTACTTGACGAGGTAGGCGCCGTCGGCCTGCTTCTCCAGCTTGAACTGCTGCTGGACGAACCAGCCGCCGGGGGTGTCGGAGTTGGCGAGGAAGGTGCCCCAGTTTCCGGTGAGCAGCTTGCCGTTGCCGGCGTTGCGCAGGGTGGTCACGCCGTCGGTCCAGTCGGTCAGGTCGAACTGCGAGGCGGCCGTCGGCGTCGTGTCGGACACGGTGACCGCGGCCGAGTCCCCGGTCACGGTGATGTACTTGCCGGTCTTGACGTCCTTGAGGGCGACCCGGTCCAGGGCCTCGGAGCCGGTCACGGTGGCGCCGGCGCCGAGCCGCTCCTTGATGCCGTCCAGCGGGGTGACCTGGTAGGGCATCTTGCCGCCGTACCAGTCGCTGAGCAGGGTGTCGTGCAGCGGGCCGATGACGGCGACCTTCTTGGCGCGGGCCGGGTCGAGCGGCAGGGTCCTGCGGGAGTTCTTCAGCAGCACCATGGCCTTGCCGGCGGTCTCGCGGTTGAGCCGCTGGTTGGCCGGGCTGTTGACCACCTCCTTGGTGATGGAGCCGTAGGGGCCGCCGCCGGGGTCGAACTGGCCGAGCCGGAAGCGGATGGACAGGGCGTGCCGCACGGCGCGGTCGATGTCGGACTCGGCCAGCAGGCCCTTGGCGAGGGCGTCCTTGATCAACCCGGTCATCACGGCCGGTTTGTCGTCGTCCACGGTGAAGCTGTCGATGCCCGCCTTGAGGGCGGCCGCGAACGCCTCGGTCTCGTTGTCGAAGTAGTGCTCGGGGTCGGTGAGCGCGTGCGGCGCCCAGGCGTCGCTCACGTTGTACAGGGTCTTGTCCGTCCAGCTCCGCACCAGGCCGCCGAGGTCGGGGTTGACGGTGTTGGGCCGCCCGTTGACCAGGTTGTAGGACCCCATCACGCCGGTGGCCGCGCCGGCGGAGATCGCCGGCCTGAACGCCGCCTCGTCGTACTCGTGCTTCACCCTCGGCGGGAGGTTGGAGGAGGTGAGGCTGCGCTGGTACTCGTTGTTGTTGGCCAGGTAGTGCTTCAGCACCGGGGCGGTCTTGAGGTGGAGCGGGTCGTCGCCGGACAGCCCCTTGCCGTAGGCGACCGAGATCGCGCCGGTCAGCAGCGGGTCCTCGGAGTAGCCCTCCTCGTTGCGGCCCCAGCGCGGGTCGCGCAGCAGGTTGACCACCGGCGCCCACACCTGGGTGCCCCAGGCGACCGGGTCGGCCGAGTTGTAGCCGCGCACCTCGTCGCCGACGGCCGAGCCGACCTTCTTGATCAGCTCGGGATCCCAGGTGCTGGCCAGGCCGACGGCCTGCGGGAAGACCGTGCCGCTCGCGAAGGTCTGGCTCCAGCCGTTGGCGTCGTCGTTGGACCAGGCCACGCCGTGCAGGGCCTCGGTGCCGTTCTTGTGGTACGGCACGCCGAGGCGCGGGATCGCGGCCTGCGACTGGTGCAGCAGCGAGATCTTCTCGTCCAGCGTGAGCCGGCCGAGCAGGTCGTCGACGCGCTGGTTCAGCGGCAGGGACGGGTCACGGAAGGGCGGGTCCTCGGCCGCCGCGGCGGGGGCCGCCAGCAGCGTGGTGAGCAGGCCGAGGACGGCCGCGAACAATAACGGTCGCCGGGGGGACATGGGGCGCCTCCAGGTCAGGTGGTGTGCGCGTTCGACAGGGGATTCAGCGGGTCATTTGACGGCGCCCACCGTGACGCCGCGGGTGAGCGTGCGCTGGAAGATCAGGAAGAAGGCGACGGCCGGGACGATGCCCAGCAGGGCCGAGGCGCTGCTCATGGTGGCGTCCATCATCTTCTCGCCCTGGAGCACGCCGAGCGCGACGGGCACGGTCTGGTTGTCGTTGGAGATGAGGAAGATCAGCGGAAGGAAGAACTCGTTCCAGGTCCAGATGAAGAAGAAGATCATCAGGACCGAGAGCGTGGGGCGGCTGATCGGCACGACGATGCGCCACAGGATGCGCCACCGGCTCGCGCCGTCCATGGCCGCCGCCTCGATGATCTCCTTGGGGAAGTCGCCGAGCACCGCCGACAACAGGTAGGTGCCGAAGGCGCCCTGGACGACGGTGAAGATGATGATCACCGCGAGCCGGCTGTCGTACAGGCCGGCGGCCTTGGACAGGTAGTACAGCGGATAGGCCAGGGCCTCCTGCGGAAGGGTGTTGGCCACCAGGAACAGCACGAGGATCCACAGCCGGCCCCGCACCCGGCCGATGCCCAGGGCGTAGGCGTTGAGCACCGACAGCACCACGGCGAGCACCGCGACCGACGCGCTGATCACCAGGCTGTTGAGCAGCTTGCGCCCGAAGTCGACCCGGTTCCAGAACTCGATGATGCCGTCGAGGTAGAGACCGTGCGGCAGGCTGAGCGGCCCGCCGGAGGAGTACTCGGCCGGGCTCTTGACGGCGTTCAGCGTGACGATGGCGAACGGCAGGAGCATCACCACGGCGAGCACGGCCAGCGCGGCGAGCACCGCCCACCTGCCGGGCCCGGCCCCGGGGGCCCGGCCGCGCACCTGGCCCGCCCGTCCCGCGCGCGTGGCCCGGGGTACCGGGAGCGTGGTCATGACGAGCGCTCCTGGATGCGCAGGAACAGGAAGGTGACGACCACGATGATGATCGCCAGGACGGTGGCGATGGCCGAGCCGTAGCCGACGTTCGCCTTCTCGAAGAAGTTCTGGTAGCTGAAGTACGACGGCACGATCGTCGCCTTGCCCGGGCCGCCCCGGGTGAGCACGAAGATCGGCCCGAAGACCTTGAGCGCGGCGATGGTGCAGGTCAGCAGCACCACGAAGGTCTCGGGCCTGATCTGCGGCACGGTGATGTGCCAGAACCTGCGCCACCAGGACGCGCCGTCGATCTCCGCCGCCTCGTACAGCGCGGGGTCGACGCGCTGGAGCCCGGCCATGAAGATGACGACCGGGTAGCCGAGCTGGAACCAGACCATGACGGCCATGACGGTGGCCAGGGCCACGTCGGGGTCGCCCAGCCAGTTCTCGGCCAGGGCGCCGAGCCCGACCGCCTTGAGCACCTGGTTGAGCGCGCCGTAGGACGGGTGGAGCATCCAGCCCCACACGACGCCGGCGACCGCCACCGGCAGCACCTGGGGCAGGTAGTACGCCGCCCGCAGCGCGCTCGCCGTGCGGGGTCCGAAGCGCTTGCCGATGTAGTCGAACAGCGCGGCGGCCAGGATCAGGCCGGCGAAGGTGGGCAGGACCGCCATGGCGAGGATCAGCGCGACGTTGTGCTGGAAGGAGGCCCAGAAGGTCTCGTCCCGCAGCAGCCGCCGGTAGTTGTCGAGCCCGGTCCAGGTGGGCGTGCCGACGCCGCTCCAGCGGGTGAAGCTGGTGGCGACGTTCATCAGGAACGGCACGATGATGACCGCGAGGAAGAGAACCGCGCTGGGTACCAGGTAGACCCAGTACCCGGCGCTCCCGCGCGACCGCCGGACGGGCTCGGGCGTCCGGGCCCTCGCGGGCCGGGCCGCCGGAGCTTGTACTGCCATCTATTGCTCGGCCCCGGCCCCGCCGCCTGGTGGCGGCGGGGCGTGCCGTCCCTCCCCTACGTACACGATGTTCCGGTCTTCTCCGGCTTTGTCACGACTTGTTCGGGCGTGCGGGTCAGCCGCCGATGTCGGCGAGATTGTCGTTGTAGGGCTGCGCCAGCTCGTCCAGCACCTGCGCCGGCGCCTTGCCGCCGTTGATCAGTTCCTGGACGCCGGCGACCAGGACGTCGTAGTAGCCGGGCGCCGGCCAGTCGGGGTAGAAGGCCAGCCCGTCCTGGGTGGACAGCTTGTTGAAGTTCTCGATCAGTTCCTTGTTCTTCTCATCGGTGATCGCCGAGGGGTCGGCCGCCACCGGCACGCCGCCCGCGTTGCCGAGCTTGTTCTGGATGTCCTTGTTCATGGTGATGTCGATGAAGTCGTAAGCCAGGTCCTTGTTCTTGGACTTCTCCGGCACGACCCACAGGTTGCCGCTGGAGCCGGCGCTCATCTGGTTGCCCGGCCACAGGAAGCTGCCCCACTGGAACCCCTTGGCCTCGGTGGCCACCCGGCCGTACCACCAGCTGCCCGAGATCATGATCGGGAACTTGCCGGACATGAAGGCCGTGCCCATGTCCTCGGCCTTCAGCCCCGCCGAGTCCTTGGCGATGTAGCCCTTCTTCACCCAGTCGGCGAAGGTCGTGGCCGCGTAGGTCCATTCGGGGCCGTGGAAGTCGACCTTGCCCTTGTAGAGCTGGAAGGCGTCCACCCAGGGACGCTGCGCCTTGCTCAGCGCGAGCTGGTACACGATCTGCTGGGCGGGGTACTCGGCGCCGCCGAGCGAGATGGGCGTGACGCCGGCCTTGGCGAACTTGTCCAGCGCGGCGGTGAACTCCTCGAACGTCGTGGGCACCTTCACGCCCTGCTTGTCGAAGGCGTCCTTGTTGTAATAGACCATCACGTACTCGGCGTAGTTCGGGATGCCGAACCACTTGCCCGTCCCCATGATGCCGCGGTCGTCGTAGCGCGCCGTGGTCTGCAGGCTCGGGCTGAGCAGCTTGTCCCACCCGCGCTTGGCGACCTGCTCGCTGAGGTCGGTGAGCAGCCCCTGCTTGGACAGCAGGCCCGCGGTCGCGTTGCCCTTGTTGTACTCCATGATGTCGGGCGCCTGGTCGGACCCGAGGACCATGCTCGCGGTCTTCTGGATCTGCTCGAAGCCCTTCTCCTCCACCTTCACCTTCACGTTCGGGTGGCTCGCCTCGAACCGCTTGACGGCCTCGGCCCAGGCGACGCCCATGGCGCTGGTGGCTCCCTCGTAGTGCCACAGCGTCAGGGTCTTGGCAGCGTTCGAGCCGCCCCCGCCGCTCGTGCCACTCGTGCCCGAGGAACCCGATGAGCCGCAGGCGGCGAGTGTCAGCGCCGCCGCGACCAGCGCGGCGACGATCCCTGTCTTGGACATGGTGTTTCTCCAGTTGTGCTAGCCGACGACGACCGTGGCCGGAGCGCCGGCGACGGGGGCGATCTCGACGGTGGTGATCGGCAGGGGACCGGTGACGCCGACGCGCAGCACATCGCCGTCCCGGACGGTGGTGATCGTGGTGTCGCCGTCGACGTCCCTGATGATGGTGCTGCCCCCGCCGCCGTAGGCGACGACGGCGACATCGGTGAACGGGCCGTCGCCGACCGTGTCGCGGACCTCGGTCACCGGGATGAGGGCGCCGTGCCGGACGAACAGCGGGATCTGCTCCAGGGGCTTGGTGACGGTGATGTAGCGCCCGCCTTGGTGGACCTCGTGGGTCCAGTAGTCCACCCACTCACCCTGGGGCAGATACACCTGCCGGGTGCCGTCGGCGGAGGTCATCGGGGCGACCAGCAGGTCGCGGCCGAGCAGGTACTCAAGGTCGGCCTGCCAGGCCACCGGGTCGCCGGGGTGGTCGACGCACAGCGCGCGCATCATCGGCGCGCCGGTGCGGGCCGCCTCGACCGCGGCCGAGTAGATGTAGGGCATGAGCCGGTAGCGCAGCCTGATCGCCTCGACCGCCAGGTGCTCCACCGCGGGGAACTCCCATGGCTCGCGGCTGGTGGTGCCGTGGAAGCGGACCAGCGGCGACAGCGCGCCGAACTGGGCCCACCGCACGTACAGGTCGTCGGAGGGGGTTCCGGTGAAGCCGCCGGCGTCGTGGCTCCAGAACGGGATGCCCGACAGGCCGTGCGACAGGCCGCCGCGGATGGTGCTGCCCATGGCGGGATAGGAGGTGTAGGTGTCCCCGCCCCACTGCGCCGAGTGCCGCTGGCCGCCCAGGAAGGACGAGCGCGCCCACACCATGCCGTGGCCGTTCACCTCGCGGGTGACGCCGGAGACGACGTCGTTGAACATCAGCGAGTAGACGTTGTGCAGCTCGGTGCCGCTCATGCCGTTGTGCGCCACCGCGTCGCTCGGGACGCCCTCGGCGAAGTCGGTCTTGAACAGCGCCACGCCCTGCCGCAACAGCCCGCGCAGCAGTCCGGTGAACCACTCGACGGCCTCGGGGTTGGTGAGGTCGATGATGCCGCAGGCCGGGTACGAGCCGTGCCAGGAGTCCGCGACGTAGGTCTCACCGTCCTGGTCCTTCAGGAAGTACCCCTTGGCGGCGGCGTCGGGAAAGTCCGGGCTGAGGTGGGAGACGTAGGGGTTCATCCACAGGCAGGTCTCGAAGCCCTGCTCGCGCAGCGTGGCGAGCATGCCCTCGGGGTCGGGGAAGCTCTCGGCGTCCCACCGCAGGTCCGACCAGTGGCCGAGGGTCTGCCAGTAGCAGTCCAGGTGGAGCACGTCGCAGGGGATGCCGCGCTCGCGGATCTTCCTGGCCCGCGCCAGCACCCGCTCCTGGCTGTCCTTGAAGAAGCCCGAGGAGATCCAGCTGCCGAAGGCCCACTTGGGCGGCAGGGCCGGCGCGCAGGTCAGCGTGTCGTACCGGGCCAGGACCTCCGGGATCGACGGGCCGGCGATCAGGTAGTAGTCGATCAGGTCGTCCGGGACGACGATCTCGACACAGCTGTGCGTCGCGCGGCAGAGGTCGAACTCCACCGGCATGCCGCTGTCCACCAGCAGGCCGTAGCCGCGGCTGGAGACGAAGAATGGAACGTTCTTGTAGGAACGGTCGGACTCCGCGCCGAAGGCGTCGAAATTCCACATCAGCGGGCGCTGGCCCCGCTTGTCGAGCGGGGTGAACTTCTCCCCGAATCCGCCGAAGTGCTCGTCCGGCTGGGCGACCAGGCTCTCCTGGTAGGCCACCGCCGCGCCCTCGACCAGGGACCGCCCGAACGGCAGCGTGCGCAGCCGGCCGCTGATGTCCACATGGCCGCGGTCCTGCTCGGTCAGCAGCCGCCCGTCGCCGTCGGTGAAGCGCAGGTGCCAGGGGTCCAGGGTGATCTCGGCGCGCACCGCGCCCGCGTCGACGACGACCCGGCCCTCGCCCGCCTCCACCCGCGCCCCGCCGAACCGGCCCGGGCGGACCATCTCGATCGCGCGCGCCGACCGGGTGCGCGCCGCGACGTCCTCTCCGAGCCGCACGCGGATCACACCCTCGCCGGCCACCCCGACCTGGACGACCAGCACCTCCTCGGCGGAGGTGGAGGCCTTGAAGGTCACCCCGTCGCCGCCGGAGGCCATCACCTCGGCCCGGACGAGCGCGGAGAGCCCCTGCTCCCCCTGGGCGCGTACCGGCAGCTCCGGCGGATCAGCGCTGAAGTACTCGTGCGCGACCAGGGGGGGACGGTACGGCATTGCGGCGCTCCTGGCGGTCCGGGTGAAGACGACGCGAATTAGTTTGCCGACTATACGAACAAACGTCAACGCCATGGGCGCCGGTGGACGTCCCGTTGACAGCGCGGCGGACCCGTCCTTAGTTTGAGCACCGTACGAATTCACGGCGGCCCGCGACCGTAACCCGAGGAGAGGCCATCGACCGCCCGCGCGCCTCGCCGGGCGGGTGCAAGCGGGCGGCAACAGGATCGCAAGCGAGCGGAGGGATGGTTCTCCCAGACACTCGGCCTCCATTGGAGGGAGAACGCGATGAGACGCGTCAGGATCGCCCGGCCCCGCCCGGGACACCGTCCCGAGACGATGATCCCTCTCGATCTGCGCTCGCCTTCCGGGCGTCCGCTGCCATACTAGAGATCTTTACAATAGTCTTACGCCGACCTCTGTAGACATCTCATGTAACGAGATCATCACGCCGGGGGGCTAGATGAGAAGGCTGGCCGTGGTGCCCGCGTACGTTCCGCGGCACAAGGTGCGCGACATCGGTTCGGCGCACCGTCGAAAGCCCGCGAACGAGAGCAAGGTCGTCCACCTGCAGGCCTACACCGGCCGCAACGTGATCCGCTTCCCCCGCCCGGGCGGCGGCACCCCCGCCGCCTGACCGGCGTGCCCTCATCGTCCCGCTACGGGTATTCGCACGGGGTATTCGCACGGGGACGGAACGTGTCTATGCTGAGTGCCTGGAGCGCAGGGGGCCGGGGATTCGCGGGGGCCCGCCCACCGAGGCATGACGCGACGAGTCGCGAAGCACCAGGGAGGGCACCGTGATCGAGAACGACGAGTCACCGCCGGCCGCCTCCGCGGCGAACGCCCGCCGGGAGTTGCCGTTCACCGAGGGCTCGGTCTGGTCCATCCAGTTCGCCCAGACCAAGCCGGGCATGACCGCGGAATACCTGCGCAACCTGGGCGCCGGTTGGACACCGCTGATGGACGAGGCCAAGCGCGAGGGCCTGATCCTCGACTACCGCGTGCTGGTCGCTCCGCATGTCAATCGCGACGACTGGGATGTGATGCTCATGGTCGAGGTGCGGAACATGGCCGCCCTCGACGGATACCAGGAGAGGATGAACGACCTGGCCGGCCGGGTCAGCGCGGGGAACGCCAAGCAGGACTGCGGCCAGTTCCGCGACTTGCTCGGCATGAAGCTGGTCCGCGAGATCACCCTGAGGAAATAGGCGTCGTCGGCCGAGACCGGAGGAGTTCGCGTCATGGACGCAGCATCTGAGACGACCACCCCCAAGAAGAGACTGGCGCTCAAGCGGGAGACCGTGCGCGATCTCAACGACCCGATACTCACCACGCAGGGGTGGAGCCTGTGGACCTGCGAAGAGACCGCCGGCATGGGGCGGGGCGAAGGCGGGGGCGAGCAGGGCGGGTGAGCGCCGGAACCGGCCGCGGATGCGCCTGAGGCCGATCCCGCGCGTTTCCCGGGGAGACTTCCGGCCGGCGCGGCTGGCCGGCCGTCCCCTGGTGGTCCTGGACAACACGCCCGGCTGGCCCGCCTTCACCCGCTGGCACGAGGGATACCTGAGATCCGTGGCCGGCCACCGCGAGGTGGCCGTGCGCGAGACGAACGGGCCACCCCGCAACATCTTCCAGAACCTCGCCGAGGGCGGTCGCGTGCCGTTCGGCGACTACCTGGACTGGGTGGTCGAGACGGCGCGGGAGCTGGAAGGCATCGCCGGTCACTCCGGCGTCCGGGACATCACCCGCGCCGTCGCCGGCAGCGGATTCGACGTCTCCTACTACCTGGACGCGAAGCTGGGCCAGTTGTCGCGGACGCTCCTCGCGGACGCGCCGGCCCCCGGCTGGTACCGCTCCGCTCCAGTGGACACCAACCTGTGGCTGGGCGTCCTCGGCACCTCCTCCGGGCTCCACTGCGACGTGACGCCCAACTGCAACGTGCAGGTGATCGGCCGCAAGCACTTCATCCTCTTCCCGCCCTCGCAGTCGCGGCGGGTATATCGCATTCCACGCCTCACACATTGCCGGTTCGATCCCAACGACCCGGACTTCGACCGCTTCCCGCTCGCGCGCCGCGCGTCGGGCTGGCAGTGCACGCTTTCGCCGGGCGAGTCGCTGCACATCCCGGTCGGCTGGTACCACCAGGTCACGGTGGTGTCGTCCTGGGCGCTGAACGTCAACTTCTTCTGGCGACGGCCGTTCCCGCAGGGCATCGCGACGCCGCCGCTGTGGCGGTTCCTGCTGCGGCGAGGGTGGGCACGGGCGAGACGGCGGCGCGGGGAGTGAGGAGCGGGCGCGGGGAACCCGCCTGGGAGGCGTCGGGCTTCTTCGTGCTCCGCACGCCCAGTCTCCCGCTCGACGCGCTGCTCGCGCTCGGCGAGGGCCTCGAAGGCGCGGCCCACCCGCATGAGGAGGCACTGCTGGACCGCGACCGCGCCCGCGTCCTCGACAGGCTGCGCGCGCTGTGCCTGCGGCCCGACGTGCGCGAGGCGCTCATGGTCGCGTCCCCGTCGCTGGAGCGGCGGCTGGACGACTGGGCAGGCGCCCCGGACGGCGCGCCCCGCGCCGGGCACAGCCTCCTGCGCTACGTCGCCCGCATGGCGGGACGCGCCACCCCGTTCGGGCTCTTCGCCGGCTGCTCGGTCGGGGTCGTCGGCGACGAGACCCGGCTGCGCCTCCCGGGAGGGGAGACCTACCGGCGCCACACCAGCCTGGACGTCCGCTACCTCGACGCCGTGACAGAGGCCCTGCAATGTGATCCGGCCGTGCGGCGGCACCTCAGGTACAGGCCCAATTCCAGCCTGTACCGGGTGGCCGGGCGGCTGAGGTACACCGAGGCGCGGCCGGCCGGCACCGGGACGTCGTACCATCTGGTGGCCGTCGAGCCCTCCGCCCACCTGGACGCCGCGCTCGCGCGTGCGGCGGCGGGCGCGCTGCCCGGCGAGGTGGCCGACGCCGTCCGCGCCGCCGTCCCCGAAACCGGCCCCGATGAGGCGCTGGACTTCGTGGACGACCTGATCGGCGCCCAACTGCTGGTCTGCGAGCTGACCCCGGCGGTCTGCGGGCCGGAGCCGATCGACGAGGTCCTCGGAAGGCTGGCCGGCGCGGCCGGAGCGCGCGCGGCGCGGGCCCGCGCCGTCCTGGGCAGGGCGCGTGCGATGCTCGCCGGCCTCGACCGGTCGCCGCCCGGCGCCGCGCCGGCACGCTATCGCGAGGTATCCGAGGCGCTCGACGCGCTGCCGATCGGGCCCGTGACCCCCGTCGCCTTCCACGTGGACCTGACCAAGCCGGCCGCCGTGGCGCTGGGGCGCGAGGTGGCCGCCGAGATCGAGCGCGGCGTGCGCGTCCTGCATCGCGTCAGCGGCGTGGGCCGGCGCACCGACCCCCTGGAACGGTTCCGCGAGGCGTTCGACCGCCGGTACGGCGGGCGTGAGGTGCCGCTCTGCGAGGCCCTGGACGAGGAGATCGGCATCGGATTCCCCGCCGCAGAGGCGCCCGGCGCGGCGCCGGCACCGCTGCTGGACGGCCTGGCGTTCAGGCCTGCGCCGGACGTCGGCGCGGCGCATTTCGGCCGCCGGGACGCGCTGCTGCTGCGCTGGCTGTCCGAAGCGGGACGCACCGGAGCGACCGAGATCGCCTTGGGTGGGGAGGAGCTGCGCGCCTTGCGGGAGGCCGGCGAGGAGGCGGCCGTCATGCCCGACTCCTTCGGCGTGATGGCCACGATCCTCGCGACCGGTGAGGAGGCCGTGGCCGCGGGCCACTACCGGATCCTGTTGTCCGGCGCCGGCGGCCCGTCCGGAACGAACCTGATGGCCCGCTTCTGCCGCCGGGACGAGGAGCTGAGCCGCCACGTCCGGGCGCATCTGCGGGCCGAGGAGGCCCTGCGCCCCGACGCCGTCTTCGCGGAGGTCGCGCACCGCCCGCCGGGCAAGGTGGGCGACGTCCTGGTCCGGCCCCATCTCAGGGACCACGAGATCGTCTATCTCGGGCGTTCCGCCGAGCCCGGGCGCCGGATCGCGCTCACCGACCTCGTGGTCGCCGTCACCGGCGGGCGGGTGGTGCTGCGCTCCCGCTCGCTCGGCCGCGAGGTCCTCCCCCGGCTGGCGACGGCACACCGCACCGGCGGGGCCGGCAACCTCGGCGTGTACCGCTTCTTGTCCGCTCTGCGAGGGCAGGGCGTGACGAGCGGGCTGTCCTTCTCCTTCGGGGCGCTGGAGGACGCGCCGTACCTGCCGCGGGTCACCGCCGGCCGGCTGGTGCTGTCCCGGGCGCGCTGGAACCTGTCCGGCGGGCAACTGGCGGAGCTGGACGGGCCGACCGCGGCGGCGCGGTTCGCCGCCGTACAGCGGCTGCGCGCGCGCCTGCGCCTGCCGCGCTGGGTCGCCGTCGCCGACGGGGACCGGCGCCTGCCGATCGACCTGGACAACGCGCTGTTCACCGAGATGGCCGCCGGCCTGCTGCGCGGTCGCTCCTCGGTCCGGATCGAGGAGGTGTTCTTCGGCTCGGACGAGGTGCCGGTGACCGGGCCCGAGGGCCGGTTCGCGCATGAGCTCGTCGTGCCGTTCCTGCGCGTACGAGACCCGGCGACGTCCTCACGGCCGAGCCCGGCGGCGAGGCCGGCCCGTCGCGGCGTCCCGCTCGGCGGGGTGGGGTCGGTCAGGCGAAGCTTCCCTCCCGGGTCCGAATGGCTCTACGCCAAGCTGTACACCGGGCCCGCGAGCGCGGACGCGGTGCTCCGGCGCGTCGTGCGCCCGCTCGTGCGCGACGCGGTGTCCGGCGGCGCGGCCGACCGCTGGTTCTTCGTCAGGTACGCCGATCCGGACGCGCACCTGCGCCTGCGCCTGCACGGCGACCCCGCCCGCCTGACGGGCGAGGTGCTGCCCGCGTTGCTCGGCGGCTGCGCGGCCCTCCACGCCGAAGGCATTCTGTGGCGCACCCAGTTGGACACCTACGAACGCGAGGTCGAGCGGTACGGCGGCCCCGAGGGGATCGTCCTGGCCGAGCGGCTGTTCCACGCGGACAGCGACGCCGCGCTCGACGCGGTCGGGACGGTCCCGGGCGACGCGGACGCGCGCTGGCGGCTGACGCTGGCCGGTCTCGACCGGTTGCTCGGCGACCTCGGCCTGGACCTGACCGACCGGCTCGCCGTCGCCGGGGCGCTGCGCGACCGATTCGGCAGGGAGTTCCGGGTGGACGCCGCGTTCACGCACCGCCTCGGCGCGCGCTACCGCCGCGAGCGCGCGGCCCTTGAGACGCTCCTCGGGCCGGAGTCGCCCGCCGGCCCGCCGCCCTACGCGGCACGGTCTCGCGCGCTGGCCTCCGTGGCCGGCGACCTGGCGGCGTGCGCGGAGGCCGGCCGCCTCACCCGTCCGCTCACCGCGCTCGCCGGCGGCTTCCTCCACATGCACGCCAACCGGATGCTGCCCTCCGCCGCCCGAGCCCAGGAGCTGGTCCTGTACGACTTCCTCGGTCGCTGGTACCGGTCGCGGGCGGGGCGGCGGCTCAACGGGGCCGGCGCAGCAGCAGCGCGTCCGGCCGCCGGTGCTCCACGATGAATCCGGCGCCGAGGAACGGGCCGGCGTGGCGCGGGTTCAGGTAGACGACGTGGAATTCCCGGGGGGCGCGGTCGAGTGATTCGCGTATGCGGTCGACGACCGCGCGCATGGTGTCGGCGCCGAACGGGTTGAACAAGTACGCCACGGTGACCTCCGGGGGCACCTCGAAGGACGCGGCGTCGGCGCACGTGACCGACAACGCGCCCGGACGGCGGCGGCCGTATCTCGCGATGTTCGCGGTGGCGATCGCGCACAGTTCGGGTGATGATTCGACCCCGATCGCCGTGCCGAAGCCGTGTTCGGCGGCGAGCATGAGCGCCCGGCCCTTTCCCGCGCCGAAATCCACCAGGGCGCGGCCGTCCGCGGCGAACCCGGCATGCCGCAGGATCTCCGCGAAGAGCAGCGGATTGGTGCCCTCGTGCGCGGTGGCGCGGCCGGGCGGTTCCATCGAGGTGTCCGTCCCGTGCCGCAGGTCGAACAGCACTTCGTACAGGGCCAGCCGGGCCGTGCGGGCGACGCCGCGTCCGCGGCGCGCGGCCGCGAAGGAACGCGCGATCATCCACGCCTGACCCGCGAGCCGGCGGATCATTGTGCGCCTTCCCATGGCCGTCCTGAATATCATTTCACCGGCATTTCCACAAATCATCTCAATCCACCCAGAACGGATTGGCATGATCGACGCCGAAAAGGCCCTGGACGGAAACAAAAGACGTCTCTAGACTCTGGGAATCTGCACTATCAGCGGGGGTGCGCATGCGCATCGCGCTTGTGACCTGTTTCAATGCCGACTGGCACCACGGCAAGGTGCCCTCACCCTATGTGCCCCTCAATCTGCTCACTTTGGCGGCGCACGTGCGCGCGGCCGGGCACGAGCCCATCGTCGTGGACCAGACGCTCGCGCTTTTCGACGGCACGGCGACCGACGGCCCCGGTTTCCACCGGGACGTCGCCGGCTTCATCGCGGGCTTGAACCCGGACGTCGTCGGATTCACCACGATGTGCAATTCCTATCCGCAAACGCTGGCATTGGCCGGAGAATGCCATGATCTCCTGCCGGAATCGAAGATCGTCCTCGGCGGGCCCCAGGCGAGCGTCGTGGACGTGGCCACGCTGACGGAGTTCCCCTCGATCGACGCCGTCGTGCGCAACGAAGCCGACGTCTCCCTCAGCGCCATGCTCGGCGAGCTGTCCGGCGACGGCGACCTGGGCCGCGTCCCCGGGGTGACGTGGCGGCGGTCCGACGGCACGGTCGTGCGCAACCCCGGCGCGCCGCTGCTCCAAGACCTGGACGAGCTGCCCTACCCCGCGTACGACCTCTACCCTTTCGACCAGATCAGAGTGGGTCTGGCGCCCGTCGAGGCGGGGCGGGGCTGTCCCTACGGTTGCACGTTCTGTTCCACCAACGTCTATTTCAACCGGCGGCACCGCATCAAGTCGCCCGAGCGGCTGGTCGCGGAGATGCGGTTCCTGCACCAGGCCCACGGGTTCTCCCGGTTCGATCTCGTGCACGACATGCTCACCGTCGACCGCCGCTGGGTGCGGCGGTTCTGTGAGGTGCTCCGCGAGGGCGGCGAGGGGTACTCCTGGGGGTGCAGCGCGCGCACCGACAGGGTGGACGACGCGTTGCTGTCGGAGATGGCGGACGCGGGGTGCATGGGGGTCTTCTTCGGCGTCGAGACCGGCGCCCAGCCGTTGCAGCCCTCCATCAAGAAGCGCCTGGACGTCTCCCGTGTCCTTCCCGTCATCTCTTCCTGCGTCGACAACGGCATCTCCCCCACCGCGTCGTTCATCACAGGGTTCCCCGACGAGACGGTGACCGACGCGCTGGACTCCTTCGAGCTCGCGCTGGACGTTCTGGAGCTGTCGCCCAAGACCTCGGCGCAGATGCACCTGCTGGCCCCGCTCACCGGCAGCCCGTTGCACGCCCAGCACCAGGACGACCTGCGGTTCGACGGGCACAGCTCGGACATCTCACTCTTCCTGCTGAACGAGGCCGAGATCACGCTCGTCCGCCGCCACCCGGCCATCTTCGGAAACTTCTACTTCATCCCCACCCCCCACCTCGACCGAGAGCTGGCCAAGGCGGTCTCCGCCGCCACCTACACCTGCCCTCTGCTGTTCATCGCCTTACGGCACGCCGGCGCCGACCCGCGCCGCGTCCTGACCGGATGGACCGCGTGGCAGCGCCGCACCCTTTCCGGCGAGCAACGCGCGCAGGACTATTTCCTGTACCGTTTCGTGCTCGACCTGTGCGCCTACGTCAGGGCCGAACTGCTGCCCGAGCTGATCGACCGGGCCCCGTATCTCCCCGACCTCGTCGAGTACTTCGAGGTGCGTTACGCCCTCCAGCGCGGGCTCATCCCGCGGCCCACGGTCTTCCGCCGGTTCGACTGGGACGTGCGGGCGCTCAGCGAGTCGTTGCGCGGCGCCGGCGGCCCGCCCGACGCCAGGCCCGGCGCGCACGACCTGTTGTTCGTCGACCTGAAACTCATGCGGCAGCGCGGTTACGTCTTCCTGGAAGCGAGCGTGCCACGGACGCCGAACCCGCTCGTGCGGGCCGGCGACGTCCTGGAGATCCGCGACATCGCACGGCAGCTCGTCAGCCGGCCCCAGCTCGTCATCCGCAACCTCTCACAGCAGACGGGCTTCACCACCAGACACCACCTGGAGGAGCGGCATCTCAGGGCGATGGGGCTCATCCCGGCGCAGGCCCCGAGCCCCGTGTAGCCAGGCGCCGATCACGCGGAGCCGGGCCGCAGCCGAACACCAGACCGGAGGAAAACGCGATGGACACCCCCGAGACGACCACGCCCTTCGACGAACTGCCCTTCGAGAAGCTGCCGTTCGACGAGCTGCCGCTCGAAGAACTGCCGATAGAGGACCTCGGGCTCGTGGAGCTCGAGTCGCGCATGGAGGCGGAAGGGGAAGCGGGCGGCGTCGTCACCGTGGTCACGCAGATCGTCACGGCGCAGTGGTGACCGGTCGCCGGCCCGGGAACAACCCGGGCGCGGCGCCCGTCAAGCAGGAGACGCACGTCGGCTGGCAGGGTGACAACGTCCTGGTGAACGACGCCCGCCGCCCGATCACGCGCCGGCTCCGGCGAGCGCTGAGCGTGGACGGCCTGCCCGCCGCCGGCGCCCCGCCCTCGGAACGTCGCATCGCGGCCGGCGTCGACACGCGCGGCTTCTCCACCTACCCGCTGCTGTTCTACGGCGCCTTCCCGAACGTCTCGCTCGCGGAGCTGCGCGCCCTGTGCACCTGCGGATCCCTCCTTTTCGATCACGTGCTGTGCCTGGACCAGTTGTGCGACCGCCCATCGCCGGACGATTCCGGGACGCTGCTGCTGAGCACCGCGCTGTACCGGGAGGCGCTCGGCATGCTGCACGAGCTGTTCCCCGCCGGCAGCCGCTTCTGGACCTGCTTCGACCGCAACTACGAGCACTTCAGCCGGGCCATGCTCGCCGAGGGGGCACGCCATCGCGACCTGGTCACCCCCTACCCGCCGGACGACCTGGAGATGATCTACTCGGGGAAGTCGGCGGTCGCCAAGAGCTGCCTGGCCGCGCTCGCCGCACTCGACGGGAACCAGCAGGTCATCGAGACCCTGGAGGCGTCGCACGACCTGTTCTACATCGGTTTCCAACTGGCCGACGACCTGGACGACTGGCGCGCGGACTACGAACGCCGCATGTACACCTATCCGCTGACGCGCGCCTTCCTGTCCGCCGGCTGGCGGGACCGCGTCGAGTCGGGCGCCAGGCCGAGCGCCGAAGAGGTCGGCGACCTGCTCGCGCGCTCGGGCGCGGCCGAGGAGACGCGGGCGCTCGCCCTCCGCTATCTGGCGCGGGCGCAGGCCGCCGCGTCCGGTCTGGAGGTGGACGGCTGGTCGGGGGCGATCAGGAACGCCCACCGGCGGATCAGCGAGATGCGCTTCGACGGGACACGGACCGCCGAAGCGGACGGCCGGCCCGCGGTCGAACCGGCGCCCGAAGACGGGGTCCGGATGCGCTGGAGCGGCGGGCGTGCGGCCGACGCCCCGATCGCCCGCACCTGGTATCCCTGGCTCGCCCCCGCGAGGGAGCCCCGTGTCACCGACGAGGACATCCTGCGCGAGCAGGCGGGAATCCTGGCCGAGGGCCAGGGCGTCCAATCCCTGAGCGAGGCGCTTTACGACGTCGGCCGGGCCGTCCACGCCTCACTGCGCGCCTTCCCCGGACGCGGCCTCGAAGCGCATCTCGGCGTGTCGGCGGCGGAACTGGCCTGGCTCCGGCGCCACGACGCCTGGCTCGACGGATTGCTGGCCGACGGCCTCGATGAGCCGCCAGAACTGTGGACGCCCGCCGAGCGGAGTTCGGGATGGGCGCCCCCCGCCGTAGGCCGGTATCTCGGCTACCGGCTGATCTCCGACTGCTCCGGGGAACCGGCGGCGGCCGCGGTCCCCTCCATGGACGCCGTCTTCCGGCACCACCGCATCCGGTCGATCGCCTGAGGGGCCCGGGATGACGTTGCTCATGGTCGAGACGCGGCGCGCCGACGAGAGGTTCGGCGCGCTCTGGTCGGCCTGGCAGCGCGAGCAGGGCCGGCCCGGTGCCTTCGGGCGCCGCGGCGCCGAGGCGCTGTTCGACCACTTCCCCTTCCTGCTGTGGGAGCACTTCCCGGCGGTCACGCTGGGGGTCGCGCGCCGCATCGGCCTGGCCGCCCGGGCGCACGGCATGGCCTCCGCGCTGCGGGACGCCTGCGCGCGCGGCGAAGACGAGACCTCCGGCGCCGGGAGCGCCCGCGCCTGGCTGCACGAACTCGCGCGGCGGCAGCTCGAGCCGCTCATCCCGCCGGGCGACCCGTACTGGCGGCTGCTCGCGGACGGCCCCGAATCCGCGGTGCTCCCTGCCTGGAGCCGCCTGCCGCACGCGACGGCAGCGGCCTTCGCCGCCTGCGGCGGCGACCCGGAGAGCCTGCCGCCGGTCCAGGAGTCACAGACGCACCTCTACGCCGGCCTGGTGCTCTACCGCGACTGCGTGCGGTGGAAGCGGGACTTCCTAGGCGGCCACCGCTCGGAGGTCGTCGCCCGCGTACTGGACGCGCTCGGCACACCCGCGTTCGGCACGCTCCCCAGCTTGCCCGGAGCCGGAGCGCTCCCGGCCGCGCCCCAAGCCGAAGCGCTTCCGGCCGCGCCCGGAGCCGGGGAACGCGAGGCGCGACTGACCGCCGCCGCCCGCGCCTTCCACTACGGCGGCATCGCCGAGCGCGCGCTGGACGCGGCGACCGAGCACCTCGCCCGTTCGATGGCCGCCGTCACCGACCTGCCCCCGGTCTCGTGGGCCGCCATGCTCGCCCGCCTACACGGCGAGGTGCTCCGGCTCCGCTCCGACCTCGCCGAGACGCGCGCCCGTCACCTCGCCGCGGCACGCGGCCACACCACCGGTCCCCCGCGCCCCCGGACCGCCGCGCGCCTGGCCGACATGAGCGAGAAGGCGGTCCGCGCCGCCGTCGCCCACATGAGCGGGGAGCAGTACGCGGACGGCCACTGGGGCGACTTCCTGGTGCTGACCCAGCAGAGCACGTCCTGGGCGACCGGCTACGTCGGCTGGAACCTGGCCCGGGCCGGCGTCGGTGGACCCGTCCTGGACGCGGCCGCGCGATGGCTGGTCGAGAACCGCTCGCCCGGCGGAGCCTGGGGGTACAACGGCCACTGGCCCTGGGACATCGACTCCACCGCGAACGCACTGCTGTTCCTGGTCGACCGCCCCGGCGTCGACCGGGCGCTGCTGGAACCGGCGCTGGACCACCTGCTCGCCTCCCAGGCCCCCGATGGCGGCTTCACCACGGTCGACGACCTGGACGCCTGGCTCGTCCGGTTCCGCGCGCCGACCGACGACGCCCCGGGGTGGACGGCGGCGCATCCCTGCGTCACCGCGATGGTGGCGCTGCTGCTGAGCCGCGTCGACGGCGACCGGGCGAAGACGGCGGCGGAGGCGGCGCTGACCTTCCTGCAGCGCGGCCAGCGTCCCGCGGGGTACTGGGACGCCTACTGGTGGGTGGGCGGGCTGTACACGACATGCCGCGCGGTCCAGGCGCTGTGCGCCGCCGGACGAGAGCTGCCGGGCACCGGCAGGACGCTGACCCGCGCGGCCGAATGGCTGCTGCGGAGCCGGCGGGCCGACGGCGGATGGTCCGGAGGCCACCGGGAGGGCAGCGGCGCGTTCCAGACCGCGCTCGCCGTGCAGGCCCTGTGCGCGCTGCTGGACGACCACCACGACCGCGACCACCACGACCGCGACGCCCTCGAACGCGCCGTGGCGGGCGGCGTCCGGTGGCTCGCCGAGCACCAGCTCCCGGACGGGAGCTGGCAGGCCGAGCCCATCCTGCGCGTTCCCCGGCCGGCCGTCGTCGAACCGTGGCGAGGCGTCACCTGGACCGAGTCGATCCTCGGCCTCGACATCGTCGTGCCCGACTGGCGCCGCCTGTTCACCGGCGCGGCGGCCGTGCACGCGCTGCGTCAAGCCGCCGGCCCAGAGAGCGGCCCGGAGAGCCGGCCCACACGAAAGCACGCGTTGAAAGGAGAAAGGTGATGTCAGAGCAGGCGACGCCGAAGAATCTCCCGGTGCGCATCCGCGCCACGGGCCCGGAGGAGGTGCGGCGGCTGACCGCCATGATCCGCCAGGCGCTCCCCGACGCCACGTTCTCCGTCCAGGAGCGGGTGGAGGACGACAAGGGGTCGGTCGCGGTCGTGGTGACGGCCCGCGGCACGCACACCGGCCAGGTGGGGAACTACGCGCCGACCGGCGAGCCGGCGACGGTCGTCATCGTCTCCAGCCTCGCGACCCGCCCGAGAGCCGAGTAGCGCCCGGAGCGCGGGTCAGGGTGCGAGGGGGCGGGCCAGGGCGTCGGAGGTGAAGGGCTCGGGATACGGCGAGCGGGCCAGCGCCTCGGCGCGGGTCAGCTCGCCCGCGGCGACGGCCCGGCACAGCCGGGCGACCTCGGCGAGCTCGTCCCGCTGCCGGGCGACGAACGCCGCGTCCACCGGCTCGCCGTGCCCGGGGACCACCGTGCGCGGCGCGAGCTCCAGCAGCCGGTCGAGCGCGGAGGGCCAGGCCTGCGGGAAGGCGTCCTCGAACGCCGGGGGCGCGCCCTGCTCGACCAGGTCGCCGGCGAACACCACGCCGCTGTCGGGCACGTGGACCACCAGGTCGTGACCGGTGTGCCCGGGGCCGGGACCCGCCAGCCGCACCACTCGGCCGCCCAGGTCGAGCTCGGTCGCCGTCCCGGCCGCGTGATCGGGAAGGACGATGCGCGCGGCGGACAGACGTCCGGCCGCCTCGGGGTCGCCTTCCTTGTGGTAGTGCTCCACCCAGGCCGAGCGTTGCCTCTCGCCGGTCGCGACCAGGTCGGCGCGGCAGCCGGGGTGCGCCCAGACCGCGCACTGTCCGAAGGCCGCCGTGCCGAAACAGTGGTCGAAGTGGGCGTGGGTGAGCGCGACCGACCACGGCAGGCCGGTCAGCTCGCGCACGGCCGCCGCGAAGGCCGCTCCCTGCGCCTCGTCGGCGCCGGTGTCGACCACCAGGCAGGCGCGGTCGCCCGCCACCAGGCCGAGGGTGAGGTCGAGCTCGTCATGGCGCCGCGCCCAGGCCCGGTCACCGACCTCGACCCACCGCCCCATCCGTGCCCTCCGCCCTCGACTACCGGCCCAGTCTAACGAGCGGGACACGGGGACGACGGCGGCGAGCCCACGGCCGGACGCGGGACCACGATGGGGTCGCGCCCGCGGCACGACCCGCGCCCACGCCGCGCCGCAGGTTCGGGCGTCCTGGCATTCCACGTGCTCGCGTGCACGGCGTGGGTACGGCGGGCACGGCCCCAGGCGTTCGGATGTGCCCGGCCGCGGGATCGGCGGGGTCAGGGAAGGGGGGTGAGCATGCGGTGGGGGATGCGCATCGCCACGGTGACGGGGTCTTCCCGGTCGTTCGGCAGGCCGGGGCCGGGGCGCACTTCGACCTGGTCGGGCTCGGTGTGCGCGCCGCACGCGGTGCACGCGGCGTACCGGTCGAGCGGCGCGTCACAGGGCTGGTGGAAGAACAGCCGCCACGGCTCGTTGGTGACGGCGTGCCGCTCGCCCCATCGGCCCAGCATGTAGACCGGCGGCCACAGCTCGCGGCCCGCGGCGGTGATCACGTACTCCTCGCGCGCGGGCGAGTCCTGGTAGCGCCGCTTGGTCAGCACCCCCGCCTCCACCAGCGTGTGCAGCCGCTGCGACAGCACGGCGCGGGGGATGTCCAGGTGGGCGAGGAAGTCGCCGTAGCGGCGCACGCCGTAGAGCGCGTCGCGCACGACCAGGAGGGTCCAGCGCTCGCCGAGCAGTTCCAGCGCCTTGGCCAGCGCGCAGTTCTGCCCGTCGTAGTTCTTGCCCAATGCCATGCCACCATCTTAGTTCATTGAACGAACCGAGCCGTGTTACTGTCGGTTCATTCATTGAACTAATGGGAAGGCCCCCGCCGTGTCCCTCACTGCCGTCACCGCGCCTCCGCGGTCAGGCAAGACGCCGCGTACGACGCTCGCCGTGGCGTGCGCCGCTCCCCTGCTGGCGCTGCTGAACTACACCGTGCCGATGGTCACGCTGCCCGAGACCGCCCAGGCCCTCGGCGCCGGGCCCACCGGCCCGGCCTGGATCCTCAACGCCGTCTCCCTGGGCCTTGCCGCGCTGCTGCTGGTGGCCGGGGCCATCGCCGACGACCACGGACGCAGGCGGACCTTCGTCGCCGGCACGGCCACGCTCGCCGCCGGGGGCGTCGTCGCCGCGCTCGCCCCCACCACACTGGTGTTCGTCCTGGCCCGCCTGGTGCAGGGAGGCGCGAGCGCGGCCCTGCTCGCCGCCAGCCTCGGCATCATCGGGCACGCCTTCCCCGCCGGGCACGACCGCGTGCGTGCCACCGGCCTCTACGGGGCGATGCTCGGGCTCGGCGTCGCGCTCGGCCCACTGGTGTCCGGGGTGCTCGCCACGGCGGCGAGCTGGCGCGGCGTCTACTGGACGGTCGCGCTGTCCGCCGCCGTGCTGGCGGTGGTGGCCCACCGGTCGCTGCCGGAGTCGCGCGCCGCCGAGCCGCGGCGGGTCGACGTCCCGGGTGTCGTCACGCTGAGCCTCGGCCTGGCCGCGCTGATCGCCGGGGTCATCGAAGGACGGCTCGGCTGGGGCAGGCCCGTCGTGCTGTGGGCCTTCGCCGCGGCCGTCGTGCTGCTTGCCGCCTTCGCCGTCATCGAGACCCGCCGCCGCGAGCCGATGCTCGACATGGGCCTGTTCCGCCGGCCGCCGTTCCTGGTGGCCACCGGCGGCGCGCTCGTCACCGGTTTCGCGCTGATCGGGCTGATGAGCTACCTGCCCACCGTGCTCCAGGTCACCCGGGGCATGACGCCGCTCGGCAGCGCCGCGCTGTTCAGCATCTGGTCGGGCCTGTCGTTCGTCGCCGCCCTGCAGGCCCGCAGGTTCCTCCCGCACGCCAGGGCCAGGCTCGCGCTCGGCCTTGCCTTGTCGGGCGTGGGCACGCCGGTGCTGCTCGGACTGGTCACCGGCTGGTCCTGGTGGAAGGTCGTGCTCGGCCTGGCCGTGTCGGGCGTCGGCAGCGGCCTGGTCAACGCCGCTCTCACCCACCTGGCGATCGAGAGCGTGCCGCAGCACCGGGTGAGCATGGGCTCGGGCGCCAACAACACCGCCCGCTACGTCGGGTCGTCGCTGGGCGTGGCGATGATCGCGGCCATCGTCGGCGGCCACGGACCGGCCGGGGGCATCGACATCGGCATCGCCGTCTGCTCCGCCCTGATGCTGCTCACCGCCCTCGCCGTGGCGCTGGTGCGCACCCACCGGGCGTGACGCCGGGCGCTCAGTCGAGCGCCGTCGGGTCGGGAAGCCTGCTCAGGACCGTGTTGTGCAGGCGCTGGAAGACCATCGAGGTGCGAAAGCTCACGATCTCCTTGCGCTTGCTCAGCCGGTCGAGCAGGAACGCGTGCAGGTGGTCCAGATCTTGGGCCGTGACGTGCAGCAGGAAGTCGTCGCCCCCGGAGAGCACGAAGACGCTGAGCACCTCGGGCAGCCCGCCGACCGACTCCTTGAACGCCGTGATGACCGTGCGGCTCAGCGGGCGCACCTGCACCGACACCATCGCCTGGACGCCCCGGTTGAGCGCCCCGAGCTCGATGTCGGCGTGGTAGCCGCGGATCACCCCGCGCCTGGTGAGCGAGCGCACCCGTTCGAGGCAGGTCGAGGGGGCGACGCCGAGCTGACGGGCCAGCTCACGGTTGGACTGCCGAGCGTCCGCCTGGAGCAGGCGGACTATCTCCGAATCAAGTTCGTCCACGGGCGGCATTCTGCCACCACTTCCGGCCGGACGTTCGATCGAGAGGCTCGCTGAACGGCCGTATGGCTAGCTTCGACGGTGTTCACCGACCGTCTGAAGGGATCCGCCATGCGACCTCCGACGAAGGCACCCCGTGGGACGTGCGACGGTCCCGCCGCCTTCCGCCAGCCGACGTGTGACCTCACCGGCCCTCCCCGGGTGGCCTCCGGCGATTCCCCCGGCTCCCGCCCTGGGACGCGCGAAAACCCCGCCGGCTCTCCCCCGGCTCCGGCCGCGCCACCCCGTACCACCGCACCCCGTACCGCCGCGCCGCGTGCGGGCGGGCACCGGCTGGGCCTCGGGCAGGGCACCGCGCTGCTGGTGGGCGCCGTGCTCGGGCCCGGCGTCCTGGCGCTGCCGCGCCTCGCGGCCGACGCGGCCGGCCCCGCCTCGGTCCTCGCGTGGGCCGGCCTGCTCGCGCTCAGCGTGCCCGTCGCCCTCACCTTCGCCGTGCTCGGCGCGCGCTTCCCCGGCGGCGGAGGCGTGGCGGCGTTCGCCGCGCGCGCGTTCGGCCCGGCGGCCTCCGTCGTCGTGGGCTGGTGGTTCTACTTCTCCATCCCGATCGGCGTGCTGGCCGGCGCCCTCATCGGCGCGCAGTACGTCGGGGAGGTGCTCGGCCTCGGCTCCGGCGGCACGCCCGCGGTCGCGGTCATGCTGCTGACGGCCGCGTTCGCCGCCAACCATGCGGGGCTACGGGTGTCGGGACGGCTGCAACTGGTCCTCACCTGCCTGCTGGCGCTGCTGCTGGTCGTCGCGGTGCTGGTGGCCGCGCCGCACATCCGCGCGGCCGGCTTCACGCCCTTCGCCCCGCACGGCTGGGCGGGGGTCGGCCACGCGGCGGGCGTGCTGTTCTTCGCCTTCGTGGGCTGGGAGGCGGCGAGCCACCTGTCCGGCGACTTCGCCGACCCGCGCCGCGACCTTCCCCGCGCCACGGCGCTCACGCTCCTAGTCGCGGGCGTGCTGTACCTGGCCCTGGCCGTGACGACGGTGGGCGTGCTGGGCGCCGGAGCGGCCACGGCCGCCGTGCCGCTCGCGGCGTTGCTCGGGCACGGCCTCGGCCCCGCCGCGGGCCCGGCCGCCGCGGCGGCGGCCGTCCTGTTGTCCTTCGGGGCCGTCAACACCTACATCGCCGGCGCGGCCCGGCTCGGCGTGACGCTGGCCCGGGAGGGCGCGCTGCCGCGGCGTCTGGCGACGGGCGCGGCGGCCGGCCGCGGCCTCGCGCTGCCCGCCGTCCTGACGGCGGGGTCGGCGGCGATCACCGTGGCCTTCGCGCTGGACCTGGACACGCTCATGCGCGTCACCTCCGCCTGCCTGGCGGCGGTGACCTTCGCGGGCTGCGCCGCCGCGACCCGCCTGCTGAGCGGCCGCGGACGGTGGACGGCGGCGGTCGCGACGGTGTTCACCGTCGTCGTCCTGCTGTCCTGTGGCGCCTACCTCGCGGTCCCGGCCTGCCTGGCGGCCGTCGCGGCGCTGACCCGGCCAGGGGGGCGATGGACGACCGGCTATACGCGTGTGTAGTCTCATGCACAAGCGAATAGGAAACTGCACCGAGAGATAGGAGAAGGCGTGACGGCGACCGGGCCGGACCATGAGGACCTGACCGCACGGGCCCGCATCCGCGAGGCGGCGCTGCGCCAGTTCGGGGAGCACGGGCTCGAACGGGCGACGATCCGGGGGATCGCCGCCGAGGCGGGCGTGTCCCCGGGGCTGGTGCGCCACCACTACGGCTCCAAACAGGGGCTGCGTGAGGCGTGTGACGACCACCTGGTCAAGATGGTCCGCCGGCTCAACGACCTGGCCAAGGACGACGTCTCCCACGGCCAGATGGGCAGCGTGGCCGCCTCCCGCGCCGCGCTGAAGCCCTACCAGCGCTACATGGCCCGCGCCCTGTCCGAAGGGGCCGCCGCGGCGCTGTTCGACGAGATGGTCCGCCTGTCGGAGGAATGGCTCGCCGAGATCGACGCCAGACGGCCCGACCCTCCCAAGGTCGACCGCAAGGTCCGGGCCACGCTCGGCACCGCGATGGCGCTGGCGATCCCCGTCCTCTACGAGCACGTCTCCCGGGGGATGGGCGTGGACATGTTCAGCCCGGAAGGCGACCGGCTGCTCTCCCTGGCCATGGTCGACATCTATTCGCACCCCCTGATCAGCCCGGAGGAGGCCGCCGTCTACAACGACGCCCTCGACCGCACTCCCCTCCGGGCCACCCCAGCCGAGCGCGAAGGCGCGCCCGGCCGAGATGAGGAGCACCACGATGACTGACGCCATCTCGGCGTCCGGGCTCGTCAAGACCTTCGGGCCGACGCGGGCGCTGGACGGCCTCGACCTCACCGTCCGCACCGGTGAGGTGCACGGCTTCCTCGGGCCGAACGGCGCGGGGAAGAGCACCACGATCCGCGTCCTGCTCGGCATGATGCGCGCGGACGCGGGCACCGCGCGACTGCTCGGCGGCGACCCGTGGGCCGAGGCGACCGAGTTGCACCGCAGGCTGGCCTACGTGCCGGGGGACGTCACGCTGTGGCCCCAGCTGTCCGGCGGCGAGGTCATCGACCTGCTCGGCCGCATGCGCGGCGGGCTGAACAAGCAGCGCCGGGCCGAGCTTCTGGAGCGCTTCGACCTCGACCCCCGCAAGAAGGGGCGCGCCTACTCCAAGGGCAACCGGCAGAAGGTCGCCCTGGTCGCCGCGCTGGCCTCCGACGTGGAGCTGCTGCTGCTCGACGAGCCGACCTCCGGGCTCGACCCGCTGATGGAGGAGGTGTTCCGGGACGCCATCCGCGAGGAGAAGCGCCGGGGCGACCGCACCGTGCTGCTGTCCAGCCACATCCTGGCCGAGGTCGAGGCGCTGTGCGACCGGCTCACCATCATCCGCGACGGCCGCGCCGTCGAGACCGGCACGCTGGACGACCTGCGCCACCTCACCCGCACCACCATCGACGCCGAGCTGACCGCCCCGGCCGACGGGCTGGCCGCCCTGCCCGGCGTGCACGACCTGCGCGCCGGCGAGGGCCGGGTGCGCTTCGACGTCGAGGCCGCCGCGCTCGAGCCGGTCCTGCGCGAGCTGGCCGCCGCCGGGGTGCGAAGCCTCGTCAGCCGCCCCCCGACGCTGGAGGAGCTGTTCCTGCGGCACTACGACAGGTCCGGCGCGGCGGCGGCCGCGGAGAAGGTGTCGCGATGAGAGAGCTGACGGGCGTGGGCGGGCTGATCCGCCTCATCCTGCGCCGCGACCGGGTGCTCACCCCGCTGTGGGTGCTGTTCGTCGGCCTGGTGCCGGTCTCCTACGTGGCCGCCATCGACGGCCTGTTCCCGACGGAGGCCGGGCGGCGGGCGTACGCGGCGGCCAGCGGGCACAACGGCGGGTTCGTCGCCCTGTACGGCCCGCTGCACGGTTCGAGCCTCGGCGAGCTCGTCGCCTGGCGGGCGGGCTTCATTCCCATCGTGATCGGGCTGTTCAGCATCCTGACCGTCATCCGGCACACCCGCACCGAGGAGGAGGCCGGCCGCCGCGAGCTGCTCGGCTCGACCGTGATGGGCCGGCACGCCGGACTGGCCGCCGCACTGGCCGTCACCATGGCCGCCGACTTGGTCCTCGGCGCGATCCTCGCGGGCGGCCTGGTCGGCCAGGGCCTGCCCGCCACCGGGTCGTGGGCGCTCGGACTCGGTTTCGCCGCCTGCGGGTGGGTCTACGCCGCGGTCGCCGCCGTGGCCGCGCAGCTGACCGGCGGCGCCGGCGGCGCGCGGGGCATCGCCATCGGCCTGCTCGGCGCCACCTTCGTCCTGCGTGTCACCGGCGACCTGAGCGGCCTGTCCAGCGACGGCACGCTCACGTGGGCCTCCTGGCTGTCGCCGATCGGCTGGGCGCACCGCGTGCGCCCGTACGCGGGCGAAGCCTGGTGGCCTCTGGCCCTGGCGGCCGGCGTCGCCGCGCTGCTGGTCGCCGTGGCCGTCGCGCTGTCGGCGCGGCGCGACATCGGTGCCGGCCTGCTGCCCCAGCGCCTCGGCCCCGCCTCGGCGGGGGCGGGCCTGCGCTCGCCGCTCGGCCTGGCCTGGCGCCTGCACCGCTCCCTGCTGGCCGGCTGGACCGCGGGGTTCCTCGCGCTCGGCGTCGTGCTCGGCTACCTGGCCGCGGGCATCGGCGACCTGGTGCGGGACGCCCCCGCGATGAGCGACATCATGATCCGCATCGGCGGGGTCCGCGGGCTGGTCGACAGCTACTTCTCCGGCCTGGTGGCACTGTTCGGGCTGCTCGCGGCCGGGTACGCCATCCAGGCCACGCTCAGGGCGCGCGAGGAGGAGTCCTCCGGGCGGGCCGAGCCGGTGCTGGGCACCGCCGTGGGCCGGGTGCGGTGGGCCGCCGGCCATCTGGCCTTCTCGCTGCTCGGCCCGGCCGTGGCGCTGGCCGCCGCCGGGCTGGCCATGGGGCTGACCCACGGGCTCAACACCGGCGACGTCGGCCGCGAGCTGCCCCGGGTGCTCGGGGCCGCCATGGTGCAGCTCCCGGCGGTGTGGGTCCTCGGCGCGGTCGCGGTGCTGCTGTTCGGCCTGCTGCCCCGCCTCGCGGCGGTCAGCTGGGGAGCGCTGGCGATCTGCCTGCTGATCGGGCTGGTCGGCCCGGCCCTGCGGGTGGACGAACGACTGCTGGAGGTCTCGCCGTTCACCCACCTGCCGCGGCTTCCCGGGGGCCCGATGAACGTGACGCCGCTGCTGTGGCTCGCCGTCGTGGCCGCGGTGCTGGCCGGGGCCGGCCTCGCCGCCCTGCGCCGCCGCGACATCCCCGCCGCCTGAGCGCGCAGAGAGGGCCGGCCCGCGACGGGACCGGCCCTCTTCGCCGTCGGTCACGCCTGGGCGGCGTCCTGGTCGCCTCCGGCGCCGGCGCCGACCGGTTCACGGACGGCGGGGACGCAGACCGTGAGCGCGTCCGGCGCGATGGAGGCCTTCAGCTCGGTGACCTCCTCACGGTCGCCGCCGTCCAGCTCGTACATCAGCGGGGCGCCGAAGGTGGCGCTGACCTTCCTGGCCCGGGTGATGCGCACGAAGGGCGACTCGTCGGAGCGGCCGGCGGTCATCTGGCCGAGCACCCGCGCCCACTGGATCGGCCCCTTGGCGGTGGAGACGCCCACCTCCAGCCATCCGTCGTCGGGACGGGCGTCGTCGAACGCCTCGATGCCGCCGGTGATCGTGCCGACGTTGCCGAGCAGCAGGCAGCTCGCGTCGCCCTCGAACCACGTCGTGCCGTCGATCTTGATGGTCATCGGCACCAGCGGCCCGCCGACGTGCCGCACGGCGGCGCTGATGTAGGCCAGGCGGCCGAGCCGGCCCTTGGCGTCCCGGTCGGAGTCGGCCATGATCTTGGCCTCGAACCCGGCGCCCGCCATGACCGCGAAGTGCTCCCCGTTGAGCACGCCGAGGTCCAGCTTCCGGTGCTCGCCGTGGAAGCCGATGCGCACGGCCTCCGGAAGGTCGATCGGGATGCCCATCTCGGTGGCGAACAGGTTGCCCGTCCCGGCGGGCAGGATCGCCATCGGCACCTCCGACCCGGCCATCACGTCGGCGCAGCGCTGCACCATGCCGTCGCCGCCCCACACGAACACCAGATCGGCCCCTTCCTTCAGGGCCTTGCGCACCTTCTTGGGCGCCTTCTTGCTCTTGGGCACCTCGTACCAGAGCAACTCGCCGACGTCCTGCTCGGTGATGAGCACGCGGAGCCGGTCCAGGCCCGCACCGAGCGTCTTCTTCCGATGAGCGATGACCGCGACCGTTGGAGACATGGTTTCCGACTACCCACCAGGGGCGGCTTATGCCCGCCGGACACCCGGGAGGGGAGCCGGTACGGGCCGGGGTTCCCCTGGTGCACGCCGGTGGGCGGCTCTACGGCCGCCCACCGGCGTCACGACCCGGTCAGCTGCAGCCGCTGGTGCTGCCGCAGCCCTCGCAGACGTAGCAGCTTCCGGCCGGGCGCATGTTGGTGCCGCAGGTCAGGCACAGCGGCGCGTCCGCCGTGCGGCCCTGGTGGCTCTCGAGCGCCGCCGTGCCGTTGGCCCGGCTCGCCGGAGCCGCGGGCGCCTGCGCCGCCTCGGCCACCGGCCCGGCGGCCTCCGGCCTGTCCTCGATCGGCGCCGACTGCGCGAGCGCGGCGGTGTCGATGATGACCTCCTGGACCGCGGCCGGGTCCTCGCCGCGCTGCTGCGCCGCGCGCTCGGCCGCCGAGAACACCCCGAGGGCCGCCCGCTCCTCGTAGGGCAGGTGGTCCAGCGCCAGGCGGCGGAAGATGTAGTCGACCACCGAGGCCGCCATGCGCACGTCCGGGTCGTCGGTCATGCCCGCCGGCTCGAAGCGCATATTGATGAACTTGCTGACATAGGTGTCCAGCGGGACCCCGTACTGCAGGCCCACCGAGATCGCCACCGAGAAGGCGTCCATGACGCCCGCGAGGGTCGAGCCCTGCTTGGACATCTTCAGGAAGACCTCGCCGAGGCCGTCGTCGGGGTAGGACGAGGCGGTCATGTAGCCCTTGGCGCCGCCGACCGTGAAGCGGGTGGTGCTGCTCGGCCGCTGGTTGGGCAGGCGGCGGCGCTTGGGCTTGGGCACCTCGATGATCTGCACGACCGGCTCGGCGGCCTTCTCGGTGACCTTCTCGTCGGCCTTCTTGGCGATCGACAGCGGCTGGCCGACCTTGCAGTTGTCCCGGTAGACCGCCAGGGCTTTCAGGCCGAGCCTCCAGCCCTCCAGGTAGACCTGCTCGATGTCCTCGACCGTGGCCGACTCGGGCAGGTTGACGGTCTTGGAGATCGCGCCCGACAGGAACGGCTGGGTGGCCGCCATCATGCGGACGTGCCCCATGGGGGCGATGGCCCGCTCGCCCATGGCGCAGTCGAACACCTCGTAGTGCTCGGGCTTGAGCCCGGGGGCGTCCATGACGTGGCCGTGCTCGGCGATGTACTCGACGATGGCCTCGGCCTGCTCGGGCTGGTAGCCGAGCTGCTTGAGCGCGCGCGGGATGGTCTGGTTGACGATCTGCATCGAGCCGCCGCCGACGAGCTTCTTGAACTTCACCAGCGCCAGGTCCGGCTCGATGCCGGTGGTGTCGCAGTCCATCATCAGGCCGATGGTGCCGGTCGGGGCGAGCAGCGACGCCTGGGCGTTGCGGTAGCCGTTCTTCTCGCCCAGGCGCAGGCACTCCTGCCACTGCTTGGTCGCCTCGGCGAGAATCGGCCGGTCGAGGGCGTCCATGGCGCGAAGCGCGTCGCTCGCGGCGGCGTGCTTGCGCATGACCCGCTTGTGCGGCTCGGCGTTGCGCTGGTAGCCGTCGTAGGGGCCGACGATCGCGGCCAGCTCGGCGCTGCGGCGGTAGGACGCGCCGGTCATCAGGCTGGTGATGGCCCCGGCGACCGCCCGGCCGCCCTCGGAGTCGTAGGCGTGGCCGGTGGCCATCAGCAGCGCGCCGAGGTTGGCGTAGCCGATGCCGAGCTGGCGGTAGGCCCGCGTGGTCTCGGCGATCTTCTCGGTCGGGAAGTCGGCGAAGGTGATCGAGATGTCCATCGCCGTGATGATGAGCTCGGTCAGCTTGACGAACCGGTCGACGTCGAAGGTGTCGTCCTCGCGCAGGAACTTCAGCAGGTTGATGCTGGCCAGGTTGCACGAGGAGTTGTCCAGGTGGACGTACTCCGAGCAGGGGTTGGAGGCAGTGATGCGGCCGGTCTCGGGACAGGTGTGCCAGTCGTTGATGGTGTCGTCGTACTGCACGCCCGGGTCGGCGCACTCCCAGGCGGCCTGGGCCATCTTGCGGAACAGCCCCTTGGCGTCGATCTCCTCGATGACCTCGCCGCTCAGCCGGGCCCGCAGCCCGAACCGGCCGCCCGCCTCGACCGAGCGCATGAACTCGTCGGAGACCCGGACGGAGTTGTTGGCGTTCTGGTACTGGACCGAGACGATGTCCTTGCCGCCGAGGTCCATGTCGAAGCCGGCGTCGCGCAGCGCGCGGATCTTGTCCTCCTCGCGCGCCTTGGTCTCGATGAACTCCTCGATGTCGGGGTGGTCGACGTCCAGCACGACCATCTTGGCCGCCCGGCGGGTCGCGCCGCCGGACTTGATGGTGCCCGCCGAGGCGTCGGCGCCGCGCATGAACGACACCGGGCCGCTGGCCGTGCCGCCGCTGGACAGCAGCTCCTTGCTGGAGCGGATGCGGGAGAGGTTGACCCCCGAGCCGGACCCGCCCTTGAAGATCACCCCCTCCTCCTTGTACCACTCCAGGATCGACTCCATCTGGTCGTCGACCGACAGGATGAAACAAGCCGACACCTGCTGCGGAGAGGCGGTGCCGACGTTGAACCAGACGGGGGAGTTGAAGCTGAACACCTGGTGGATCAGGGCGTGCTTGAGCTCGTGATCGAAGATCTCGGCGTCCTCGTCGGAGGCGAAGTAGCCGTTCTCGCGGCCGGTGCGGGTGTAGACCCCGACGACGCGGTCGACGAGCTGCCGCAGGCTCGTCTCGCGCTGCGGGGTGCCGACGGCGCCGCGGAAGTACTTGGTGGTGACGATGTTGGCCGCGTTGACCGACCAGGAGTCGGGGAACTCGACGCCCCGCTGCTCGAAGTTGATCGAGCCGTCCCGCCAGTTGGTCATGACGACGTCGCGGCGCTCCCAGCGCACCTGGTCGTACGGATGCACGCCGGGAGTGGTGTAGACGCGCTTGATCTTCAGGCCCTTGTGGGGCCGCTTGCCCCCGCGCCCCACTGAGCCGCTCACCGTCTCCGTCATGCTCTCCCCCTTCCGGGGCTCCGAGGAGCCCTCGTCTTGGAAACACATCGTCACGCCGCTGGCATCCCCCGGCGCCGGGGCAACATCTGGTCGTCGGGCCCCGCCGGGCCCGCGGTGGGCGATCAGCCTTCTCTGGCGGCTCGCGCCGACCTGAGCTGCTGGATCTCCTCTTCGAAGTCGGCGAGCGTCTCGAAGCCCCGGTAGACCGAGGCGAAACGCAGGTAGGCCACCTCGTCCAGCTCGCGCAGCGGCCCGAGGATCGCCAGCCCGACCTGGTGGGCGGGGATCTCGGCGGAGCCGGTGGCCCGGATGCTCTCTTCGACGCGCTGGCCGAGCTGCGCCAGCGAGTCCTCGCTGACGGGCCGCCCCTGGCAGGCCCGGCGGACGCCGGCGATCACCTTGTCCCGCGAGAAGGGCTCGGTCACGCCGCTGCGTTTGCCCACCATCAGCAACACCGTCTCCTGCGTGGTGAACCGGCGCCCGCACTCAGGGCAGGTGCGCCGCCGGCGGATCGCCGCGCCGTCCTCGGTGGAACGGCTGTCGATGACCCTGGTGTCCGGATGACGACAGAATGGACAATGCATGTCGCCTCCTTTTCTCGGCTCCCACCGGTCACAGGAGCACCGCCCCCGAAATCGCGGGAGCCCGGGACGCGCGTCCCGGTAAAAGCCGCCCTATGTTTGCGCATTCGCGGGACGCGCGAGAGGCCTTCGCGCGCGCATGCGAATAAGCTCGCGCACGCACTGCGGCCTGCCTTCAGCGCGCCGACGGAAACACAACCTATGGTGAACCACATCGGTGTAACTACTAGATGTTGTGGTCCAACCGTAGGAGTGACGCACCATGAACGCAAGTCGGAACCGCCGGTGCGCCGCGATCGGGCCCGCCATCAGGGCGAACGGCGGTGGAACCGGCGTGTCGCGGGGCGCGCCCCCTCGTCCGCAACCAGGGCATCAGCGGTCACCCCGGCACCGCGCCACGGTTGATCGACTTCGGCGCCCCTCCGGCATAAGATCGCGTGAGTCGAACACGATATCGATCGAACTCCCGTACGATGTCGTTCACCGGACGGTTCACCGAATGGGCGACTCTCGAACAACTGTTTGATGACGATCTTGAACAGGGTTATTGTCGCTGTGTGCGACACGAGCAATACGGATGGGGAGCCGGCCGGGCGGTTTGGCGTCAGAGGGCGTCCTTGGGGCGTCCGGCGAGGAGGACATTGTGAGCGAGCAGCAAGAGATCGGCACGGTCGTCAGCGATCTGGCGGTGCGCAGGCGTGACTCCCTTGGTCTCACCCCGCGGCAACGCAAGATCCTCGAGGTGATCCGTGACTCGGTCCAGCAGCGCGGGTATCCGCCGTCCATGCGCGAGATCGGCGAGGCCGTCCAGCTCACCAGCACCTCCAGTGTGTCCCACCAGTTGACCGCACTGCAGCGCAAGGGCTATCTCCGCCGTGACCCGCACCGTCCCCGCGCACTGGAGGTCCGCCTGCCCGGCGAGCCGGCGCTGTGGGTCGACCCCGTCGCGCCCGGCGAGGACGAACAGCTCGTGACCCGCCCGACGGCCGCGTTCGTCCCCCTGGTCGGCCGCATCGCCGCCGGTGGCCCCATCCTTGCCGAAGAGCGGGTCGAGGACGTCTTCGCCCTGCCCAAGCAGCTCGTCGGCGAGGGCACGCTGTTCCTGCTCCAGGTCGCCGGAGACTCGATGATCGACGTCGCCATCGCCGACGGCGACTGGGTGGTCGTGCGCCAGCAGCCGGTGGCCGACAACGGCGACATCGTCGCCGCCATGATCGACGGCGAGGCCACGGTGAAGACCTTCAAGCGCAAGGACGGCCACGTCTGGCTGGTGCCGCACAACGCCAACTACGACCCCATCCCCGGTGACGAGGCGACCGTCCTGGGCAAGGTCGTCGCGGTGCTGCGCAAGCTCTGACCGCCGCCCCCGCCTCTCGCGATTCCCCGTCCGCGCCTGAGCGCTCACCCTTCCGGTGAGCGCTCAGGCGTTTCGCATGCCGCCCCGGCCGGTGCGCGGCCGGCGGGTCAGGGAACGATGTTGACGAGCTTGGGCGCCCGCACGATCACCTTGCGCGGCGCGCCGTCGAGGTAGGCCCGCACCTTCTCCGAGGCGAGCGCCAGCTCCTGCAGATCGGCCTCGGAGATCGTCGGCGCGACCTCCAGGCGGTCTCTGACCTTGCCCGCCACCTGCACGACGCAGGTGACCGACTCGCGCACCAGCAGGGCGGGGTCGGCGACCGGCCAGCCGCCGCGGACGATCGTCGGACCGTGGCCCAGCCGCTCCCAGCCCTCCTCGGCCACGTACGGCGTGACCAGCGACAGCATGACGGCCAGCGCCTCGGCGGCCTCCCGCACGGCGGGGTCGGCCGCGCCGGGGCCCGCGTCGATGGCCCGGCGCGCGGCGGTGGTCAGTTCCATCATGCGGGCGATGGCCACGTTGAAGTGGTAGGACTCGATCAGCCGCGTGACCTCGTCGATGGCGCGGTGGGTGACCTTGCGCAGCTCCAGGTCGCCGGCGGCGGGGTCCACGCCCGGCGCGGAGGCCGCGCCGGCCTCGGCCATGACGCGGAACGCCCGGGCCAGGAACTTCTGCGAGGCGCCCGGCGAGACGGCCGCCCAGTCGATGTCGTCCTCCGGGGGACCGGCGAACAGCATCGTCAGGCGGACCGCGTCCACGCCGAAGTTGTCGATCTGCTCGCCCAGGTCGACGCCGTTGCCCAGGGACTTGGACATGCCCTTGCCCTGGTTGATGACCTCGCCCTGGTTCAGCAGGCGCACGAACGGCTCGGTGAAGTCGACCATGCCCATGTCGTGCAGGACCTTGGTGAAGAACCGGGAGTACAGCAGGTGCAGCACGGCGTGCTCGGAGCCGCCGACGTACTGGTCGATCGGCCCCCAGCGGCGCACCTGCTCGACGTCGAACGGCCCGTCCTCGTAGTGCGGCGAGCAGTAGCGCAGGTAGTACCAGGAGGAGTCGACGAAGGTGTCCATCGTGTCGGTGTCGCGCTGGGCGGGGCCGCCGCACTTGGGGCACTCGACGTTGACCCACTCGGTGGCGCTCGCCAGCGGCGAGACCCCCTTGGGGGCCAGCGCCTCGCCGCGCAGGTCGGGCAGCGTGACCGGCAGCTGCTCGTCCGGGACGGGCACCTCGCCGCAGTCGGGGCAGTGGATGATCGGGATCGGCGTGCCCCAGAAGCGCTGGCGCGACAGCAGCCAGTCGCGCAGGCGGTAGTTCACCGCCGCGCGCCCGGCGTCGCGCTCGTCCAGCACCTCGATGATGCGGGCGATGGCCTCGGTCTTGGACAGGCCGTCCAGCGGCCCGGAGTTGACCAGCGTGCCCTCGCCGGGGGTGGCCACGCCGGTCTCGCCGGGGTCGGCCAGTCCGGTGTGCACGACGACCCGCACGGGCAGGTCGAACTTCAGCGCGAAGTCCAGGTCGCGCTGGTCGTGGGCGGGCACCGCCATGATCGCGCCGTGGCCGTAGCCGGACAGCACGTAGTCGGCGGCCCACACCGGCAGGCACTCGCCGTTGACCGGGTTGACGGCGTAGCGGCCCAGGAAGACGCCGGTCTTCTCCTTGTCGGTGGCCAGGCGCTCGATGTCGGTCAGCTTGGCGACCTGGGAGCGGTAGGCCGTGAGCTCCGGCAGCCGCTCGGGGTCGCACAGTTCCTCGGCCAGCGGCGCGTCGGCGGCGACCACGAAGAACGTCGCGCCGTACAGGGTGTCGGGGCGGGTGGTGTAGACGGTGACCGGCTCGTCGCGGCCCTCGATGGCGAACCGGACGTCGGCGCCCTCGGAGCGGCCGATCCAGTTGCGCTGCATGGTCAGGATGCGCTCGGGCCAGCCGCCCAGCTGGTCCATGTCCTGCAGCAGCCGGTCGGCGTAATCGGTGATCTTGAAGTACCACTGGGTCAGCTCGCGGCGCACGACGTCGGCCCCGCAGCGCTCGCAGCGACCGGCGACGACCTGCTCGTTCGCCAGAACCGTCTGGTCCTTGGGGCACCAGTTGACCAGGCCGCCCTTGCGGTAGGCCAGGCCGCGCTCGAAGAAGCGGTTGAACAGCCACTGGTTCCAGCGGTAGTACTCGGGGTCGCTGGTGTGCAGGCGCCGGGACCAGTCGAAGGAGATGCCGTACCTCTTGAACGAGGTGGCCTGGGTCTCGATGTTGGCGTAGGTCCACTCGGCGGGGTGGGCGTTGCGCTTGATCGCGGCGTTCTCGGCCGGCAGCCCGAAGGAGTCCCATCCGATGGGGTGCAGCACGTTGTCGCCGCGCTGCAACCAGTAGCGCGCGACGACGTCGGCGATGGCGAAGACCTCGCCGTGCCCCATGTGGAGGTCGCCGGAGGGGTAGGGGAACATGTCGAGCAGGTACTTGCGCGGACGCGCGTCATCGGCGTCCTCGTTCGCACGGAAGGCGTCCAGTTCCTCCCACCGGGCCTGCCACTTCTCCTGCAGCGCCTGCGGATCGTACTGCTCGTCACTCACGGCCATGTCCCTCGGATCGACTCAGCGCGGATGGCTGGACCAATAAAGAAACCCCTCGTGGGCACGAGGGGCAGCCGCGTCGACCGGTGTCTCAGCTCGGTCGGCGCGGCCCGCTAAGAAGCAGGGTCCTGCCACGCATAGCTCAAGGGTAGCGCAGCGGGCAATCGGTCTTCATGGCCTTCCGGCGGCACCCCTGATAACCCCGGGAAAACGGGCAGGCGGCGGACCAAAGGTGATAGATCCGTTGTGACCTCATATGTCCCTTTAGTTTACCCTTTTCGCGTGGCGAACTCGTATGAACCGGCACGTGGCCCCAATGTCGCGGAAGAGAGCCTGCCGATGCAGGACCCTCCGACCGACCCGACAGGCCTGCAGTTCAGGGGAGCTTTCTCGGATTCTCCTGCGGAGACCCCCGCTCCGCATGAGATCATGCCGAGCACCCCCAATCCGGGCATGATGTCGGGAGGTTCGCCAGCAATGGCTCCTGAGCAGTCCAGCCGGTCCACGCGACCCCCAGCGTGGCCGGAGATGCCGCCTCCTCCCCCGCCCCCATCGCCCTCGGTGTTCGACCCGGCGCCCTACGGCGGCCGCGCCGCCGACCCCCTCTCGCCCGGAGAGGGGCATCAGTACGGCGCCCCCGCCCCTCGCGACACCGCCACGCAGACGGCCTTCCCGCCTCCGCCACCGCTCGCCGACCCGCCGTTCTCCCCCCAGCCCACCGGGCCCCAGCAGTACACCCCCCAGTCCACCGGACCGCAGTACACCTCCCAGCCCACGGGGCCGCAGCAGTACACCCCGCAGCCCGGCGCGCCGCAGCAGTACACCCCCCAGCCGACCGGGCCGCAGTACACCTCCCAGCCCTCCGGGCCGCAGTACACCCCGCAGCCGACCGGGCCCCTGCCGCACGGCCCCTCGACCGGCCCGCAGCAGCCGCACACCCCGCACCCCGGTTCCGTTTCCGGGCCCCAGCGGCAGGCGGCCGCCGGTCCGCAGGCCTACGCCCCCGCCGGCGACCAGCGGTACACGCCTTCGCCCACCGGCCCGCAGGGGTACGCCCCCTCGCCGTCCGGTCCCCAGCAGGCGCCCGGCCGCCAGGCCCCGCCCGCGACCGGCCCGCTCCAGGCGCCGACGGGCGCGTACGTCCCGGCCGGCACCGAGACCACCATGCGGGTGCCCGGCCCGGCCGCGCCCGAGGCCCCGCCGGGACGTCGTCACGCCGCCCCGGACGACCCCGCCGACCCCTACAAGCCGTTCGTCACCGCCGGGCAGATCAGCGGGCCCAAGACCCCTCCCCCGGAGCGCCAGCAGGAGCTGTGGAACACCGTCTTCGGCGAGAACTACGACGCGATGGGCGAGGAGGGCGACGACGAGGCCGGCAACGGCAGGCGCGTATGGCTGCCGGCGCTGGTCGCCTCGGTCCTGGTCGCCCTGGTGGCGGCCCTGCTGTGGGCGTTCCTGGTGGGCCCGCTGAGCGGCTCGGGCGGGAACGGCTCCACCGCCTCCGGCGATCCCTCCCCCAAGAGCACCGCCAAGGCCTCCACCTCCGGCAAGGGGGGCACCGGCACCACCAAGCCGCAGTCGATCGGCCGGCTGCCCAGGTACCGCGGCCAGGCCTCGCCCCGCGCGGGCATCCTCACCGACAAGGCCGCCGGCCTCAGCGTCGTGCGCCTCGGCGGGCCGTGGCGGCTGGACCTTCGCTCCCAGCACGTCCAGGAGACCTACGGCTACACCACGCGCCAGTACGTCGCCGCGGGCACCGACCCGGCGGGCAAGCCGCAGTTCGCGCACGTCATGACGGGCCGGCTTCCCGCGGCCCTGGCCTCGAAGTACGACGCGGCCAAGCCGGACGACCTGGCCCCGGTGATCAGTTCGGTGGCCTTCGCCGCGCGCAACAAGTTCTTCCCGGCGGGCAACAAGATCGTCAAGACCGCCGAGCAGAAGGTCGCCGCCGGCGGGCACCCCGCGCGCCTGGCCGCCTACCAGGTCATGGCGGGCGACGCCAAGACGACGCTGGTCGTCGCCGCGGTGAGCACGGGGGCCGATCTGCCGGTGATCGTCTACATGGCGGTGCCGGACGGCAAGAAGGAACTGCTGCCCGACGTCAACACCGTGTTCTCCTCGATCAGGCCGGCCGGCCCCGCCTCCTGACCCCGGCGGGCCGCCTCCGGCCCGGCCCGCCCCCGGCCGTGAGCCGGGGCGGCGGCCGGCGGCCCGCTAGAAGTCGCAGGGCAGGTGCTTGACGCCGTTGATGAAGCTGGAGAACAGCCGCTGGGGGCGGCCCGCCTCGATGCGCGGCACGCGGTGGAGCAGCTCGCGGAACATCAGGGTGATCTCGCGGCGGGCCAGGTGGGCGCCCAGGCAGAAGTGCGGGCCGGGGCCGCCGAAGCCGACATGCGGGTTCGGGTCGCGGGTGATGTCGAACCGGTAGGGGTCGGCGAACACGGCGGCATCCCGGTTGGCCGACCAGTAGTACAGCACCGTCTTCTCGCCCTTGTGGTAGGTCGTGCCGTTCAGCTCGATGTCACGGGTCACCTTGCGCCGCATGTAGTTCACCGGCGAGGCCAGCCGGACGATCTCCTCCACCGCCTTGGGCGCGTGGCCCTCGACATCGCTCAGCCAGCGCGCCTTCTCGGCGGGGTTGCGGGTGAGCAGCAGCAAACCCTGCGAGATGGCGTTCCTGGTGGTCTCGTTGCCGGCCACGACGAGCAGGATGAAGAACGACCCGAGCTCCTGCATGGTGAGCCGCTCGCCGTCGACGTTGGCGTTGACCAGCGAGGAGGTGAGATCGCCCGTGGGGTTCTCGGCGCGGAAGGCGGCGAGGTCCTGCACGAGCTGCTGGAGCTCCATCCCCGCGGTGAGCAGGGCGCTGACGATCTCGTCCTGGTCGCCGGAGGGCACGTACTCGGGGTCGGAGGCGCCGAGGATGACGTTCGACCGGTCGAAGACGTACCCGTAGTCCTTCTCGGGGATGCCCATCATGTCGCAGATGATCTTCAGGGGCAGGCGGGCGGCCACCTCGGTGACGAAGTCGCAGCCCGGCCCCTTCTCCAGCAGCTCGTCCACGATGCGGGCGGCCGCGGTCCGCACGTCCTCCTCGAACTTCTGGATCATCTTCGGCGTGAAGGCCCGCGAGACGATGCGCCGCAGCCGGGCGTGCCGCGGGTCGTCCATGTTGATCATCGAGCCGAAGTACTCGGCGAACTCGGCGGGCATGTCGGCGATGTTGGTGGCGCCGCCCTCGCCCGAGCTGAACACCTCCGGGTTGCGGCTGATCGCCAGGACGTCGGCGTGCCGGACGATCGCGTGGTACCCCTCGCCCGGGGGCGCGAACGACAGCTCCGGCTCGGCGAAGAAGACCGGGGTCTCACGGCCGCGCAGCAGCTCGAAGGCGTGCTCGCGCTCGGCCATCGGCCGTGCCCAGAAGTCCCAGTCGGACAGGTCGATCTGGTCGTAGGAGGTGATCGGTCGGCGGCCGGGGGGTGTTTCCACGCTCATGCTTCCATGATTGAGAGAAGTGCTCACTTACGTCAAACCGCGCGCGATCTCCCCGGCGGCCGCGGGCGGCTCAGCGGGTCCGGTAGGACATGTGCTTGATGCCGTTGATGAAGTTGGACAGCAGGTAGTCCGGCTCGCCGGTGGCCCGGATGCCGGGCAGGCGGGTGAACAGCTCGCGGAACATCACCGTGATCTCCCGCCGGGCCAGGTGGGCGCCCAGGCAGAAGTGCGGGCCCGGGCCGCCGAAGCCGACGTGCGGGTTGGGGTCGCGGGTGATGTCGAAGACGTCGGGGTCGTCGAACACCGCCTCGTCCCGGTTGGCCGAGTTGTAGAACAGCAGCACCTTGTCGCCCTTGGTGTAGCGCTGCCCGTTCATCTCGTGGTCGCGGGTCAGCGTGCGGCGAAACTGGATCACCGGGGTGGCGTGCCGCACGACCTCCTCGACCGCGCCCGCGACGCGGGCGTCGAAGTCGCCCAGCAGCAGCTCGCGCTGGCCGGGATTGTCGGTGAACAGCTTCAGGCCGTGGGAGATGGCGTTGCGCGTGGTCTCGCTGCCGGCCACGACCAGCAGGATGAAGAACGACCCGAGTTCCTGGGAGGTCAGGTGCTCCTCGCCGTTGACCAGCATGCCGGTGAGGTCCTCGACGGGCACGCCCCGGCGCTCGCGTCCGAGCCGGCGGGCCAGCGCGCTGAGCTCGTGCCCGGCGCGCAGCAGCTTGGCCAGGCCCCGGGCGACGTTCCACCGGTTGATGTCGGGACGGATGCCGCTGTACTCGGCGTCGGCGTTGCCCAGGATGATGTTCGTGTTCCGGAACACCATTTCTTGATATTTCGCGGGAATGCCCATCATGTCGCAGATCACCTGCACGGGCAGGCGCGCGGCGATCTGCAGCACGAAATCGCCCGGCCCCTCGGCCACGGCCCGGTCGACGATCTCGCGGGCCGCCCGGGCGAGGTCCACCTCCATCTTCCGCAGGATCTTCGGAGTGAAGGCCCGGGAGACGATGCGCCGCAGCCGCGCGTGCGCCGGATCGTCCATATTGATCATCGAGCCGAAGTAGACGGCCAGCCACCTCGGCATGTCCGGGATGCTGTTGGCCGTCGGCTCGCTGCTGAACACCCCCGCCGCGCGGCTGGCCGCGGTGACGTCCGCGTGCCGCACCAGCGCGTAGTAGCCGGGCCCGTGCCCGATGAACGGGATCTTGTTCTCCCGGACGAACAGCGGCCGCTCCAGCTCCCGCAGCCGCCGGAACGCCTCCTGCCGACGGCGCGGCGGCAACCCCCAGAACGGGATCTCCGACAGGTCGACGCCGGTCAGGTCCGCGGTCATCTCACGCCCCGCGGATCAGGTCGGCCGCCCGCTCGGCGATCATGATGGTCGGGGCGTGGGTGTGGCCGCGGTTCAGCATCGGCATGACCGAGGCGTCCACCACGCGCAGCCCCGGCACGCCGATGACGCGCAGCGAGGGGTCCACCACCGCGTCGTCCTCGATGCCCATCTTGCAGGTGCCCGCCGGGTGGTACAGCGTCTCGGAGCGCTCGCGGACGTACCGGGCGAGCTCCTCGTCGGTCCGCGCGCCCTCGTAGGGCTTCATCGGCGCGCCCGCGTACGGCGCGAGCGCCGTCGTGGCGAACGCCTCCTGCGCCCTTCTCAGCCCGGCCACCATCCGGCGCACGTCGGCCTGCGCGGTCAGGTAGCGCGGGTCGATCACCACGTCCCGGCCGTCCAGGGTGATCCGCCCGCGGCTCTCGGGCTGGAGCAGGATGACGCCGATGGTGATCCCGTGCCCGGGCGGCGGGGTGAGCCCGTGGTCGACGAACGGCGCCGGGGCGAACAGCAGCTCGATGTCCGGGGCGGGTTCCTCGGGGGAGGTCCGGACGAAGGCCACCGCCTCTCCGACGTTGGAGGTCAGCAGGCCGTCGCGGCGCAGCAGGTAGCGGGCGAGGTTGCCGAGCGACTCGGCGCCGGCCAGGGTGACCGGCCGGGGGCACTCCAGCATGACCGCCGAGGCGAGGTGGTCCATCAGGTTGCGGCCGACTCCGGGCAGCTCGTGCCGCGGCTCGACCCCGGCGGCCCGCAGCGCGTCGGGGTCGCCGATGCCCGAGAGCATGAGCAGGTGCGGCGAGCCGACCGCCCCGGCCGACACGATGACCTCCTTGCCCGCGCTCACCCTGCGGCCCCCGCCGTACTCCACGCCCGTCGCCCGGCCGTCCTCGTCCAGCAGGAGGCGCTCGGCCTGCGCGGCGGTGAGCACGGTCAGGTTCGGGCGGCCCATCGCGGGCCGCAGGTAGGCGTCGGCGGCGCTCCAGCGGCGCCCCCGGTCCTGGGTGACCGGCGTCGGGGAGAAGCCCTCGTTGGAGGGGCCGTTGAGCTCCGGAAGGCGGGTGAGCCCCATCTCCTCGCAGGCGCGCAGGAACGCCTGGGTGGTCACGTTGGGGGCGCGCAGCTCGGAGATGTAGGTCGGGCCGTCGGTCCCGTACACCGCGCCGTGATTGGAGCCGACCCGCCGCTCCGAGCGCCGGAAGTACGGCAGGACCTCCTCGTAGGACCAGCCCGGCAGGTTCCAGCCGTCGTAGTCGGCCCGGTGACCGCGCACCCACATCTGGGCGTTCATCGACGAGGAGCCGCCCAAGGTCCTGCCGCGGGGCCAGTACAGCCTGCGCCCGCCCATCTCCTTCTGCTCGGCGGTGGTGAAGTCCCAGTCGTAGGGGGTCTTGAACAGCTTGGAGAAGGCGGCGGGCACGCGGATCTCGAACTTGCGGTCGGCCCCGCCGGCCTCCAGCAGCGCCACCCGCACCGAGGGGTCCGCCGAGAGCCGGTTGGCCAGGACGCAGCCGGCCGAGCCCGCTCCGACGATGACGTAGTCGTACTGCATGGGGGCCTCCGGGGGGACGTGATCGGCTCCCACCGTACTTACGCCCGCGCGCCGCCCCGCGTCCACGCTCGTTACCGGATAGTAGCTATCGGCTGGCAAGATGACGCCGACCCCCTGCGAGCGCCACCACGCCGTTCGCGCCGGGGCGCCGGCAGCACGAGGAGATCGCCATGCTCAACCTTTCCGTCGTCCTGGAGGACAGCGCACGGGAGCGTCCCGACCGCACGGCCGTGGTGTTCGGAGACCTGCGCATGTCCTATGCCCTGGTGAACTCCCTGGCAGACCAGGTGGCGGGCCTGCTCGCCTCGCGGGGCATCGGCAGGGGCGACAAGGTCGCGCTCGCCTGCCCGAACCTGCCCTACTTCCCGATCGTCTACTTCGGCATCCTCAAGGCCGGCGCGACCGTCGTCCCGCTCAACGTGCTGCTCCAGGCCCGCGAGATCGCCTACCACCTGCGCGACTCGCGGGCCAAGGCGCTGTTCTGCTTCGAGGGCACCCCCGAGCTGCCGCTCGGCCGGCGCGGCCACGAGGGGTTCCGCGAGGCGGTCTCCGAGGGCGGGCCCGACGCGGACGGGTTCTTCATCCTGCCCGCCACCCCGCTCGGCACCGAATCGGGCATCGAGGGCGTCCCGACCCTCTGGACGGCGCTGAGCGGGCTCCCCGACCGGTTCGAGACCGTGGCCACCGCTCCGGAGGACACCGCCGTGATCCTCTACACCAGCGGCACCACAGGGCAGCCCAAGGGCGCCGAGCTCAGCCACCAGAACATGCTGCTGAACGCCGTGGTCTCCGACGAGATGTTCGAGCTGACCGGCGACGACGTCTTCCTGGCCGCCCTGCCGCTGTTCCACTCCTTCGGCCAGACCGTCATCATGAACGCCGGCTTCCGCCGCCGGGCCGCCCTGGTGATGGTGCCGCGCTTCGAGCCGGCCGCGGCGCTGGCGCTGATGCGCGAGGAGCGCGTGACCATGTTCGCGGGCGTGCCCACCATGTACTGGGCGATGCTCACCTCGGTGCACGCGGACGGCGCCGAAGTGCCCTCCACCCTGCGTACGGCGGCCTCGGGCGGCGCGTCGCTCCCCGTGGAGGTGCTCAAGGACTTCGAGAAGACCTTCGGCCTGCCGGTGATGGAAGGCTACGGGCTGTCGGAGACCTCTCCGGTGGCGAGCTTCAACCAGCGCGGGCGGCCCGCCAAGCCCGGGTCGATCGGCACCCCGGTCTGGGGTGTGGAGATGAAGCTGATCGACCCGGCGTGGAACACCGTCGAAGGCGAGGGGCCGGGCGAGATCGCGATCCGCGGGCACAACGTCATGAAGGGCTATCTCGGCCGGCCGGAGGCCACCGCCGAGGTGACGAAGGACGGCTGGTTCCGCACCGGGGACATCGCCACCCGCGACGCCGACGGCTACTACTTCATCATCGACCGCGTCAAGGACATGATCATCCGCGGCGGGTTCAACGTCTATCCGCGCGAGCTGGAAGAGGTGCTGATGACCCACGAGGCGGTCTCCCTGGCCGCCGTCGTCGGCGTCCCGCACGGCTCCCACGGCGAGGAGATCAAGGCGTACGTGATCCGCAGGCCGGGCGCGACCGTCACCGAGGACGAACTGCTCGCCTGGTGCAAGGAGAACATGGCGGCCTACAAGTACCCGCGGCTGGTGGAGTTCCGCGATTCGTTCCCGATGACGGCCAGCGGCAAGATCCTCAAGCGCGAGCTGCGCTGACGGCCCTCGGCCGCCGACGTCATGGGCATCGGCATCACGGGCATCGGCATCACGGGCATCGGCCGCACGGATCCCGGCCGCCGTAGAGCAGGGACTCCAGGCACGCGACCTCCCCAAATTCGGGCAAAACAACAAGGAGGCGGGTCGAAGGATCTCCCCTGAACTGGAGGCGATGCCATGGACGTCCGCGATCACATGCGGCGGGTCCCCGAACTGGACAGGTTTCCCAGCGTGGACGAGATGGGCGCCGAGCTGGACGAACTGGCCGCCCGCTACCCGGGCCTGGTACAGGTGCGCCGCATCGGCGCCTCACGCCTGGGCGAGCCGCTGCGGGCGCTCACCGTCGGCGACGGGGACCGCGACGCGCTCATCATCGGCGGCCCGCACCCCAACGAGCCGATCGGCTCGCTCACCGTCAGCCACCTGACCCGTCTGCTCTGCCAGGACGCCGCCCTGCGCGAGGGGCTCGGCTACCGCTGGCACCTGATCCCGTGCGTCGACCCCGACGGCGCCCGCCTCAACGAAGGCTGGTACGCCCGCCCCGGCGACCGGCGCCACTACGCCCGGCACTTCTACCGGCCCGCCTGGCGCGACCAGGTGGAGTGGACCTTCCCGATCTCCGGCGAGGGCTACGCGTTCGACCGCGCCCTCCCCGAGACCGAGGCGCTGATGCGGCTCATGGACCAGGTGCGGCCGGCCTTCGTCTACTCCCTGCACAACGGCGAGTACAGCGGCGCCTTCTTCTACCTCAACCACCACGACCCGGTCCTCGCCGCCCGGCTCACCGAACTGCCCGCCCTGGAGGGCATCCCCCTGCACCACGGCCAGCCCGAGCTGCCCGGCTCGGTCGCCATCGCCCCGGCCGTCTACCCCACCCCCGGCGGGCCGGGCCAGGCCAGGATCTTCGGCTCCGGCGGCGGCAGCGCCGACTACGCCGCGAGGTTCGGCGCGCTGCACCTGATCACCGAGTTGCCGTACTGGGCCGACGAGCGCGTCTGCGACCCCAGCCCCACGGCCACCTCCTACGGCGAGGTCATCAAGGCCGGGCTCGCCGCGCAACGCGAGGCCATCGACGTCCTCAACGCGATCATGGCGGCGGTGCGGGCCGACCTCACCGTCCACTCGCCCTTCCGCCGCTCCGTCGAGGACATGCTCGACACCTACCGCAGGTTCGCCGACGTGTGGGAGGGCCTGCCCGGCGTCGAGCGCCCGGCGACCGTCGCCGAGCAGTTCGGCAACCGGCAGACTCTGCACATGCGCCGATTACGCTCCTGCGGGACCTTCCGCCGCATGCTGCACGCCGAGGCCGCCGCCGGCAACCTCACCCCCGCCATCCGGGCGCAGCGGGAGCGGCTGGGCGAGCTGTTCGACGCATGGTACGCCGAGGCCGACGCCGAGTCGGGCGGACGGCCGATCGCCATCCGCAAGCTGGTCGCGGTCCAGCTCGCCGCCGGCCTGGTCGCCGCCGAACACCACGCCCGGCGCTGAGCGGTCACGCACCCCCTCTGAGCCGTCCGGTCAGGTGCGGAACCGTGGCACATACGGCGCCGTGGCGCACACTGGGCCGCAGCGCGTACGCCGCCGTGGCACACACGAGGCCGTGGCACGTACGCGGCCGGGCACGTGCCGGGAGAAGGCGGCGGCCCGCCCGGGCTCCTCAGGGGAGGCCGGACGGGCCGTCGTCACGTGATCGCGCCGGGCGCCGATCAGGGCCAGTCGAGCGCGGGCCGCAGCGGGACGCCCGACTCGCCCCGGTCGCCGAGCTTCACGCCGAGCACCTGGTGGAGCTGCACCTTGTTGCGCTCGAAGCCGACGATGCAGCCGGCCATGTACAGCCGCCACACCCGCGCCGTGCCGGGGCCGACCTCCTCGACCGCCTCGTCCCAGTGGGCGTCGAGGTTGGCGCACCACTTCTCGAGGGTCTTGGCGTAGTGCTCGCGGAGGTTCTCCTCGTGCCGGATCTCGAAGCCGGTGTCCTCCATCTCGCGGACGAGATGACCCACCGACTCGAGCTCCCCGTCGGGGAAGACGTAGCGGTTGATGAAACCGCCCTTGTTGATCGTCCTCTCCTTGCCGGTCGGCCGGGTGATGCAGTGGTTGAGCAGCCGGCCGCCGGGCTTGAGCTTGCCGTACAGGAAGCCGAAGTAGCCGGGAAGCTGGTCCTTGCCGATGTGCTCGGTCAGGCCGATGGAGCTGACCGCGTCGAAGCCGGTCTCGGCGACGTCGCGGTAGTCCAGGTGACGCACCTCGGCCAGCTCCGACAACCCCGCCTCGGCGATGGCCTTCTGCGCCCACTCGGCCTGCTGGCGCGACAGCGTGACCCCGAGGCCCTTGACCCCGTAGTGCTTGGCCGCGTGCATCACCATGCCGCCCCAGCCGCAGCCGACGTCCAGCAGACGCATGCCCGGCTTGAGGGCGAGCTTCTTGGCGACCAGGTCGAACTTGGCGAACTGCGCCTCCTCCAGCGAGGAGCCCTCCTCGGGGAAGGTCGCACAGGTGTAGGCCATGGAGGGGCCGAGCACCCACTCGTAGAACCGGTTGGAGACGTCGTAGTGGTGGTGGATCGCCTCGGCGTCCCGCTGCTTGGCGTGGCGGCTGCCGAGCCTCGCCATGGCGCTGCGGCGGACCTCCTGCGGGGGCGGCGGCACCCGCATGAGCAGCGGCTTGACGCCCAGCGACCGCGCGACGGAGATCTTCTCCTTCACCGGCATGTCGTTGAGCGTGATCTGCGCCATCTCCGACAGCAGGGTGTACATGTCGCCGTGCACGTCGATGTGACCGGCGATGTAGGCCCTCGCGAGCCCCATCTCCCCTGGGGACTGCGCCAGGTAAGCCACCGCTATGGGCGACTTGACCTCGATGCGGACGGAAGCGCCCGACGGCCCGGCCTTGCTGCCGTCGTACGCCGCGAACTCGATGTTCGCGTCCGGCCCGACGATCTTCTCGAAGATCTGGGCGAGTGTCATGCGACCAACCTCCTCAACGCCCCCGTACGCATTTCTCATAGAGGTCGAGCAGCCGGGCGCCCGGGTCGTAGGCACGTTTGACCGGCCAGTAGGCGTCGCCGTTGTAGAGACGCCAGAACTCCTCACGGGGGTAGAACGATGTCGAGTACAGGGACTTGTGGCCGCCCAGGTCGTGCACGGAGTTCTCGATCAGCCGGTTGTGGTAACCGTCGGCCTGTCCGCGCGGGAGGGCGACCATGCCCCAGAACCCGAAGTTCACATAGAGCTTTCCCGGCTCCAGCGGGTACAGCGGCCACTCGCCGGTGGCCTTCAGCGGGCACATCCACACGGGCGTCATGCCCACCTTGCCGTGGAAGAACTCCAGGAAATCGGCGCCTCGCTCGACCGGGACCTCCACGTCCTGGATGACCGACTCCTGTACCGGGTTGCCGCGCCACCGGTCCACGCGGGCCGTCACGCCGTACCTCTGGTCGAGCCCGACCAGCTTGCGGTAGACGTCCGAGCGCAGGTAGCGCCGCGGCATCAGCGAGCGCACCAGCGGCTGCTGCACGCCGAAGGCCCGCGAGCACCAGAACCAGTCGGTGTCCCAGCGCCACAGGTAGTCGCGGACGGTCAGCCAGTCGCGGGTGCGGGTGCGGATCGACTGGTAGTAGATGCGCATGCCGGTGTAGTCCGAGGCGTACGGCGCGCGGTCGGCGAACTGGCCGACGGTGATGTACATCTCGCCCGGCTCGAAGAACGTGCCGTCGACGAAGTCGACCTTCTCCCCCTCGTAGTGGCCGCTGTCGCAGATCTCCTGCATGGCCAGCATGCACTTGGCGGCGTCGGAGAAGGGGATGTGCGTGAGCCGCACGTACGGCTTGACCGGGAGCAGCTTGATGCGCAGCCTCAGCGCGTAGCCCAGGGTGCCGTAGGAGTTGGGGAAGGCGTGGAACAGATCGCTGTGCTCGTTGTCGTCCCTGGCCACCACGACGCGGCCGTCACCGGTGAGGATCTCCATCTCCTCGACCGACTCGTGCGGCAGCCCGTGGCGGAAGCTGGAGGACTCGATGCCGAGCCCGGTGACGGCGCCGCCCAGGGTGATCGTCTTGAGCTGCGGGACGACGTACGGCATGAGGCCGGCCGGGAGCGTGGCGTCCACCAGGCGCTCGTAGGTCGTCATGCCCTGGACCTCGGCGGTCCTGCTCTCCGGGTCCACCTGGATCACCTTGTCCAGGTCGCGCGCGGTGAGCTTGGCCGTCTTGCCCGGCTCACGGAACCGGAACAGGTTCGTGGTCGGCTTCGCCAGCCTCGGAGAGGCTCCGTCCGGGAGGGCGGTGTAGGACTCCCTGATCTGCTCCACAGCCGCTCGATGGGCTGTCATCTGGGCGGTCGTCCTCACCGTGCGATCTGGCATGCCACCACCCCCTATAACTAAGTGCGTGGAGATCGACGCTACGACGCTATCTCCTGTCTTGACCATCGACCAGAGTAGACACGTTAAACCCGCGCAAACTCCCGACCCCCCTTCAAAGCGTTGTGGCACAAGGGTTAGCGTCATGTTCGCAGGTGAGGGGCGGGGCGGTGGGAACCGTTTTCACCAAGCGTTTGCTTGCTATCGCGATGGGGACTATCGTCGGCATCGCACCCGAGGAGAACAGCGATGAGCACGAACGGCGCCCCGGACCCCCATAACGCCCCGGCACCGCGCAACGCCCCCAAAACGCCCCCTCTTCCTGCCTCCACCACCTCGGCCGGAGCCGCCGACGACTCCCCTCCTCCTGCTGCCGGCGGCCCCCAAGCCGCCACTCCCGAAGGATCCCCGGCCGCCCCGGAAAACGGCCCCACTCCTGCTCCCGCCTCCGCCTCCGCGTCCGGCCCCGGCCCTGCCTCCGCCTCCGCTTCTGGCCCTGCCTCCGCCTCCGCGCCCGGCCCGGCCGCCGGCGCCGGGAGCCGCTCTCAGGGCGGACCGCTCGCCGGGGTGCGCGTGCTGGAGCTCGCAGGGCTCGCGCCCGGGCCCTTCGCGGGCATGATGCTGGCCGACCACGGCGCCGAGGTGCTCAGGGTCGACCGCGTCTCCACCGTCGCCAGGAGCGGCGACCGCCCCCGCCCCGACGTCATGGACCGCGGCAAGCGCACCATCGGCCTGGACCTGAAGTCCCCCGACGGCGTCGCCGCGTTCAAGCGGATGGCCGCGACCGCCGACGTCGTCATCGACGTCTTCCGCCCCGGCGTGGCCGAGCGCCTCGGCATCGGCCCCGCCGACCTGCACGCCGTCAACGAGCGGCTCGTGTACGGCCGCATGACCGGCTGGGGCCAGGACGGCCCGCTCGCGCCGACCGCCGGGCACGACATCGGCTACATCGCCATCGCCGGCGCCCTGTCGATGCTCGGCCGCGAGGGCGACAAGCCCACTCCCCCGATCAACATCCTCGGCGACTTCGCCGGCGGAGGCCTCATGCTCGCCTACGGGGTGGTGCTCGCCCTGTTCGAGCGCGAGCGCACAGGCCGCGGCAAGGTCATCGACGCCGCGATGGTCGACGGGGCCGCCTCCCTGTTCGCGATGTTCTACCACACCGCCCAGAGCGGCCTGTGGGGCCCGCGCGGCACCAACCTGCTCGACACCGGCGCCCCGATGTACGACACCTACGAGACCGCCGACGGCCGGTACCTCGCGGTCGGCGCGCTGGAGCCCGCCTTCTGGAACGAGATGGTCTCCCGCATGGGCCTGACCGACCTGCCCGACCGGAACGACCGCGCCAACTGGCCGCAGATCCGCGAACGGCTCGCCACCGCGTTCAGATCCAGGACACGCGCCGAGTGGGAGGCCGTCTTCGAGGGCTCGGACGCGTGCGTCACGCCCGTCCTGGACATGGGCGAGGCGTCCCGGCACCCGCACAACCTCGCCCGAGGGTCGTTCGTCGAGGTCGGCGGCGTCACCCAGCCGGCGCCCGCGCCCCGCCTGCTCGGCAGCGGCCGCAGCGACCTGGCGCAGGCCACCCGGCTGCACGACCTCACCTCCTGGGGCCTGTCCGGCGAGCACGCCAAAGCCCTCCGCGCAGCCGGCGTCCTCGCCTGACCCTCACCGGCAACGTCCTCGCCCAACCCTCGCCCCAACGTCCCCGTCTGAACCCGAACCGGCAGCGCCTCCGCCTGAACCCGAACCGGCAGGGTCCTCGCCGCCCCCTCGCCCCGGCGTCCTGACTGAACCGTTCCGCCTGCGTCCTCGCCGAACCGCTACCGCCTGTGTCCTGGTTGAGCCGTTACCGCCGGGTCCTCGCCGAACCACTACCGCCCGCGTTCCGGTTGAACCGTTTCCGCCGGGCCCTCGCCGAACCGCTACCGCCGGGGTCCTCGCCTGTACCCTCGCCGGCGGTGTCCTCGTCCGCTTCGGTGACCACCGGCCCCCGCGCGGGCTCGGCTCACGCCTGGGCGCGGGCGTGGTCCATGCCGGCGGGGACGGGAGTGTGGCCTGGCAGGACCGCCAGATACAGATCGACCCCGGCCCGGTGGTGGACCTCCAGGTCGGTGGTGAAGGCCCGCGCCGGCACCCCGCCCGACTCGGTGTGCCGCCACACCTGCTGCCACGCCTCGATGAGCGACTGCGGCATCGGGCCGTGCGCCTCGACCTTGAGCGCCTGGACCCCGGGCACACGCACGGCCACCATGCCCTCGGGCAACCCGGCCGCCGTGCGCACCGCGACCCCGACGACCTGGGTGTAGGCGCCCTGATGATCGCTCTCGTAGTCGATCATCACCGCGTAGAGATTCTCGTCGATGCGCCCGGGAACGTGGGCGAACGCGCCCGGAGCACCGGCCCGTCCCCACAGGACCGGCAACTGCGCCCGCGACGGATCGGCCTCCGCCGCGTTGCTGGTGCGCACGGCGTACCCGACGACGAGCACCTCCGGTCTGTCAACGATGATCATAACGCCTCCCCACTCGAGGGCCCCCCGCCTGCCCATCGCATCGCGCGGTCAATGCGGCCGGACCGGCCGTCAGCCGACACGATCATCGCGCACAGAGGAGTGGGCAGGGGTGCCCGGTCAGATCATCTCGCACGGAGCACCCAGCTGACCTGGGAAGTCCCATTGTTTACCATGAATCGCCTAGGCTGGACCAACGTGCGATTCCTCAATGATCAGGCGCCGATCTACGACCTGACCTACAGCGACGTCTTCATGGTCCCGTCACGCTCGGCCGTCGGCTCGCGCCTCGCCGTGGACCTCTCGAGCCGCGACGGCACGGGCACCACGATCCCCATCGTGGTGGCGAACATGACAGCGGTGGCCGGCCGGCGCATGGCCGAGACCATCGCCCGGCGCGGGGGCATCACCGTCATCCCGCAGGACATCCCCATCGACGTCGTCGCCGACGTGATCGACTTCGTGAAGAAGCGCGACCTGGTGCACGACACCCCCATCACCCTCACCGCGCACGAAACCGTCGGCGAAGCCCTCAACCTGCTGCCCAAGCGGGCGCACGGCGCGGTCGTCGTCGTCGACTGGGACAACCGGCCGATCGGCGTCGTCACCGAGGCCGACTGCCACGGTGTGGACATGTTCACCCAGCTCTCCCAGGTGATGTCGGGCTCACCGCTCACCATCCCGGCCGGCACCGACCCGCGGGCGGCGTTCGAACTGCTGCACAACGGACGCCACCGCCTCGCCCCCGTCGTCGACGGGGAGGGCCGGCTGGTCGGCGTCCTCACCCGCACCGGCGCGCTGCGCGCCACGCTGTACGAGCCCGCGGTGGACTCCCAGGGCCGCCTGCGCGTCGCCGCCGCCGTCGGCATCAACGGCGACGTCGCCGCCAAGGCCAAGGAGCTGGTGGACGCGGGCGTCGACTGCCTGGTCGTCGACACCGCCCACGGCCACCAGGAGAAGATGCTCTCGGCCCTGGCCGCGGTGCACGCCCTCGACCCCGGCGTCCCCGTCGCCGCCGGCAACGTCGTCACCGCGGCGGGCGTGCGCGACCTGGTCCAGGCCGGCGCCGACATCGTCAAGGTGGGCGTCGGGCCGGGCGCCATGTGCACCACCCGCATGATGACCGGTGTGGGACGGCCGCAGTTCTCCGCCGTCCTCGAATGCGCGGCCGAGGCCCGCGGGCTCGGCAGGCACGCGTGGGCGGACGGCGGCGTGCGCCACCCGCGCGACGTGGCCCTCGCCCTGGCGGCCGGCGCGTCCAACGTCATGATCGGCTCGTGGTTCGCGGGCACGTACGAGTCGCCGGGCGACGCGCGCACCGACGCCGACGGCCGGCGGTACAAGGAGAACTTCGGCATGGCCTCGGCCCGGGCCGTACGGCTGCGCACCGCCGAGGACACCCCCTTCGACCGCGCCCGCAAAGCCGTCTTCGAGGAGGGCATCTCCACCTCCCGGATGTACCTGGACCCGGTGCGGCCGAGCGTCGAGGACCAGATCGACGCCATCGTCGCCGGTCTGCGCTCGTCGCTCACCTACGCCGGCGCCACCTCCCTGGAGGAGTTCCACGACCGCGCCGTCATCGGCATCCAGAGCTCCTCCGGCTACTCCGAAGGCATGCCCCTCCACCAAAGCTGGTAGCCCCACCACCTTGCGGTCCACGCCCCCGCACACCAGCACGAGGGCACGGCCACCCGCACAAGGACACGGCTGACCGGGGGGAGGGGCGCGAGGCGATGGGTGAGAGCTGGGGGTGAGGGCTGGGGGTGATGGCGGTGGCCGGTGGTCGGTGGACGAGGGGTGATGCCACGCGGGAGGTGTCGTCATTGTCGGTGGTGACGGCGGAGTGATAAGTCGCCTTCGCCGGGTAGTCCGGGTCGGCAGGTACCCCCTAGCCGCGGAGGCGAGATCTCATGATCGGTTCGTCACCCGAGCTGGCCGCGCCGTCCGCCATCGACCGGCGACTCCTGGTCAGCTACGACAACTATCCCGCCGCGCAGCGCGCGGTGGACACCCTTTCCGACGCCGGATACCCCGTGCAGAACGTGGCCATCGTCGGCAACGACCTGCGACTGGAAGAGCTGGTCACGGGACGGCTCACCAATCCCCGCGCGGCCCTCTCCGGAGCCATCAGCGGAGCCGTCTTCGGCCTCGTCGTGGGCCTGTTCCTCGGACTGTTCACCACGACGACCGCCTCGTTCTTCGCCCTTGTGGTGTGGGCGATCCTGTGGGGCGCCGTGATGGGCGCCGCCTTCGGGTTCGCCGGCCACGCGTTCAAGGGCGGCACCCGCGACTTCACCTCGCGCAGCGCCATCGTGGCCGGCAGGTACGACGTCCTGGTGCCCGCCGCCGCGATGGAGGAGGCCCTGGCGGTGCTGGAGGGCGGGAACAAGCCCGCGGACACCGTGGTCGTCGCCCGGCCTCCGTCCAGCGGCCCTCTGCGCACCCCCGGCGCCTCCGGACCTGAGACCACCGCCCCTTCACGCCCCGAGACCACCGGCACCTCACGCCCCGAGAGGACGGGCACCTCCAGCCCCGAGACGACGCCTGGGGCCACCGGCACGGCCCCTCCCACCTCCGACCCCTTCATCCCGACCACCGGGACGATCCTCCCCATCCCCGAGACGGTCTCGCCGGCCTCGCCGACGGCTCCCCCGGCTTCCGAGGTGGCCCCTTCGGCCTCCGAGACCTCCATTCCGAGCACCGGGACGATCCTTCCCACCTCCGGGACGGTCCCTCCGGCGTCATCGGACGTGAACGTCCCCGCCGGTGACCCTGTGACCGGCGAACCCGCCGTCGAATTCCCCGCCCAGCGTCCGGCGCCGGCCCCTGAGCCCGTTCTCCAGGTTGAGGACGAGGCCGGCCACGCCGGGTCCCCCGACCCCGCGCACGCCGACCCCTCCCATGCGGACCCGACCTCCGCAGACGTCATCTCGTCGGACACCACCTCTTCCGGGACGGCGGAGTCGGCCATCGTGCCGCCCGCCACCAGCCGCGCGGAGGCGATGGAGGAGGCCACCATCGCCATCCCGCTCTCCGCCGTGCCGCGCACGTCCGCTTCCGGACCTTCCACACCGGCCTCCGAGCCGTCCTCGCCCAAGGAGACCGACACCACTCCCACGGCCTCGGAGAACGCCGGCCTCGATGCCGAACCGGCCGACCAGGCCCCCGCGAGGAAGGCCGAGGAGAAGCCGAGCGACGTCCGCGCCCGGTAGCCCACTCTCCGGCGAACCCACCAACGGCCGCGGGCACGACCTCACCAGCCGGCCAGACGAGTCAGCTCACGGGCACGGCGTCCACGGACAGCCAACACACGCGGCGCCCCGCCCGCCGGGAAACGACCCACGGACACCACGTCCACGGACGGCGCACAGGAGACGGCCCACGGGCCCCCGGACGGCCAGTCTGACGGGACATCCTTGTACGGCCCCGTCAGGGGACGTCCTACGGGCGTGGTGACTCCGGAGGTCCCCACGAGGGGGACAGACGGCCTCCCCTGGCCGCCGGCCCCCCGGACCGCCTGTGGCCGGCCGGCCGCGGACCCTTGGCCGAGGGTCCGCGGCCGGTCGGCCGTGGGCGGGTTCCGTACGGAAGCCCCCAAGGGATACGCCCTCGCCGTTCGCCGGCTCCCGGAACCCCGTAGAGTCGTGCGGTCGGCCCGACAAGGGCCGGCGATCGGTCCAGGCGCCCGTTCGGACAGGCGGGGCGCAACCTAACCAAGGAGAACACGTGGCACTCGAGAAGCCCGAGATCGACTTTCCGGAGGGCGACGCGCCGGCGGATCTCGAGATCGTAGACATCACCGTGGGCGACGGTGAGGAGGCCAAGCCGGGCCACATGGTGACGGTTCACTATGTCGGCGTGGCGTTCTCCACCGGCGAGGAGTTCGACGCGTCGTGGAACCGCGGCGACTCCTTCAACTTCCCGCTCGGCGCCGGCCGCGTCATCGCCGGATGGGACCAGGGTGTCGCCGGCATGCGCGTCGGCGGCCGTCGCAAGCTGGTCATCCCGCCGCACCTGGGCTACGGCAACCGCGGCGCGGGCAACGCCATCAAGCCGGGCGAGACGCTGATCTTCGTCGTCGACCTGCTCGGCGTCAGCTGACCCGACCCGCACGCCCGATGCCGATCGCCCCGAGTCGCGCCCGGCATCTTCACGCGGTGTCCAGGAACGTTCACCACGCCGCCCGCCATACGACGGCACCCGCACCGCCGTGCCTTCCTACCGCCGCGGCGCCATCGGCGCACGTGTCCGGATGGGTGAAAATGGCGGTGCTCCGCCGTGTGCGCGGGCGGGGCGGATGTGGCCATGAGCCACCACCGACGACTTGCCGTATACACGGGTGTCCGCACCGCCACGCCGACCCATCGGCGCACACGTCTCGGATGTGAAGGCGGGTGGTCGCCGCGCTACCTGCTCGGCCAGGGTGCCGGCACCTCGCGGCGTGGTAGGCAATACGTAGTCGTTTATCAGGACATTGAGCGTTTTGTCGGCCATGGGGGACGGCTGCCACCTGGGCGCGCGGGGGGCGGCGTGAACTGGCACGATGAGACGTGTGTTGCTCATCGACCTCGCACGCACTTCTGCCTCCGTAGCAGCGGACTCGGCCCGCCTCGCCAAGATCGGACATATCGCCGAACTATTGAGCAGAGTGCGGCCGGAAGAGGCCGAGATCGCCATCGCCTATCTGTCCGGTGAGCTACCCCAGCGGCAGATCGGCGTGGGATGGCGCACCCTCCAGGACCTGCCCGAACCACGCCAGATCGCCAGCGCGAGCCTGACCCGCATCGACGACCTGCTCAGCCGCATCAAGGCGCAGAGCGGCCCGGGATCCCAGGCCGCGCGCAAGGAGCTGGTCGGGGAGCTGTTCCGTTCGGTGACCCGCCAGGAGCAGTCGTTCCTGCTGCGCCTGCTGGCGGGCGAGCTGCGTCAGGGAGCCTTGAACGGGGTGATGGTCGAGGCGGTCGCCAAGGCGTCGGGCACGCCCGCGGCGGAGGTCCGGCGCGCCCTCACGCTGCGAGGATGGCTGCCCGCCGTGGGCGCCGCCGCGCTCACCGGCGGCGTGGAGGCGCTGCGCGCGTTCCACCTCGAGGTGGGCCGTCCCGTGTCGCCAATGCTGGCGCAGAGCGCCCCGAACATCCCCGCCGCTCTGGAGAAGCTCGGCGGGCTCGCGGCACTCGAATGGAAGCTCGACGGGATACGGGTGCAGGCCCACCGCTCCGGCTCGGACGTCAAGGTGTTCACCCGCACCCTGGACGAGATCACCGCGCAGGTCCCCGAGCTGATGGAGGCCGTGCTCGCGCTGCCCGTCGACGACATCGTGCTGGACGGCGAGGTCATCGCGCTGCGACCCGACGGCCGGCCCGAGCCGTTCCAGGTGACCGCCTCCCGGGTCACCAGCAAGATCGACACCGCCCGTCTGCGCGAGACCACGCCGCTGAGCGTGTTCTTCTTCGACGCCCTCCGCGTGGGCGGCGTCGACCTGCTCGACCTGCCCGACAGCGAGCGGCACGCGGCGCTCGCGCGGTCGGTGCCTGCCGAACTGATCACTCCGCGCCTGGTCACATCCGATCCCGACGAGGGCATGGCCTTCTTCGCGGAGGTCGTCCGACGGGGACATGAGGGCGTCGTGGCCAAGTCCCCGAACACGCCGTACGCCGCCGGGCGACGCGGGGCCGGCTGGGTGAAGGTCAAGCCCCGCCACACCCTCGACCTGGTCGTGCTGGCCGCCGAATGGGGCCACGGCCGGCGCCAGGGCAAGCTCTCCAACCTCCATCTCGGCGCCAGGGACCCTCAGTCGGGCGATTTCGTGATGCTCGGCAAGACCTTCAAGGGCCTGACCGACGAGTTGCTCGCCTGGCAGACCGAGCGCTTCCTGGCTCTGGCCGACGGACCGAGCGACGAGTGGGTGGTCAGAGTGCGTCCCGAGATGGTGGTCGAAGTCGCCTTCGACGGCGTGCAGCGGTCGCCGAGGTACCCCGGCGGCATGGCGCTGCGCTTCGCCCGCGTGCTCCGCTACCGCCCGGACAAGCGTCCCGAAGACGCCGACACAGTGGACTCGGTCCGCGAGCTCCTGTTCTGACCCCCACTCTTCACACCCTGTTCTAGCCCCACATCCTCACACCCTGTTCTACCCCCCGCACGTCCGCGCCCTGTTCCGACGCCGCCCGCTCATCACGCTGACGCTCATCGGGCTGGTGACCACGCGCCCGGTGCCACTCCGGGCACCACCCTGTTGCCGCCGGCCACCAGCCCCTCATCGCTCCCGAACCGGCCAGGTGTATGGGGGTCATGAGTTGGCCGGCCTTGAGCCGTTCCGCTCACGTGTGGGGTTCGGGCAGGTCGGCCGTGATCACGCTATGAGCATGGATGATCACTCTCCGAGTGACTTATGTCACTTTGCACGCGCTTTATCTCCCTTTACTCCCCGTTTGTCCCATATGGTGCTGCGAATTACGTAGTGGGCGGATCCCGCTCGCCGCGTACCGGGACGACGGCATGTCCCCCCATGCCGCGTGCGCTCCCCCGCGCCGTGTCCCGTGTCCTGTCCCCTATCTAGGACCGTGGTTCCCCTTGGGTATGCACGCCTCCCCCTCCCGCTGGTACGAGAAGAGCCTCTCCCGGTCACGCAAGGGCGCCGAGCGGCGCCGGACCTCGCTGGCCGTCCCTCTCACCACCACCATCGCCGTGACCGTCGTGATGACCGCCGCCCTGGTGAGCGGCTGGGTCTGGTTGAACGGCGGCGACCCCACGACCACGACCATGAGCGCAGGCATGCGTCCGGCGGCACCGGCCACCACCGCCGTGCGCACCACGGGTGCACCGGACAGTTCGGCCTCCCCATCCAGCTTCTCGGCGCCACCGGACCCCTTCAGCGAGCTCACCTCGGCCGGCTCCGCACCGAACCCGCTCGCCCCTCCGGCGTCCGACGCCGGATCGCCGTCCCGGTCGGCCGAGACCGAGAGCTCGGACGGCGCCGCCCCCACCAGCGCGGAGGGGGATGAGCACGCCGCCGGATCCGACACCACGACCAAGGCGGCGGCGACGGCCGATGACACCGCGAGCACCCCGAAGAAGCCCGCCGCGCCTGCCGAACCCGCCAAGAAGCGGACCGCCGCGAAGAAGCCCAAGGTGATCGCGTCGGGTCGGTGCGGGGCCTCGTACTACGACGAGGGACAGATGACGGCCAGCGGCGAGCGGTTCAACCCCAACGCGATGACGGCGGCCCACAAGACCCTCCCCATGGGCAGCCGCGTGCGCGTCACCAATCCGAACAACGGCAAGACCGTGACGGTGCGCATCAACGACCGCGGGCCGTATGTCGGCGGCCGTTGCCTGGATCTCTCGCGCGCGGCGTTCGACGCCATCGGCAACCTCGACACCGGCGCCATGAGCGTCGAGTACGCCGTCCTGGCCCACTGACCACCCGGTCGCCACCTTCCCCCTCCTCGTCCGCCGATGGCGGGAAGGTGGGGACCGTGAAGGTGGGCTACTTGATCAGGCGAAGGGTCAGCGGGTAGCGGAACCGGTTGTCGTTGAGGGCCGCTGCCGCGCCGACGATGCCCAAGACGAAGGCCGCGATCCAGATGATCGGGACCAGGACGATCCCGATGATGGTGAACGGCAGCAGGATGGTGGCGCCGAGCACGGTGAGGTGGAAGTTCAGCGACTCGACCGCGTGCTGCCGGATGTAGGGCGAGTGGCGCCCACCGGTCAGCATCATGATCAACGGGCCGATCACCGTCAGCCCGGCGAGCGGGAGCAGATGTCCGGCCGCGGCCCCCAGACGGTCGCTCCCCGTCAACGGCATCGGATGGTGTGCCGGTGCGTGCGACCGTGGTTGCGGGATGCGGGGCATGGTCCACGAGGGATACAGGTCGCGCATGATCGGAGCGAGGTCGGCATGGGTGCGCGCGGTCATCGCCCGGTGCAGCCTGTCGTCGAACTCCTCCTTGTCGAGCCTGCCCTCCGCGTAGGCGGCGGTGACGTGCTCGACCACCTGATCCCGATCGTCGTTGGTGACCCGGAGCTGAGGGTGAGGAGGCGCCCCCCACCCTCCGGTGGACGGTGTCGCCGAAGGTCTCACTACCCCTGCCATTAGTGGCCGTGCCTTTCCCATAGAACGCGTCGTCTTTCCCATTCTTCGTCGCCGGCCGAAGCCGGTCTATCCGGAACAACCCCGACGCGACCCCGATGTGGCCCGGAGGCACCCATTTGTGACCCGGGCCAGGTATACAAGGGATATGGGATGGCGAGATCGCTATGGGATTCGTCGGCTGCGCGGCACGAGGATCGCCAAGTTCGACCGCGAGGCCAACGACGGCGACATCGAGACGCTGATCGCCTTCGCGAAGTCCCGCCGGGGCGTGGAGTTCTACGTCGAGCCCGAGACCTTCGCCACCGACACCACAGCCGTCGCCGTCGCCCATGACGGCGAGTGGACGCGCCGCAGGGTCGGCTCTCCCGCGGTCATCATCAAGGTGGCCAGAAACCTCGCGCTTCCTGTGTACGACGTCCAGCTGACCGGATACCCGAACCGGATGCGGGCCTACAACGAGCGCCGCCGGACCGACCCCGCGCAGGACTGACAGCGAGCCCGCGAGCTTCCCCCTCAAGCACCGCCCGATACCAACCCGCCACCGTCGGACATCCGCCACCTTGCGCAAGGTCCCGCGTGGACGGCCGAGCCGAGGCCGGCGGTGGATGGGCCCACCCGGCATGCAAGTGAGCGGTCCAGATGTGGCCGCCCACCCCGTGCGAGTGGGTGATCCGGATGGGGCCGCCCACCCCGTCGTCCTCACCTGCACCCGGTGACGACAGGCGGTTGTCTCCCAAGAGCGAACCGGCCGGAGCCGTGACCACGATCGGACGCCGCCCGACATCAGGAAGAGGAGGTCCGGCGGGGGCTTCGGGGATGCGGCGGTCATGGTGTGCGGAGGGTGTGGTCGTCGAGGAGTTCGAGCATGGGATGGAGCCACTCCATGCGCGGCGGCCCCATGCTCGCGTCGAGTTCCTCGGGGGTGGGCATGCGCTGCCGGAGGACCGCCGGGCTCACGAGCTGCTGCAGGCCCTGCGCGAGAAGGTTCGCCATCGAGTAGGACGGGTCCACGGCGAGCGCCCGCTCGACGGCTATGCCCGCGAGCGCCGAGTCGCCGCGGCGCCAGGCGGCGGCGCCCAGCAAGGAGGCGGCCGGCGGGACGAACGGAGCCTCCAGCCGGCGCGTGAGGTCGCCCCACAACGCGACATGGGTGTCCTGGGTGTCGTCGTCCATGAGCGTCCACGCCTCGTCGCGGACCCGGACCACGGACAGGTCGATGCCGAGCCGGGCGGCCTCGTGGTCGGGAAGCGGCCCGAGCCGGTGGAAGGCGTCGATGGACCGGCGGACCCGCTCCAGCCCTTCGGCGACGAACGCGGCGGGAGCCTCGCGCGGCTCCGCCACGGTGACGATCTTCGCCCGCACGTCCGCGGCCACGGAACGGGTGGCCTCACGCATGGTGACCCGGGCGGCTCCCGTGACCGGGACGATCGAGCGTCGCAGGCTCTCGCGGTCGGGCAGCGCCATGAGGCCGGCGAAGGTGGCCTGGGCGGCGACCTCCCCCGCGAGCGGGTCGTACGGCCGCCCCTCGGGCGGACAGCACTCGGCGCGGGTGCAGACGTAGGACCAGTAGCGTCCGTCGTCGGCGCGCAGCGCCTCGATGACGTTGACGCCGGCGTCCGAGAGCAGCCGACGGACCTCGTCCATGGCCGGCGTCACGAGGACGCCGTCGCCGAACCCGGCGAGGATGGTGTGCGTGACCCCTTCGCGCTGGAAGAGGGGGACGAGCCGGTCGAGGGCTCCGGGTGCGATCGGGAGATCCCAGCGCGTGGTGACGCGCAGCCGGCCGCGCGCTCCCCTCCCCGCGAACGCGATGACCACGAGACTGTCCGCCGGGTGGAAGCCCAGGATGTAGGGCACGGCCCCGAGGATGTCGTCGGGGGAGGTGAGGAGGATCGGTGATGGCGTCATGCACGCGAGAATCGCCGACCCTCGACGTGGCCATTCGCGGGAATCCCGTCTCTGTGGACGAGCAACGGAACGCCGTTCGCGAGCATCGGGGGTGGCGAATGGCCAAGGTACGGCCATATCGGCCGCTTATCTCACGCCATAGGTGGTTTTATCCGGCTGGGACGAACGTCGCCTGCCAGCGAATTGGGATGCATCGGGCTGCGGAGAAGCGCACGGCCTTGTCCACAGCCATCCCCGCGCGTCGAGAACCCCGCGGATCACGTGAGCGGGGATGACGGAAGGGTCCCGCGCCGCGTCGTACCACCCGGGGACGGTGAGGGCTCTCGTGGACCCCCCGCGGGCGTCCGGTCGAGGGATGGACGCCCGCGGCCCGCGCACGCGGGTCAGGCTGTGCGGGGCGGCGGGGTGGGTGAGAGGCGGGTGCGGACCAGGATGGTGGCGCCGGCGACCGCGGCGGGCATGGCGACGACCGCGCCCAGAGGGATCAGGAAGATCAGGAAGACCACCACGCCGAACCCGAGGGCGGCGGCCCGGTCGGCGCGCAGCAGCGCGAACCGCTGCTTGCGGCCGAATCCCCTGCGCTCCATGGCCAGCGCGGTCAGCTCCACCGACAGGAAGAACCCCGACACCGCCGCGCCCAGCACCGGGACCACCGTCTGCCCGACCACCGGCACGAACCCCAGGACGAAGAGCGGGATGGTGAACATCAGCACGTACGCCAGCGTGATCAGGCTGTCGCGCACGGACCGGATGATGGACCTCCAGAGCGGGATGTCGGCGGTCTTGTCGACACCCCCCATTTCGTGCTCGACCCGTTCGGAGAGCTTCTCGTAGAACGGCTCCCCGATGGCCAGCGTGGCGGCGGTGAAGGTGATGACCGACAGCACCAGGCCGAGGGCGAAGACCACGATGCCGAGCAGTGTGCGCACGGTGCCGCGGAGGGCCGGCTCCCAGTCGTCGGCGAACGGCGTGGCCCAGGCGGCGAGGTCTCCGGCGTAGGTGCCCAGGAGCACGAGCGCGACGACGTAGAGCACCAGAGCGATCAGCGCCGGGATGAGCCCGAAGACCCACTGCCCGGGGTGCCGCGCCACCCAGCCGAGGCCCTGGAAGAAGTACTTGACGCCGTCGGCGAAGCCGCCGATTCCACGGCGGATGGGCTGCCCCATGCTGTTCATGCCCGGCAGGCTAACGCCTCCGGCCCACTCGATCGCAAGATCAGCCGAAAGATCCCTGTTTCCAGAGAGAAGTCACTTCAACGCCCAGTTGCCGGAAGAGGCGGCGGAGCAGGGGCAGCGAGATGCCGAGCACGTTTCCATGGTCGCCCTCGATGCCCTCCACGAACCAGCCGCCGCGGCCGTCCAGCGTGAAGGCGCCCGCCACCCGCAACGGCTCACCGCTGCCGGCGTAGGCCGCGATCTCGTCGTCGCCCGGTGTGCCGAAGCGCACCACCGTCGAGCCGACCTCGGCCGCCTCGGCGCCCGTGGCGGCGTCGATCACGCAGTGCCCGGTGAGAAGCCTGCCGGTGCGCCCGCGCATCGAGCGCCACCGCGCGATGGCGTCTTCGGCCGACACCGGCTTGCCGTACGCGCGCCCGTCGAGTTCGAGCACGGAGTCGCAGCCGATCACCAGGCCCGTGGTCAGGCCCTTCGCGACCACCGACGCCTTGGCACGGGCCAGGGTGAGGCCGAGCTCGGCGGGCGAGGCGGCGGTGACGGCCTCCTCGTCCACACCGCTCACGATCACCTTGGGGTCGAGCCCGGCGCTGCGCAGCAACGCGAGCCGGGCCGGTGAGGAGGACGCGAGAACCAGCTCCGCCTTGTCTTCCGCGTCTGCGATCTGCGTCATCTCATCCGATCTTCCGCGCCTGGGCTCTCCGTTACGCCTCCCGAGCCTAATGCGCCCCGCGAGCCGGGAAGTCCGCCGCCTCAGCGCTCGACCGGCCCCGGTGGCGCCCGGCCACAGGTCCACAGGACGCGGACGGCGGTCAGAGCGGACGGATGCTGCTGATCAACGTGTTGATGTCGGCCCAGCGCTTCTTCTGTGCGTCGGGGATCGTGATGAAGACCATGGCCGGCTTCGCCGCCGGAACGTCGACCAGGGCGACGGCCGCGGTGGCCACGTGCTTCTTCCCGCCGGCCTTGTAGGTGACCCTGTAGCCGAGCAGCCAGCCCTCCCGCTTGCCCGCCTTGAAGCGCTGCGAGGCGGTCCACGTGATCTTGGAACCGTCGGGGTGGTAGTTCAAAGTCCAGCGGGCCGCCAGAAACGCGGTGTCCTTGAGCTCGTCCTGCACCGCGATCGGGACGGGGCAGGTCGCCAGCAGCCCGCGGTGCCCGACTCCCTTCACGGCGGGGAGCACTCTGCGCGTGGCGAACGGCGAGGACTTGGTGAGCTTCCACTGCTTGACGAAGCGCGTGAAGGAGATGCCCGACCTGTTGTCCTTCACCCGTCCCTTGGCCGGCGCGCCGTGCCCGGGGTAGTTCGCGAGCCGGCGGTTCGCCGGAAGCGCGGGGACGCGCGGGTCGGCTTCGGCGTCGGCGAGGGCGCTCTTGCCGGGCTGCGGGGTGGCGACCGGCGTCGACCCGGCCCCGGCGGGCTCCGTCGTGACTCCCGGCGACGCGGATGTCCCAGCGGTCGCGGCGACCCCCGGCGACGCGGACGCTCCCGGGGCGGTGGAGACGCCCGGATCCGCGGCGGATCCGGAGGCCGGCGCCGCCGCGGAGGCGGACGTCCCCGCGAGGGGCGCCTGTGAGGTGGAGGGGGCGCCGGACGATGGCGCGGCGCCTGTGCCCTGGACCGGCAGCGTGGACGGCGGCCCCGCCGGGGCCGGACCGGCGGCCGTCGGGGCGCCCTTGCCGAGGTCGGTGACGGAGAACGCCACGACGGCCGCCACGACGGCCACGGCCGCGACGACGCCGGCCAGCAGTCGGTAGATGACGCGCATCGGCAGGTCGCCCAACCGGGCGATCGGCGATCGGCGCTTGGCGGGTGGTGGCGGCGGAGGAGGCTCCTCGACGGTGATCTTCGGCAGCGGCGCGGTCGGCGCGTCGGCCGTTACGTACGTTGGGACGGCTTTTGTCCCGTAGTTCCCACCCACCCCATTTGGCACGTTGGGGAGCGTACGGCAATTCGCCGGACCATGCCCGAGTTCCCGATCACACTTCGGGAACGAGTCCCTACCGCATCGAGGTTTCCGTACGCCCTGACCTCCCCTTTCGCCTTCCGGTCAATGGCGCGGGAGAGCCGGTCACGCCGCCGCGGCACGCCCCCTACCAGCCGGTATGATCATGGAGCGACGGCTACCGCGACGGGTCGCGCAGCGGTCCCCAGCCGGCCGGGCGCAGGCCGCCGGCCCTCAGCCACGGCGCGTCCGCGACGACCGTTCGCGAGCCGGGCTCGATCTCGGTGAACCCGGCGTCGCGCACGACGGGAAGCCCGCTGTCCACCAGGGCGGCCCACCGCCACGGCTCGGCCGTGCGCACGGTGACCGCCAGGCCGCCGGCGTGCCACGCGGCGCGGGCGGCCTCGTCGGTGCCCCACCAGGCGAGCTGGGCCGCGTGACCGGCCTGGGCCATGGCCTTGCCCGCCGACATGTCCAAAGAGGGGTTGAACCACAGCACGACGCCGCCGGGCGGGGGCTGCGAGGGCGGCGCGGAGTCCACCAGGTCGGTGCCGGAGACCTGCAGGCGCGACAGCTCCTTGGGCCAGGCGTCGAGCGGGATCGGCGGGTGCACCCGCACCTCGGCCGAGCGCAGCGTCACCGTGGCGCCCGGAAGCTCCTCGACCCGCCGCCACTCGGCGCCCCTGGCCCGGCGCACGACCTTCCTGATGCCGATGGTCTCCCACGCCTGGACGGACTCGGCCCACTCACCGCTCACCGCGCGCTCGTCGGTCAGCAGGGTGAGCACGGCCATCGCCGCCGCCTCGAGGGCGTCGGTGCGCTCGGGCGGCGTGGCACGCTCGATGCGGACGACAAGGGGGAGCACTCTCTGGTCTGGCGCGTTCACGCCCCCAAGGATCTCACCGCCCACCGACAGGCGAGCGCCGAGGCGCGAGACGGGCCGGGGGTCAGGTAGCGGTGGCGGCGGTGACCGGTTCGGCGGTGGGGGCCGCGCCGGAGGCGGACCCGCCCCTGCCGACGCGCAGCGACATGACCGCGGCCACGGCGCACAGCAGGCCCGCGCCGTACCAGGCCGCGTCGTAGTGGCCGAGATGGTCGCGGGTGAGGCCCGCGGCGACCGCGGCGATGGCCGCGCCGACCTGATGAGAGGCGAAGACCCAGCCGAACACCACGCTGCCGTCCTTGCCGAAGAGCTTGCGGCACAGCGCCACGGTCGGCGGGACGGTGGCCACCCAGTCGAGGCCGTAGAAGATGATGAACACGAGCATGCTCGGTTCGGCCGTCGCGGCGAACAGGGGCGGCAGCACCAGCAGTGACGCGCCGCGCAGCGCGTAGTACGCCCCGAGCAGCACCCGCGAGTCGACCCGGTCGCTGAGCCAGCCGGAGAAGATCGTGCCCGCGATGTCGAAGACGCCGATGAGGGCGAGTAGGCCGGCGGCGGTGGTCTCGGCCATGCCGTGGTCGTGCGCGGCGGGGATGAAGTGCGTTCCGACCAGGCCGTTGGTGCTCGCGCCGCAGATGGCGAAGCCACCGGCGAGGTACCAGAACGAGCGGGTACGCGCGGCCGACCGCAGCACGCTGATCGCCCGCACCGCCGCGCCTCCCGGCCGCCCGGCCGTACGCGCGCCGCCGCCGCGGACGGCCGTGTCACCCGCGGCCGGCCCAGCGGCAGCGGAACCGGCCGGACCACCGGCCGCGGAACCGGCCGCAGGGGCCGCGGGGACGACCGCGGGTTCGGCGCCCAGAGCGGTCAGGCCGACGTCTTCGGGGCGGTCGCGCAGGAGGAGCCAGACCACCGGGACGACGGCGAGCGCCGCCACGGCCACCACCACGGCGGCCGTCCGCCAGCCCGGCCCCTCGGCCAGCCAGGCGAGCACGGGCAGGAAGATGAGCTGCCCCGTGGCGCCTCCGGCGGTCAGCACGCCGGTGACGACGCCGCGGTGCCGCACGAACCACCGGTCGGTGACCGTGGCGACGAAGGCCAGCGCCATCGAGCCGGTGCCGAGCCCGACCAGCACACCCCAGCACAGGATGAGCTGCCAACTGGAGGTCATGAAGACCGTGAGCCCGCTGCCGAGGGCCACCAGCAGCAGCGCGGAGGCGACCACGCGGCGCATGCCGAGCCGGTCCATCAGAGCGGCGGCGAACGGCGCGGTCAGGCCGAACAGCATCAGGTTCACCGACACCGCCAGGGAGATGGTCCCCCGGGACCAGCCGAACTCGGTCTCGAGGGGGGTGATCAGCACTCCCGGTGTGGCGCGGAAGCCGGCGGCTCCGATGATGGCGACGAAGGCCACCGCCGCCACCGCCCAGGCCCGATGCGGCCACCGTCCGCGCCTCACGTCTTGCGTCAGCATCATGCCGACCATAGTGAGGTGTCCGATTCACCGGCCACGAGTGGCTTGACAGCCAACATGTGAAAGAATCCGGCCATGGTTCACCGCATCGCCGTCGTCGCCCTGGACGATTTCGCGACTCTGGACCTCGGCGTCCCCGGCCAGGTGTTCCGGGTCGCCGAGGACGCCGATGGCCGGCGGCTCTACGAGATCGTCACCTGCACCCCCGGCGGGCGCACGGTGCGCGGGCCCGCCGGGTTCAGCGTGATCCCCGACCACGACCTGTCGGTCCTGGCCACGGCGGACACCGTCATCGTCCCGGGCGTCCACAGCGGCTCCGCTTTCAGCGACGGCACGATCGACGACGAACTGCGCGACGCGTTGCGCGGGGCCGCCCTCCGGTCGCGGCTGATGTCGATCTGCACGGGAGCGTTCGTGCTGGCCGCCGCCGGGTTGCTGGACGGCCGGCCGGCCACGACGCACTGGAGGAGCGCCGAGCTGTTCCGCTCGCTGTACCCGCGGGTGCTGCTCGACCCCGACGTGCTGTTCATCGACGACGGCGACCTGCTGACCTCCGCCGGCGTCGCGGCGGGCATCGACCTGTGCCTGCACGTGATCCGCCGCGACCACGGCAGCGAGATCGCCAACCGGGTGGCACGGCGCTGCGTCACCCCGCCGTGGCGCGAGGGCGGTCAGGCGCAGTACATCGAACGCCCGCTGCCGGCCGCCGGGGACGCCACTACCGCGCCCACCCGGGCGTGGATGCTGGACCGGCTCCAGGAGCCGCTGGACCTGGCCACCTTGGCCAGGCACGCCCGCATGAGCGTGCGCACCTTCACCCGCCGCTTCCGCGAGGAGACCGGGCTCAGCCCGGCACGATGGCTCATCAGGCAGCGGGTCGAGCGCGCCCGCCATCTGCTCGAGACGACCGAACTCCCGGTCGACCAGGTGGCGGTCCGGGCGGGCTTCGGCACGGCCGTCTCGCTGCGCCAGCACCTGCACGCGACGGTGGGCGTGGCCCCGCTGACCTACCGGCACACCTTCCGCGCGGAGGCCCCGGCGGCCTTCCGCTCCGCCTGACCCGGCCGGGCCCCTCGCCCCGTCACGCCGTCGGGCTGTTGCTCTGTCCTGAGACGGGGGGCTGAGTCATGATGGCGGTTCAGGCGATCGGTGAGGGAACGAGGAACCATGTCGTACGCGGACGCCTTCGCGATGAGCATCGACGATCCGGACGGGTTCTGGGGCCGGGCGGCCACGGCCGTGACCTGGGACCGCATCCCCGACATGACGCTGGACGCCGATGCGGCCCCGTTCTACCGGTGGTTCCCCGGCGGCGAGCTCAACACCTGCCACAACGCCCTGGACCGGCATGTGGCCGGCGGTCGCGGCGGGCAGGCGGCGCTGATCTACGACAGCCCGCTCACCGGGACCTCCCGCACCTACACCTACGCCGAACTGCTGGAGGAGGTGGCGCGGTTCGCCGGCGTGCTGCGCGGCCTCGGCGTCGGCAGAGGCGACCGGGTCGTCATCTACATGCCGATGGTGCCCGAGGCGGTCGTGGCCATGCTCGCCTGCGCCCGCCTCGGGGCCGTGCACTCGGTGGTGTTCGGCGGCTTCGCCCCGCGTGAGCTGGCCGTGCGCATCGACGACGCCCGGCCCGTGGTGGTCGTGTCCGCCTCCTGCGGCATCGAGCCGTCCCGCGTGGTGGAGTACAAGCCGATGCTCGACAGCGCGCTGGAGATGGCCGCGCACCGGCCCGCGCACTGCGTGATCCTCCAGCGCGAGCAGGCGGCCGCCGCGCTGACGCCCGGCCGCGACATCGACTGGCGCGAGGCCATGGCCGCGGCCGAGCCGGCGGAGTGCGTGCCGGTGGCGGCGACCGACCCGCTCTACATCCTCTACACCAGCGGCACCACGGGGAAGCCGAAGGGCGTGGTGCGCGACAACGGCGGCCACGCGGTCGCGCTGCTGTGGAGCATGCGCAACGTGTACGCCATCGCGCCGGGCGAGGTCTTCTGGGCGGCCTCGGACGTGGGGTGGGTGGTCGGACACTCCTACATCGTGTACGCCCCGCTGCTGCTCGGCGCGACGACGGTGCTGTACGAGGGGAAGCCGGTGGGCACGCCGGACGCCGGGGCGTTCTGGCGGGTCATCTCCGACTACGGGGTGCGCGCCCTGTTCACCGCGCCGACGGCGTTCCGCGCCATCAAGAAGGTGGACCCGGAGGCGGCCTACCTGGCCAAGTACGACATCTCCTCGTTGCGGACGCTCTTCTTGGCGGGCGAGCGGCTGGACCCGGACACCTACCACTGGGCCACCGAGAAGCTCGGCGTGCCGGTGGTGGACCACTGGTGGCAGACCGAGACCGGCTGGGCCGTCGCCGCCAACCTGCGCGGCCTGGACCCGATGCCGATCAAGCCGGGGTCGCCCACGGTCGCGGTGCCCGGATACGACGTGCGCGTGCTCGACCCCGAGGGCCGGCCGTGCCCTCCGGGCGTGGACGGGGCGATCTGCGTGCGGCTGCCGCTTCCGCCGGGCACGCTGCCCACGCTCTGGCGGGACGACGAGCGCTACGTCGCCTCCTACCTGTCGGCCTACCCCGGGCATTACCTGACCGGCGACGGCGGGCACGTCGACGAGGACGGCTACCTGTACGTCATGGGACGCACCGACGACGTGATCAACGTGGCCGGGCACCGTCTGTCCACCGGTTCGATGGAGGCCGTGCTGGCCGGCCATCCCGCCGTCGCCGAGTGCGCGGTGATCGGCGTGGCCGACGAGCTGAAGGGCCAGGTGCCGCGCGGCCTGGTCGTGCTCAAGAGCGGCGTCGAGGCCGACCCCGGGCGGCTGTGCGAGGACCTGGTGCGGCTGGTGCGCGACCAGATCGGGGCCGTGGCGGCGCTGAGGCGGGTGGACATCGTCCCGGGGCTGCCCAAGACGCGGTCGGGGAAGATCCTGCGCAAGACCATGCGCGGCATCGCCGACGGCGCCGACGAGCCCGTCCCCTCCACCATCGAGGACGCCTCCGTGCTGGACACCCTGCGCCCGATCCTCCGCGCTCATCCCTGATCGCGGGCGCCCGCCCCGGGCGCCGCACCCCGGCCGTGCGCCGCGCAGGGATCGGGCGAAGGCCGTGCACTGGGCAGGGTCGAACAAGGCCCGCAAACGCGAGATCCCGGCTGGACGGTGTCCGGCCGGGATCTCGTGGTGCTCTCGTGCCGCCCGCGAGGACGGCCCCAGGTGGAGCTATGGGGATTCGAACCCCAGACCTCCTCCATGCCATGGAGGCGCGCTACCAGCTGCGCCATAGCCCCTGGTCGCTCGGCGGACCTCCTTGCGGCGGCGCCGTGCCTCGCCAGTGTATCGGAATTCGCGACCCCGGCCGAACCGCCGGAGCGGGCACCGGCGGCTCCGGAGCGGCGCGCCGCCGCACCGGCGGTCCGCCCAGCAGGCACGTAGACGGCCACACACCCTCTGGCCTGCGGCGATGGCCACACGCAAGTGAGCGCCATCACGACTTGCGGCCAGTCGGTCACCGTATCGGAGGGGACGGTTTCCCGGCAGGACGATCGTCATGATCGGCCACTGACGAGGGCCCCGCTCATCCCGGCACCCGAGGCAGGGTTTCCCGGTCGGCAAGCTCACCCGCCTTGACAGCGACTCTTACTTAGGGTGACCATTAGTCGCCCTGCGTAATCGTCCGCTAGGAGCCGACATGCATCGCAGCCCCCACGCGCTCAACGCCGGATCCGCGTTCGACACCAGCGATGTCGATCAGGACGGCTACATCGACAAGGAGGACATGCGCCTCATCGGCCTGCACCTGGCCGACCGGCTCGGCCTGCCCGCCGATTCCCCCGCCCGCGCCGGCCTGCTGGCCGCCTACGCCCACGTCTGGGCCAACGTCGTGGCCGCGGTCGGCACCGACGACAACGGCCGCATCAGCCGGCAGCGGTACATCGAGTACGCCGTCTCCCCCACGCTCGACCGCACGCGGTTCATCGTGGCCATCGTCTGGCCCATCACCGACGCGCTGTGGGACGCGCTGGACGCCGACGGCGACCAGAGGCTCAGCATGCACGAGTACCTCCGCCTCTGGTCGGCCTACGACGTCGAGACGGCCGAAGCGCGCGAGGCGTTCATCCTGCTGGACACCGACGGCGACGGCCACCTCGGCAAGGACGAGTTCGCCCAGGCCATGTACGACTTCTACTTCAGTGACGACCCGCGCAAGGCCGCCATCCCGATCCTCGGCCGCTCCTGACCCCCGCTCACCCGCCTGAATCCCGCTCGACCCGGCCGCACCTCTCGCCCGCCGGAACCCGGCTCACCCCGAATCCCCGTCATCTCGGCCATCTCGGCCATCTCGGCCATCCCGGCCATCCCCGGCCTGGCTCGTGCTCATCGCAGTGAGCCGGCCCTGCGGATCAGTCCGGCCAGCTCCCTCACCATGGGGTCCTCGGTCGCCGCCGAGAGCCGCTCGGCGTGGCCCGCCAGCGTGCCGAGGTCCTCGGTGAACATCTCGTCCTCGGCATGCCTGAGCCGCTGGGCGAACGCCGCGACCACCGCGTCCACCTGCAGGCGCGGCGCCGCCGTCTCCCACAGGCGGTCCGACAGCCCGCCCACCTCCAGCGCGCGGCTGGCCTCGGCGGGCTCGCGGGTGTCGGGGTCCTGCCAGCGAACCGTTGCCACGGCGAGCTGCCCCGAGGTTCCCGGGCGCAGGCGCACCGCGTACAGCGCGGTGACCGCGTGGCCGGGCCCGACCTCGCCGCCGTCCTTGGTGTCGTCGCGGAAGTCCTCCGCGGCGAGCGCCCGGTTGTCGTATCCGAGCAGCCGGTAGGACTCGACGGTGGCCGGGTTGAACGCCACCTGCGCCTTGGCGTCGCGGGCCCGCAGGTCGAGGTTCGCCGGCAGACGCTCGACGAAGACCTCACGCGCCTCCTGCTGGGAGCCCACGTAGACGGCGGCGCCGTCGCCGTGGTCGGCGAGCTGCTCCATCAGCGTGTCGCCGTACTCGCGGCCGACGCCGACGCACAGCAGCGTGACGCGGCGCCCGGCGAACTCCTCGACCCGGTCGAGGATGCCCTGCCAGGTGGTGTCCCCGGTGTTGGCAAGGCCGTCGGACAGCAGGATGACCCGGTTGGTGGCGACCGGCCGGAAGGCGCGCGCCGCCTCCTCGTACCCGGTGACCAGCCCCGCCTGCAGGTCGGTCGATCCCTCGGTGGCGAGGGTGTCGATGGCGGCGTGCAGGTCGTGCCGCTCGCTCACCGGCGTCATGGAGAGGCGAACCTTGGCCTGGTCGCTGAAGGACACGATCGAGACCTGGTCGCCCGGGCCGAGCTGGTCCACCAGCGTGTGCAGGGCGTCGCGCACCAGGTCGAGCCGGCCGGGGTCGCCCATGGAGCCCGAGACGTCGACCACGAAGGTCAGGTTGGCGGGCCGGCGGGCGGCGGCGTCGGCGGTGCGGGTCTGCAGTCCGACCCGCAGCAGGGCGGTGCCTTCGGCGGCGCCCCTGGCCCCGTCGAGCCGGACCGCGAAGCCGTCGCCCGGCGGCTCGGGGTATCCCTGCCGGAAGGCGTTGACCCACTCCTCCGGCCGCACCTGCGCCGGGTCGGGCAGGCGTCCGGCGTTGATCGTGCCCCGCGCGTAGCCGTAGGAGGCGGTGTCGACGTCCAGCGCGAAGGTGGAGATCTTGTCCGGCGGCTCGGCCTGTCCGGTGGGCGCCGGCGGCGCGGTCGCGCCGGGCTCGTCGTTCGCGGCGGCGTTGCCCTGCCCGGACTGCCCGGATTGTCCGGACCCTTGCCCGGAGGTGGCGCCGCCGGGGCGGGACGGTTCGCGCGCCCCGGAGGTGTCGTTGGAGGTGCCGCCGCATGCTGAGACGAGCAGCACGAGCGCGGCCAGGACGCAGATGAGGATTCGTGACTTCACAGGAGGCCCCCTCTCGGTGTCACCTCCTACGACGGTCCCGCGGACGCCCGCGCCGGAGCCGTCACCCAAGCGTCGGCGAACCGTGCCCGCCGCGTGACCACCCGGCGGCGGCCGGGCACCCGCGATCCACACGGCGACCACGAACGGACGCCGAACGGATCATGAACGGACCATGAACGGACACCGCCGCCGGACGGTCAGAAGGTGTTCCTGCGGCAGTTCAGGAACAGCTGCATCTCCAGCGGCTCGTCCTCGGTCGCGGGGACGTAGGCCAGGTCCATCTGCTCGCGCACGCTGAACCCGGCCTCCTCGACGACGGCCCGCAGCGCGTAGCGGGCGTAGCCGGTCATCCGCAGCCAGGTGTCCAGGACGCGGATGGGGGCGTCGTCGATGTCCATCTCGACCATGCCGATGGCCAGCCAGCCGCCGGGGACGAGCAGGTGGTGCAGGCGCAGCAGGGTGGCCATGATCTCGTCGCGCCGCAGCATCGACAGGGAGAAGTAGGCCACGACGGCGTCGAACCGGCCGAGGCCGTCGTCGATGTCCACGACGTCCAGCCGGCGCAGGTCGGCCTCGGGCACGTTCCCGGCGGCGAGGGCCAGCATGACCGGCGAGATGTCGATGCCGGTCACCTCGCAGCCGGCGTCCACCAGTTGCCTCGCCGTGGGCAGACCGGTGCCGCAGCCGACGTCGAGCACCCGCGCGCCCGGGCGGAGCTTGCGGAGAATCCATTCGGCGGAGGCGATCTGGCCCCCCTTGTAGGGGAACGCCTCGTCGTACCGAGCGCCGATGCGGTCGAACGCGTCCGCCTGCGCGGCCCGGTGCGCCGGACGTGAGCGTCTCGCAGTCATCCATTCCACCCAACACTGAGCCGTCAACTTGTTTCTCATTAGATAGAGTGCCAACACTATGTAAGTCAAGACCAGTCAGGACATGAGTTGATGCAGTTAATGTGACAATTACCGCTCACAGCGCATTCAATGACTGTGCGACGCCGGCGGCCGGTTTCCGGCCCGGTCGAAGCCTTAATTCGCGCACGCCCTTCCCGGCCCACCAACGGGCGCGACGGGTACGCCCCCGGCTCGAGGGGTGGTGGAAGTTTCAGCCGCGAACGCCGGGGTCAGGGCGGCGACCTGCGAAACCCTCCGCCGCCGCCGACCGGCGTTGTCCCGCGTTTCCGCGCCGACTTAGGGTGACCCCGCCCCGCGTGGGAAGCCGGGCCGGCCGGTGTGGCCGGGCGACGGCGTGAGGAGGCGGCGATGAGGATTGTGTACCGCGCTCGACCGGCGGGAGCGGCACCCGGCGGCCGGAGGCGACCGTCCCGATCGCGCCTCGTCATCGCGGTGCTGCTGTCGGCCGTGGCCGTGTTCCAGCTCTCCGCGCGGGCGCTCGCGCTCGCCGATCCGCCCGCGCCGGTGACCGGCAACGCCACCTACTTCGACGCGCTGGGCGCCCCCTACGGGGGATGCGGGCTGCCGCAGTCGGTGCTGGAGAGTCAGGACTTCGTCGCGCTCAATGTGTACAACACCCCGGGCGACTACGGCTTCTACGCCCGCCCGCTGCCGCCGTCGATGGCCGACAAGATCGGCATGTGGGACAACGGCCGCAACTGCGGGCGCTGGGTGCAGGTCTCGATCGCCGACTACTGCACCGGGGTGAACGACGGCGCGCAGAGCCAGGCGTTCTGCCGCAACGGCTCGTGGGTGAGCGACGCCTACAACGGGGCCACGCTCACCATGCTGGTGGCCGACAGCTGCGGCGACACCAACGCCTGGTGCCGTGACGACCGCTACCACCTCGACCTCGCCAAGGACTCGATCAACAGGTTCGCCAAGAACGGCGCCCCGGTCGGCGACCTGTACCCCAACCACTGGAACAACCGGCACGTCACCTGGTCGTTCGTCCCCGCACCCGGGTACACCGGTGACATCCAGATCGGGTTCATCCAGGGCGCGCAGCGCTACTGGCCGGCGATAGCGGTGTCCCGCCTGCCGAACGGGCTGCACGGGGTGGAGTACCAGGTGGGCGGCGCCTGGCAGCAGGCCCAGATGAACGGCGACATGGGGCAGTCGTACATCATCGCCCCGACCGAGACCGGCGGGACGCGGTACCGGATCAGAGCGCGCGACGCCTCGGACGCGCCGGTCAACGCGGGCCGGGTGTACGAGTTCTCGCTGCCCTCGGCGTGCTCGCCGTGCGGCGCGGCCTACACCAAGGTCACCTACACCACCGACACCTCGACGCCCACGCCCACTCCCTCGGCCACGCCGACGCCGACGCCCACCGCGACGCCGACGCGCACGCCCACTCCCACCCCGTCGGCGACCCCGACGCCCACTCCTACGCCCACGCCCACGTCCTGCACGGCCCGGTACGCCACGCAGAGCCAGTGGCCGGGCGGGTTCACCGGGCAGATCTCGGTGACCAACGGCGGCCCGCCGCTGTCGAACTGGACGATCACCTTCACCGTGCCGGCCGGCGTCACGGTCGCCTCGGGCTGGAACGGCACCTGGACGCAGTCGGGCAGCACGGTGACCGTGAAGAACACCTCGTGGAACGGATCGGTCGGCACCGGAGGGATCATCACGCTGGGCTTCAACGGCACCACCACGGGCTCCGCCGCCCCGGGCGCGACGGCGTTCACCCTCAACGGCTCCCCCTGCGCCTGACCACGCCCGCCGTCACCCGGACGCGCCCGCCGTCACATCGAACGGCGGGCGCGTCCGCGCGTCACCCGCCGTCGCTCGCAGCGGCGGGCGGGCACGTCACGACCGGGCGGCCAGCGTGATGGCGGCGTAGTCGGCGACCGGCTCGTAGCCGAGCGCCTGGTAGACGGAGTTCGACGTCGGATTGGCCAGGTCGGTGAACAGCAGCAGCAGGTCGGCCCCGGCCTCCTGTGCCACGCGGCTCGCGCCGTGGGTCACCACCGAGCCGTAGCCGCGCCTGCGGAACTCCGGCGGGGTGTACACCGGGCCGATGCGCGACATTCCGATGATCGGTCGCGAGAAGCCCGCCATGGCGACCGGCCGGCCGGCCTCCTCCGCCAGGACGAACTCGCCCTGGCCGACGCGGTGCTTGACCTGCGCCGCCGGGTCGTCGTGGCCGATCTCGGGCTCGGCCTCGGCGAGGAACTCGCGCATCCACTGGGTGATCAGCTCGACGTCGCGCTCGCCGGCGACGCGGGCGGCGCCCTCGCGCGACGGCGGGCGCAGGGCGCCCAGCCGGTAGAGCCGCATCGACACGCGGGCGGTCTCGGCGCGGCCGGACGCGGCGGCGAACGCCTCGGTCTGGCGCAGCGGCCCGTTGACGCCGGTGGCCTCGCGCTCGCCCAGCTCGCGGGCGAGCGGGGCCACGGTGTCGAGCGGGATGTCGCCGAGCAGCAGGGGGCTCGGCGGGGTGTGGAGCATCGCCGCGCGCACCTCGCCGCCGGAGGTGAACCAGCCGAGCAGCGGATCGTCCTGCCACAGGCCGTGCCGCATGCGGCCGAGCACGGTCAGCGGGACCGTGTTGCGGACCGGATCGCGGCGCAGCCACGCCTCGGCCGCGCCCGGGAACTCGTCAAGGGACGCCGTGAACCTCCACACCATGCGGGACAGTGTGCCAACGAGCACCCCGATCGGGCGAGCCGTTTTCCCCGGTCAGAACTCGTCGGCGCCCGCGACCTGACGGACGGGGAACACATGGCGGGACGCGGCGCACACGGTCTCGAGGACGTGGACGGGAGTGTCGTCGGTGGAGTACCCGGCCCGCAGGATGCGCACGACCCACTCCCCCGGCGGCAGGAGCAGCGTCTCGCGCTCGAAGACGGTGGGCTCGCGGGCGATGAGCTCCTCCTCGGCGTGGCCGAAGCGGTGGCCGAGGGCCTCGATGCCCGCCTGCAGGCTGGGCAGGACGAAGCCCGGCGCGGCGAGCGGCGTGCCGCCGAACAGGTCGAGGCGGAAGTAGCTGGTGGCGATGCGCACGGGAACCTCGTCGGCCAGCAGCAGCTTGCGCCGCGCCAGCACCTCGGCGCCGGGCCGCACGCGCAGCGCCTCGGCGACGCGCTCACCCGCGGGCTCGGGGCCGACGTGGAGCATGCGCCGGTCGGCGCGGACGCCCTGCCGCTCGGCCTCGGCCACGAACAGGGAGGCCGACCCGCGGTCGGCGGGCTCGCTCGGCAGCGCACGGCGCACGACCACCTGGGGGACGCCCGCTTCGCGGTGATCGCCGGCCATGCCCGGAGCGGCCGCCTCACGGGGGTCGCCGCTCTCGCGGCTCTCGCCGGGGCCGCCGGACGCCTCGCGGCCCGCGAGCGCCGCCGCGTCGAGTTCCACGCGAATCGCCTTTCCGATGTCGGCCGTGGCCACAGGGCGCCGTCTCTGCGATCGACGGCCGCCCACCACGTCTCGGGCGGTGATGCCACGCCCGTGTAACGCCAGGTGGAGCTATGGGGATTCGAACCCCAGACCTCCTCCATGCCATGGAGGCGCGCTACCAGCTGCGCCATAGCCCCTTGCGATGCGCCGACAGTCTATCGGAACCCGGCGGGGCCCGTGTACCGATGACCGCCGCCTCCGGCCGCGCGAGAGGCGGCCGTGGAGCGCAGGTCACGACATGGGGATGCCGACGCGTCGGGTAAGACCGTTGAGATGTTCGAGCGGAACCACCGCGTGCTTGCCGAGCGAGCCGGGTTCGCCGGCCCGGTCAGGCGGGCTCGTCCTCCAGGTAGCGGTCGCCCGCGGCGTACCAGCCGGTGAGGATGTGCGCCGCGACCACGGCGAACAGCAGGGTGAAGGGCAGCGTCCACCCGCCGGTGGCCGAGTACAGCACGCCCACGGCGAGCGGCCCGGCGCCGGCGATGAGGTACCCGACGCTCTGCGCGAAGGCCGACAGCGCCTGGGTCGCCTCCGCGGTGCGGGTGCGCAGGGCGAACAGCGTCAGGGCCAGCGGGAACGAGCCCATCGCCACGCCGGTCAGCATCACGAAGACCCACAGCGCCGAGACCGGCGCCCACAGCATGCCGCTCAGGCCGACGAGGTACAGCAGGCCGAGGCCGGCGACCATGGGACGGCGGCCGGTCACCCGTGCGGCCAGGACGGGCACGGCCAGCGAGACCGGGATGCCGAGCGCGGTGAAGACCGCCATGCTGAGCCCGGCCTGACTATCGGTGTATCCGCGGTCCTGCAGGAGCTGCGGCAGCCAGCCGAACATCACGTACGCCACCAGCGACTGGGTGCCGAAGTACCCGGTCACCGCCCAGGCCAGCCGGTTGCGCACCAGCGCCCGCGTCCCGGCCCTCTCTCGCCCGCTGAACCGCTCCGGCTCACTGCGCGACAGCGCAAGCCACGGAATGGCGGCCACAGCGGCGAGTGCCGCCCATACACCGAGGGCGACGTGCCAGTCACCGGCGGCCCGTTCGATGGGGACCGTCGCGGCGGCGGCGAGCATGGTGCCGACGGCCAGTGCCGTCGCGTACACAGTGGTCATGGTGGCGGCGCGCTGCGGGAAGTGCCGCTTGATCAGCGCCGGGATCAGCACGTTGCCGATCGCGCCCCCCGAGAGCGCCACCACGCTCGCCGCGAGGAACACGACGCTGGAACCGGTCATGACCCGCGCGAGCAACCCGGTGCCGAGGAGCAGCAGCGCCCCCAGCAGCAGGCGGTGCTCGCCGAGGCGCCGCGCCAGCCAGGGCGTAACCGAGCCGAACACGGCGAAGCAGAGCACCGGCAGGGTGGTCAGCAGGCCGGCGACGACCCCGGACATGCCGAGAGCGCCGCTGACCTGGTCCAGGACCGGCCCCAGGCTGGTGACCGCGGTGCGCAGGTTGAGCGCCGCGAGCACCAGGCCAAGACCCACCAGCCATGACAGCCGTACCCGCGGCCGGCGGTGCGACGCGGCGGTGGCGGACGGGGCGGTGGTGAGCACGCTCATGGCGGGGACTGGTCTCCGTTGGTCGATCAATACATCGAATCATGGGATGACTGGATGTCATTGATGTTAACAGACCCGCAGACTGTCCGCTTTGCCGGGGTGACACCCCCGCTATGGCCGCCCTTGGCGTCATGTCGACGTGCCCGTCCGGCGGCATGAAGAAGGGGGCGAGCCGCCGCCCGCCCCCTCCTCCTCGCGCGCGTCAGCCCAGGCGCTCGGGGCGCTCGGGCGCCAGCGGCGGCTCCTCGTCCCAGCGAGGGGTGCCCTGCGGCGAGACCGGGCCGGTGCCCGGCGCGGGGAGCGGGGTCTCCGGCGGGTAGTCACGCTGGACCGGCTGCGGCGGCATCGGCTCGCCGTACGCGGCGCCCGTCCCCGCCATCGTGCCGGTGCCCGCCACCGGGTCGGCGCCCGTGGCCGTCCCGGCCGCCGGGGTCACCCCGGGCCCGGCCGTGGTGCCGGTGCTCGGCATCACATCGGCGTCCGGCGCCGTGCGCGCCGCCGCCGCGGAGTCGCCGCCGATCGGCGAGGGCACCTCGCCGCGCCAGCCGCCGGTCTCGCGGCCCCGGGACTCGATGAACTGCTTGAAGCGCTCCAGGTCCCCGTGGACGCGCATGCGCACCAGCTGCAGCTTGTCTCCGACCGTCTCCACGACGCCCTCGGGCTCGAAGTCCATCCGGAGCATGACCCGGGTGCTCTCGGCGTCGAGCGGCTGGAAGGTCACCACGCCGCCCTGGCGGGGCTCATCCATGGACCGCCAGGCGACCACCTCGTCGGGGCGCTGTTCGGTGATCTCCGCCTCGAACTCACGGTGGACGCCGGCGACCTGGACGCTCCAGGCCAGGCGCGTGTCGTCGATCTGCTTGACCGACTCCACCCCTTCCATGAACTCGGGGAAGCTCTCGAACTGGGTCCACTGGTTGTAGGCCGTCCGGACGGGCACGGCCACGTCGACCGAATGCTCGATGGTGCTCATCGGCTTCCTCCCTTTTTGTGGGTTCGGAAACCTGCTCTGCCCATCAATGAAAGCGCTATTCGGACTTCGGTCCGGCAATACCGGGCCATGGGACGATCAACCACTGCACCAGGGGTGCCGGGCCGAAATTCCCGCGTCACCTCCGCCCGGCCGGTCACCGGGCGGAGGCGCCGCGGGCGATCAGTGGCAGTTCACCAGCACGATGGAAACGACCGTGCAGCGCACCTGGGCGGTGTCGTTGGCGGCCACCGGGTCGGTGGGGCTGGAGCTCGTGCGGGCGGCCGTGAAGGTGTAGGGCACGCCGATGTTCAGCAGCCCGACCGGCACCGAGAACTTCCTGGTCTGCGTGGCGCCCGGCGCGAGCGGGCCCACCGTGCAGTTGACCGCTCCCGAAACGGCGGCGCAGTCGCCGGGCGTGGCGCTGAGCCCGGGCGGCAGCGTCGTGGTGACCGTGGCCGTCTGCACCGTTCCGGGACCGTTGCCGGTGACGCCGACGGTGAACTCGATCTTCGGGACCAGCAGGGCGAGCTTGGGCGTCGCGGTCAGGCGCACGGCGGCGTCGGCCTGGTTCACGATGGTCAGGACCGGTCCGGTGACGATCTCGGAGGCGTAGTTCGAGCCGCCGAGCTGGCCCTGGAAGGTCTGGTCGCCGGCCGGCGCGTCGTCGGCGATGTCCAGGGTGAAGGCGACGGTCGCCGAGGCCCCGCCGGACAGCGCCCCGACCGGGGCCTGCACGCCGATGGGCCCGCCGGGGCCGGGAATGGTGGAGCACGGCCCGGCCGCGCCGTCGCATCCGGTCAGCACGGCGTAGGAGGGCAGGACACCGGGCGTGGTGAACAGCCTGGCGGTGGCGTTGAGCACCGTGAAGGCGTGGATGTTGGTGACCTTGACGGTGACCGTGACCGCGTCGCCGGTGTTGACCTGGGACGCCGACAGGGCCAGTTGCACCTCCGGCTCCTCGGCGGAGGCGGAGGTGGCGAACAGCGGGGACAGGACCATCGCGATGACCGTGAACGCGAAGGCGAGGGAGTGCCGGAGGGGTCTCATCGCAGCCTTTCCATCGAAGACCTGGACCATCCGACTATGGCCGTTCATAACCCCGTAGGAAGCGAATCGAGGTAATTATGTGACCACATATGGTGACCAATTGTGGACGCCTGCCACGGCCAACGCACCGCCGGTCCCAAGCGTCCAACACATTCGCCCCGAAGCGGCCGACTCACGGCAGCGGCCCGTCCGCCCATGCGGCAGTGGTGAGCCCGAAGGCGCGGACACGCCGCAGACCGCCTCAGCAGCAAGCGCTACTCCAGCTGCGGCGGGTAGCCGACGCCATCACTAGGTGGATCGCCCAAGCGCCCCGACGTGAGGTGCGCGAGAGGGAGCCGTCTGGGCCACCGATCAGCTGAGACCTTCCTCGGGCCATGCTTCACCTTCCTCCACGTCGCCGCCTACACCGGAGCGCGGGACGGGGAGCCGAACCGTGGCCGGGGACCGATCGTTCTCGGTGGCGACGGCGGAAGCGGACAGGAGCGTCGCGGCGGCGAGGCCGCCCCAGAGTGCGGCCTCGCCGTGGGAGGCGAGAGCGGTGATGACCGCCGGGGAGACGGCGAGGCCGAACCCCGTGGAGAGCTGGAAGCGCGCGAGGGCACGTCCCAGGACAGGGGCCGGAGCAAGGGCGGTGACGAGCGCGGTGGCGCTACCGGCGTAGATGATCTCACCGATGGTGCAGACCACGGCCACCATGTCGACGGCCGGGGCGCCCCAGCCGCGTCCCAGCGAGGTGGCCGCGAGGAAGCCGAGGTAGGAAGCGGTGAGTACCACGCCTGCGAGGGCCAGCACGGTCCGCCGGGAGAAGCGGGACATCAGGACGGTGACCGGAACCTGCAGGGTGACCACCAGCACCGTGTTGGCCACGAAGACGGCTGACGACCACACGGGTGATGCGTGCAACCGGGTCACCAGGACCAGGGGGACCGCGACTTCGAAGATGTTGAGGCAGAAGACATAGACCACGTTGGCGGCCAGCAGCGCGCGCATGCGAGGAGCGGGCCCGTCGTCCCTGCCCCTGGGCGGGGTGGCAGCCGGATGAGCGTGCACGTGGACCGACCACGCCAAGGCCGCCGCAACGAGATAGGCGAGCCCGGTGACGGCTGCCAGCGCCTGCAACGCGGTGGTGCCGCCGGTCAGGCAGGCGGCGGCAAGGAGCGCCCCCGCCCCCAGGCCGGCGTTGCGCAGGGCACGGCCTCCCGCGAGAGCGGCGTCCCGCTCGCGGCCGTGGGCGACCGTGGCCACGAGGGCTGCGTGGGCGGCCGGCCATGCCTGGTTGCCGATGCCGAGGAAGAGCGCCGCCGCCGCGAACAGCCAGACGTGGCCCGCCGGGGCGGCCGGCAGCAGCGCCACACCCAGGACCCGCACCGACATCGACGCCGCCACGACCGTGCTGCGTGCGCCCCGGTCCAGCCATCGGCCGACCGCGGGCATGCACACCAGACCCATGACGGCGCCGACCGTCATGGCGATACCGGTGGCCGACGCGGACAACCTCAGCACCGTCACCCCGTACAGCAGCAGAAAGGGCCGCAGCATGCCGGTGCCGAGCGCGTCCACGGTTAGGGCGACGGCATAGCGGGGGCCGCCGGAGGCACGGACGAGAGCGCGCGGCTGGATCTTGGTGGTGGTCGCCATGGCGCCAACGGTGCGTTCGGGCGCCGCGCTGGGCACGCCGGTTGACGGACACCGTCAATCGACGCGGCCGTCGGCCATGCGACCAGCGATGATGAGGGGATGACGTTGAGGATCGACATCAGCGGCCTGCCGTCCGGGCGACTGCGGTTCGCCGCCTCCCCGCTGGCCGAGCTGACCGCGATGCTCCACGTACTGGCCGAACCCGGGCATCACCCGCGGCTGGCCGCCTGGGCCGCGGACGTCTGGGCCGGGCAGCGGCCGGAGCTGGCCGAGCGGCTCAGGGAGGCGGAGTTCCTCTGGCGTTCCTCACGAGCCGACTTCCTGGTCCCCGCCCGGCCCCGGCCGAGCCTCGCCGAGGAGTTGGACGATGTGGACCGGATCGACGATGAGACCTACGTGACCGCCGCGCTCGTCACCACCTGCGGCAGCAACCGGGTCCGCTTCGGCGCGCCGTCGCCGCTCGCCGACGCGACGGCGCGCGAGCGGGCCCTGGACCTCGCCCAGGCCCGCGGCGCGCTCCAAGAGGCCTTCGCGGAACGGCTGCTCGCGGACCCGGCCGCCGTCCGGGCACGGGTGCGTCACACCCTCGAACAGTGCGCCGAGGCCTTCTTCGACGCCGCCTGGGCAGGCGTCGCCGTGCGACTGGCCACCGACCTGCGCCTGAAGCACGACCTGCTGAAGCGCCAGGGCATCGGGGCGGCACTCGCGTCGGTCTCCGGTGGCGAGAGCCTTGACCCGGCGGTCACCCGCGGTGGCCGAGAGGGCGTACCCGCCGGAGGCGCAGATGCCGAGCAGGCCGATGCGGTCCGGATCGACGTCGCCCCGGCCGGTGAGGAAGGAGACGGCGGCCTTGAGGTCCTCGACGCGCTGCGCGGGGTCCTCCAGGCCGCGAGGTTCGCCGCCGCTCTCGCCTTGGTAGGCCGCGTCGTAGGCGAGCGCGGTGAACCCCTTTCGGCCAGGAGCCGTGCGTAGAGGCCGGCAGCCTGCTCCTTCACACCGGTGCCGGGGTGGCCGACGACGATCGCCGGACGCGGCCCCTCGGGAGGGGTGTCGGGCATGTAGAGATGACCGGCGAGCGGGATGCCGGCGCTGTGGAAGGTGACGTCGATCTTCGCCATGGAACTCTCCGTTGAACGGTCAGCCGGCCCGGCACGGTGCCGGGCTCGTGTCCACGGTCGTCACAGTCCCGAGCAGCCGCGCCGCCGCCGGGTCCGTAACACTTCATGTCGGCTCCGGGGATCTTCTCGGTTGGCCTGTCGGGTCAGAGTCCCAGGTTGAGGAGTTGAGCGCAGAGGTCGTCCGCTTGCTGCTGTGATTCGGCGTAGAGGCCGATGAGCTTTTTCCGGTCGGGAACAGAGAGGAGGAGCCCGCCCAGCCCCCGCCGAGCCGGCGCCGCGGGCGGCGGGCGCCCGCGTCGTTCGGAAGTTGACACAGATGTCACCCGCGGCTCGCCAAGAGGAAACATCGCCCGAGGAGATTGATCACGAGGGCGAAGTCGCTTGTCTCCACGGGAAAGCCGTGTGGCGGCGCGTCCGCCTCCGAGGCCGGGGACGCCTCGGGAGGGCGGCCGCGTCGCCACACGCCGATACCTCGCACAGTTGGCTTCCCAGGATTCAGCCGCCTGGCCCTCCCCGCCCCCGGGCCGGTGAAGGACCCTCGCGGGCTAGCGCGCCAGTGACAGCAGCAGCGCGCCGCCGATGGCGAACCCGTAGCCGGCGGCGGCCAGGGCGAGGACCCGGGTGCGGCGCGGCTCGTCCCAGCGGGTGCGCCCCAGCAGCCAGGCCAGCGCCGGAAGCACCAGCACTCCGTGCAGGCTCACCCCGTGCACGGGCTTGAGGAAGCCGCCGACCTGGTAGGCGAGGTCGGGCCGGCCGGCGGCGACCAGGGTCATGCCACGGGCGATCATCGCGGCGCCCGAGGCCAGCCCGACGAGCAGGGTGAGGAACCCCGCGCGCAGCGCCAGTCGCATGCTCGCCGGCAGACCGGGGTCGCCGCGCAGGGCCTGGACCGAGAAGACGACCAGGACCGCCACCAGGATGACGCCCCCGGCCGCCAGCATCGTCGACACCAGGCCGTCCACGGTGGTCTCGCGGTTGAAGTGCGAGGGGACGTGCCGCCACGCCTGCAGGGTGATGCCGCCCACCTCGGCCGCACAGTCGGCGGCGAAGACCCCGAGCAGCACGGCACGCGAGCGCGGTCGCAGGCGCACGTACGAGGTCACCCAGGCGATCGTGATCAGGGTCAGCCCGAAGGACACGCCGAACGTCGCAGGCTTGCGCCAGGACACCGGCCCCTCCCAGGGACCGCCGAGGACGGCGAACACCCCGAGATGGAACACCCCCGCCGCCACCAGCACCACGCCCACGACGTGACAGACGCGCTCGGCGGCAGGGGCGTCGTCCCAGTGGGACGCCAGGACGGCGAGGCCCCGGCGGAGCGGCGAGGCCGGGCGGGCGCCCGCGGTGGCCGTGGTCATCACGGTTCCACCCTCCCGGCTGCCGCGGAGCCCCGCATCGTACGGCGGGCGGCGCTCGCCGTACGACCACGGGAGTACCCTCAGCGGGATCGACGGGGACCCGCCGCCACGGCGCCTGTGGAGCGTGGCCGTCAGGAGGCGTCGAGAAGATGGCGGGCGACGAAGTCGTTGGCGAACCTGCCGGTGGGGTCGTAGCGGCGGGCGAGCGCCTGGAAGTCGCCGAGGCGGGGGTAGCGCGACCGGAGCGTCTCAGGGTCGACGGTGAAGAGCTTGCCCCAATGGGGACGCGGGGCGTAGGGGGCCAGGCGGTCCTCGATGAGGCCGAGGACGGGCGTGACCGCGTCGGCGTCCTTGATCCAGGTGAAGTGGAAGGCCACGCTGTCGCGCTCGTGGAAGGGGCTGAGCCACTGCCGGTCGGCGGCGATGGTGCGGATCTCGGAGATCTGCAGCACGGGGGCGATGCGGTCGCTGATCGCCTCCAGGGCGTGCAGCGCGGCCACCGCGTCCCGGCGGGCGACCATGTACTCCGACTGCAGTTCCTCGCCGCTGCTCGGGGTGAAGTCGGGGCGGAAGTGCGGCAGCCGCTCGAACCACGGTCCGGGGACGCCCATCTGCTCGGTGCAGTGGACGGCCGGCATGCCGGGCACCGGGTGCCTGGGCCCGTCGGCCGGGGTGGCGCCGAACAGATCGGGGACGGGCGCGGGACCGGTGGCCTGGTCCAGGCGCTCCTTGACCCACACCTGGCCGATGCGCGAGGTGCGCCAGTCGGTGAACATGCTGACGCTGTAGGCGCGCGAGACCAGGTCCTCGAAGTGGTCGTCCAGCGCCTCGACGGGCAGCCCCTCGTAGACGTACTGCCGCACTTCGAAGGCGGGGACGATGTCGAGGGTCAGGCCGACGACGGCCCCGAGGGCGCCGAGCGCCACGACGGCGCCGTCGAACTCCTCCCCGTCCCGGTCGCGGCTCAGCGTCACCAGGTCGCCGTCGGCGGTGACCATCTTCACCGCCGACACGGCCGTCGCGAGGCTGCCGTTTCCGACGCCGGACCCGTGGGTCGCCGTGGCGCAGGAGCCGGCGACCGAGATGTGCGGCAGCGACGCCATGTTGGGGACCGCGTACCCCTTGTCGTGCAGGCGCCGCCCGAGCTCGGCGTACCGCACGCTGCCGGAGACGTGCACGGCCGCCGAGGCGGTGTCGATCTCCACGACCTGCGGCAGCCCGTCCAGCGAGACCAGGGCGCCCGGCGAGTCGGCGACGCGGTTGAACGAGTGCCCGCTTCCGAGCACCCGCACCTTGGCGCTTCCCGCGATCAGGCCGCGCAGCTCGTCCAGCGACGAGGGGGCGTCGAGACGCTCCGCCGCGAAAGTGATATTACGTGCCCAATTAGTCAGCTTCTGCGTCAACTGCGGCCCCCCTCGGCTTTCACGGCAAGTGCTCCATTTGACCGCTGAATGGCACTCTAGACGTAAGGGATCCATCCGGGGAGGCCGCCTGCCCGGCACGGCGTCGGCGCGCCCGCCGCGACGGGCGCCCGACGACCCCGGCCACGGCGGACGCGGCAGAGGCCGCCGGCCGGGCAGGAGTGCGGGAGCCGGGCGTCACGCGCCGCGGCGGGCGGCCCAGTCGGGAGCCAGGACGGACATCACGATCGCGTCGTGCCAGGCTCCGTCCCAGCGCAGCGCGTCGCGCAGCACGCCCTCCTCCACGAAGCCCGCCTTGCGGTACACGTGCCGGGCCCGCTCGTTGAAGTCGAAGACCTCGAGCGAGACCCGGTGCAGCCCCACCGTGGCGAAGACGTGCGCGAGGACCAGCTCTATCGCCTCGGAGCCGTAGCCGCGGCCGAAGACCCGCGGCCCGGCCAGGGCGATGCGCATGCCGCAGGACAGGTTGTCGGCGTCCAGGTCGTTCAACACGATCTCACCGACGTAGTCGCCCTCCTTGACGTCGCAGATGGCGAGGTCGAGCCGATTGTCCTGCTCACCCCGGGTGGAGTACCACTTCTCGATCGCCGCACGGGTGGGCTTCCCGTGCGAGCCCGTCAGGCGCACGGTCTCGGGATCGTTGACGAGTTCCCACAGGCCCTCGACGTGCTCGGGACCGGCCGGGCGAAGCACGACGCGCTCACCGGTCAACGTGGGCTTGCTGGCGAATGTCACCCGCCAGTGCTACCAGCCGCGCACCGGCCGGGACAACCGCTTTCGCGCCCGGCACGCCGCCCGGGCCGACTCGCGCCCGGCCCACCGCCGGGCGGCCCCGCGGCCGGCCGCCCCCTGTCTCACCCGGCCCCGCCCGGCTCACGGCCGGGCGCCCGCCCCCGGCCGGCCCCGAACGCTCGGTGGGCGTGCACCAGCAGCTCACGCGCCGCGGGGCCGTGGGTGTCCTTCCACACCAGGGCGAGCAGGGCCGGTGTCTCGACGTCGTCGATGGGCAGCGCGGTGAGGTCCCGGTGGCCGCCCACCATCGAGTCGCACAGGACGGCGACCCCCAGCCCGCGGCCGGCGAGGTCGGCGATGGCGTCGGCGGCGCTGGCCTGCAAGGCGATCAGCGGCCGGAGGTTCCGCGCCGCGCAGGCCTGGTCGAAGACCGTGCGCAGGCCGGTGCCGGGCGGCATGCAGATGATCGGCAGGTCCACCAGGTCGCGCAGCGTGACCCGGGGCAGGGACGCCAGGGGGTGACCGGCCTGGACCACCGCGACGAGGCGCTCGCTGATGATCGTGAGCGCGCCCAGCCCTTCGGGGGTGGCGGTCGCGGTGCCGATCAGGGCCAGGTCGACGGTGCCGGCGCGCACGCCCTCGACGAGCCGGTCGGAGTTGTCCTCCAGCAGCGAGATCTCCACGCCGGGATGCGCCCGGTGGAAGGCGGCGAGGGCGTCGAACAGGGGCGTGATGGTGCAGCCGATGACCATGCCGACCGTCAGCCGCCCCCGGATCAGGTCGGTCACCTCGCCGACCGCCTGGCCGAGCGCTCCGGCGGCGGCGAGCGCCGCCCGGGCGTGCTCCAGCGCGGCCTTCCCCGCGACCGTGAGGGTGGCCGACCGCGCGGACCGGTCGAACAGCTCGGCGCCGAGCTCCCGTTCGAGCTGCCGGATCTGGGCGCTGACGCCGGACTGGCTGATGTGCACCCGCTCGGCGGCGCGGGTGAAGTTGCGCTCCTCGGCGACGGCGACGAAGTATTCCAGCTGCCGCAGTTCCATGACTGTTGATTCTAGCTTCTAGCAGATCCATCTGTTGGACTTCTGACCGCGGTGCCCGCAACCTGGGACACGTCCGAGCCCGACGCCAGGAGGAAGATCCATGACGGAGTACGAGAAGGCCATGTATCGCCCTCACCTCCACCGCGCCGAGGAACGGCGCCGCCGACCCGACGGCAGCCGGCTCCGCCTCCTCGACCAGCCCGAATTCGTTCCCCTCTCCCACTGAACCACCCTCGACACCACGAAGGAACAGGTATCGACATGCGCAAGTGGCTGCCGCTGATCACGGTCTGCCTGGGCACGTTCATGCTGCTGATCGACGTCACGATCGTGAACGTGGCCTTGCCGGACATGGTGGGCGACCTCGGCGCGTCGTTCGGGGCGCTGCAATGGGTCGTGGACGCCTACGCCCTCGCGCTGGCCGCGCTCCTGCTCGGCGCGGGGTCGATCGCCGATCTCGCCGGGCACCGCCGCGCCTACATCGCCGGGCTCGCCCTCTTCGCGATCTCGTCGGCCGCGTGCGGCCTGTCCCCCGGCACCGGCGTGCTGATCGCCGCCCGCACCGTGCAGGGCATCGGCGCGGCCGCCATGTTCGCCACCACGTTCGCGCTGCTCAACAGCGCCTACACCGGGCGCGACCGCGGCAGCGCGTACGGCGTGTGGGGCGCGGTGGCGGGGGCCTCGGCCGCGGTGGGCCCGATCCTCGGCGGCCTGCTCACCGAGGGCGTCTCCTGGCGCTGGATCTTCTTCGTCAACCTGCCGGTCTGTGCCGTCGCGATCGTGCTCTGCGTCAGAGCGCTCGCCGGCGCGAACGCGCCCGCCCGAGGCCGGGTCGACGTCCTGGGCATCGCGAGCTTCAGCGCCGCGGCCGCCTGTGGCACCTACGCGCTGATCCGCGCGAACGAGGAGGGCTGGTCCGACGCCGCGGTCTGGTGGCTCCTGGTCCTGGCGGCGGCGTTGCTGGCCGTGTTCGCCGTCTTCGAGGCGCGCTCACGCCACCCGATGTTCGACCTGAGGCTGCTGCGCGACCGCTCGTTCGCGGGCGTCCTGCTCGCCGGAGCGCTGATGACGTTCGCGGCCTTCGCCCCCTTCACCTACACCTCGATCTGGCTGCAGTCGGTGCTCGGACTGACCCCCATCGGCGCGGGGCTCACCGGACTGCCGATGTCGGTCATGTCGTTCATCGTCTCGGCGCTGCTGGGACGGGCGCTGCACGGCCGGCGGCCGGACCTGGTGATCGGCGCGGGACTGCTGTTCGTCGGCCTCGGCTGCCTGCTCGCCGCCGCGCTCGTGCACGGTGCGGCCGGCTGGACGGCGCTGCTGCCCGGCTTCGCCGTGATCGGCGTCGGGGTCGGCCTGGCGACGCCGATCCTCGGCTCGGTGTCCATGTCGCTCGTCCCGCCCGAGCGGGGCGGAATGGCCGCCGGCGCGGTCAACACCACCCGCCAGCTCGGCTTCGCCCTGGGCATCGCCGCCCTCGGCAGCGTCTTCGCCGCCCGCGCCCAGACCGGCCTGTCCGAGCACGGCCTCCCGCAGGCCGCCCGACTCGCCCGGGGCATCGCCGGCGGGCAGACGCCCGCGCTGCTGGCCGCCGTGCCGCCCGCCGCGCGCCAGGCGCTGGACGACGCGGCGCACGCCGCGGCCGTGTCGGGCGTCCAGGCCACCTACGCCGTAGGCGGGGCCGCCGGTGTCCTCGCCGCCCTGCTGGTGGTCGTGCTCATGCGGCCGGCCCGGACGCCCGCCGCGCGTCAGGACGACCGGCCGCCCGTCGCGGAGCCGGCCCGCCGATAGGGCCCGGACGCGAAGATCCCGCCCGATCGTTGATCGGGCGGGATCTCGTCGCTTCCCTGGGACCATCCTGAGGACGGGCCCCGGTGGAGCTATGGGGATTCGAACCCCAGACCTCCTCCATGCCATGGAGGCGCGCTACCAGCTGCGCCATAGCCCCTGGTCACCGCTCGGGGTGTTCCCCTTGCGGCGCTCGGAGAGCATATAGCGACAACCCCCCGTTGACCTAATCGACACCTTCCCGCCGCCCGGACGCCGCGCGCCGCCGCGACCGGGCCGCGCGGTCAGATGGCGGCCGGAGCCGAGTCGGGACGGTCGTCGCTGCTGATCGGCTCGGGGAGCGTGCCGGCGTTGTGCTCCAGCAGGCGCCAGCCCTTGCGGCCCTCCTGCAGGACGGACCAGGAACAGTTGCTCAGGCCGCCCAGGATGGACCACAGCTCCTCCGGCAGGCCGAGCAGCCGCGCCAGCCCCAGGCGGATGGCCGCGCCGTGGGAGGCGACGACGAGCAGGCCGCCCTCCTCCAGCCGGGCCACCCAGCGCCGGGTGGCGGCGGCCACGCGGTCGGCGACGTCGGTGACGGCCTCGCCGCCCGGCGCCTCCCACTCGGCGTACTGCACCGGCCAGCCCGCCGCGATCTCGGCGCGGGTGAGCCCCTCCCACTCGCCGCCGCCGCGCTCACGCAGGTCCTTGTCCACCAGGACGTCCAGCCCGGCGACCGTCCCGAGTGCGGCGGCGGTGTCCTGAGCCCGTCGCAGGTGCGAGGAGACGATCAGCGACGGGCGCAGCGACGCGAGCAGCGAGGCCGCCCGCTCGGCCTGGGCCACGCCGGTCTCGTCGAGCGGGATGTCGGTGTGCCCCTGGAAGCGCTGTTCGACGTTCCACAGCGTCTGGCCGTGGCGCCAGAACACGACGCGCCGGCCACCGCGCTTCCCCTCACTCACCTGCCGTCCCGCGGCCCCGCTGGGCCTGCACCCGCCGCACGCTCTCGGGCAGGGCGATGGACGGGCAGTCCTTCCACAGCCGCTCCAGGGCGTAGAAGGTGCGGTCCTCCTCGTGCTGCACGTGCACGACGATGTCCAGATAGTCCAGGAGCACCCAGCGTCCCTCCCGTTCGCCCTCGCGGCGGACGGGCTTGGCGTGGGCCTCGATGCGCAGCCGCTCCTCGATCTCGTCGACGATCGCGCGGACCTGGCGGTCGTTGGAGGCGGAGCAGAGCACGAAGGCGTCGGTGATGACCAGCTGGTCGCTCACGTCATAGGCGATGATGTCGTCCGCCAGTTTCTCGGCCGCCGCCTCGGCGGCGAGCTGGACGAGCTGGCGGGATCTCTCGGATGCTGTCACGATGCGGCTTGTTCCTCCTGTGAAGGGTACGAGGTCCAGCATTCCCATTATCAGGATGCCCGGTAAAGCCCCCGCTTGTTGATGTACTGAACAATCCCGTCGGGGACCAGGTACCAGATCGGTTCCCCGGCGGCCACCCGCTGCCGGCACTCCGAGGAAGAGATCGCGAGCGCCGGGATCTCGACGAGGCTGACCTTTCCCTCCGGGAGGCCCGGGTCCTGCAGGAGATGGCCCGGACGAGTACAGCCTACGAAATGCGCCATCGTGAAGAGCTCATCGACGTCGCGCCAGCTCAGAATCTGCGCCAGCGCGTCGGCGCCGGTGATGAAGTACAGCTCGGCGCCCGGCTCGTACATGGCCGCGATGTCGCGCAGAGTGTCGATCGTGAATGTCGGCCCCGGACGGTCGACGTCGATGCGGCTCACCGAGAAGCGAGGGTTGGACGCGGTCGCGATGACCGTCATCAGATAGCGGTCCTCCGCCGCCGACACCGTCTGCTCGGCCTTCTGCCACGGCCGGCCGGTCGGGACGAACACCACCTCGTCCAGGTTGAAGTGATGGGCGACCTCGCTGGCCGCGACGAGGTGGCCATGGTGGATCGGATCGAACGTCCCGCCCATGATGCCAAGCCGCCTGGTAGGGGCCCCATTTCTCATGCGAGGGACCCTAACGTGCCGCTCGGCCCCGCGGGGCTCCGGCCCCCCGGCGTCGCGGCGGCACCCGGGCGCCCCGCCGGGGCAGGAAGCATCTTCCTGGGCCGCGCGCGGGCATCCGCCCCGACGTAGCATGCCGACCATGACCACCTCCACCCCGGATCGCAACCGTATCCAGCTGCCCGGCATCAGTTCCCGGGCCTACGAGCATCCAGCCGACCGGTCGGCTCTCGTGGCGATGCGCTCCCTGTCGGGCTTCGACTCGGTGCTCAAGCGCATGTCCGGCCTGTTCAGCGAGCGCCGTCTGCGGCTGATGTTCCTCGGCTCCTCGGTGCGGGCCAGCGAGACCCAGTTCCGCGCCCTGTACGACATGGGTCGCGACAGCGCCTACATCCTCGACCTGCACCGCATCCCCGAGGTCTACGTCCAGCAGGACCCGCGGCCGAACGCCATGGCGATCGGCTTCGACGACCCGTTCATCGTGGTCAACACGGGCCTGCTCGACCTGATGGACGAGGAGGAGCTGCGGTTCGTCATCGGGCACGAGACCTCGCACATCCTGTCCGGCCACGCCGTCTACGGCACGATGCTGGCGATCCTGACCCGCCTGGCCACCCGCGTGGCGTGGATCCCGCTCGGGTACATCGGGCTGCGCATCATCGTCACCGCCCTGGAGGAGTGGCACCGCAAGGCCGAGCTGTCGGCCGACCGCGGCGGCATGCTCTGCGGGCAGGACCCCGAGGCCGCCATGCGCGCCCTGATGAAGCTCGCCGGCGGCTCCCGCCTGCACGAGATGAACATCGAGGCCTTCCTGGACCAGGCCCGCGAGTACGACACCGCCGGGGACGTGCGTGACGGCCTGCTGAAGGTGCTCAACCTGCTGGGCTCCACCCACCCGTTCGCGGTGATGCGCGTGGCCGAGCTCGACCGGTGGCGGCGGGACGGCGAGTACGAGACCATCCTGTCCGGCGACTACCCCCGCCGCGAGGACGACGCCAACGCCAAGGTCTCCGAGGAGGTCAAGGCGGCCGCCCGCTCCTACCGCGAGTCGTGGGCGCAGTCCCAGGACCCGTTCATCGGCGTCCTGCGCGACGTCGCCGAGGGCGCGGTCAACGCCGGCGAGCGCATCTTCAACCGGTTCGCCCGCCGGGACAACTGACCGGCGCCCGCGGTCCACGGCCGGCGGGCGAGCCGGCCGCGACCGGTCAGCGGCATCGGCCGGCACGCCGTCGAGCTGCGCACGGGGGCGGACGCGGTGCGCGCCGCCGCAGCTCACGGCCTTTCGTCCCGGCCGGCGGCCCATCCTGACGGGCCCGGGCCCGCCGGGCGGCCCGGTGTCCCTCAGAAGGCGTGCGGCAGCACCCAGGCCAGGACGCGGACGGCGGCGGCGCACACCGCGACGAAGCCGCCGAGGACGGCGAGCGCCCGCAGCCCTTCCCTGCGCAGGTCGGGCACGCGGACGCCGGCCCGCTCGACCTCGCTGCCGACGATGCCGCCGCACACGACGCCGAAGACCACCCCGGCCACGGTCATCGGGCCAGGCTGCGTCCACCATTCGCCCTCGATGCTCCCTCCGGCGGCCACCCAGAACGCCGAGGCGGCGATCGCGGAGGCGGGCACTCCCGGCCACACCGCCGCGCTGAGGATCGACCCGGTCAGGGTCACCGGGAAGCACACCACGCGCAGCGCTCCCCGCACTCTGGCCGACCTTCGGTTCCTGACCAGCCAGTGCCCGGTCCACCAGGCGCGGGCCAGCACGCACAGGGCCGCCGTGACGATGAACGTGGCCGGCGGCCAGATCACCGACACCACCACGCAGGGCACGGCCAGCATGGCCAGGACGATGAGCACGGCGCTGCCGGGCGGGGAGGAGATCGACGCGGCCGGCGCGGCGTCGGTCGCGAGCGCCGACTCCCTGACGTCCGCTGCGGCCCGCCGGACCCTGGCCATCGCCGTGGCCCCGCCGGCCCTGGTGCGGCGCTCGGCGGCCTCACCCCGCACCCGTCGCGCGGAAGCCTCGGCCTTCGCCCCCCGCTCCTGGCCGTCGGCCTTGGCCCGCCGACCGGCGTCGGCCTTACCTCGGCGCTCTACGGCGTCGGGCTTGGCCCGGCGGTCGGCGGCGGCGTCCGCCGCGGAGGCGCGGATCCGGGCGCGCTCCCCCGGCGTCTCCTCCTGAGCCCGGCCTGTGGCGGCGTCCTCGGGCCTGCTCCGGCCGCCCGCGGGACCATCGGCCTTCCCCCGGCCGGCGGCGGCGTCGGGCTTCGCCCGCCCGGCGGCCGGGCCGTCGGCCTTGGCACGGACGACCGGCGGTCCGTCCGCCTTCGCGCGGACGGCCGCGGGACCCTCCGGCCGCGCGCGTGCGGCAGTGGCGCCCTCGGGTTTCGGCCGGGCGACCGGCGGCGCGTCGGCGGCCTTGGCCC